>NZ_JALCYU010000050.1:0-1214 GCF_023507765.1 Chromobacterium sp. IRSSSOUMB001
TGTAATGACCCACTAAAAACCTGCTCAGGTCATAATTCACACAGGAGCATGTGATGAGTATGACCATGGAAGACGAAATCAAGCGTTGGACCGCCAAGCGCAAAGCCGCGTTGGTGATGGAAATCATTCAGGGCAAGACCACAGTGGCCGAGGCCTCTCGGTCCTTTGACCTGGCGCCATCAGAAGTCGAAGAATGGGTCGATGAGGCCAAGCGCGGCATGGAGAATGCACTGCGAGCCAAGCCGATGGAGATCCGTGAACAGTACGAGAAACAGATCAAGGACCTCCAAGAGGCGTATGGCGAAGCCATGCTGGAGCTACGTGCCAGAAAAAAATTACAGTCCCTGTTGGGCGAGGACGACAAGTAATCGAGTCCGTCCGGCAGGGACTGGCTGAAGATGGCATCCGGGTTCCAGTCAGCACCTTGTGCCGCTGGTTTGGCATCCCGCGGCGCACGGTGTATTACCGCGAGCAGAAGGCTGAGCCCAAACTCCAGCAGCACTTCGTCGCGCCGATCAAAGCGATGATCGAGGAAAATCCTTCATTCGGCTATCGAACGGTCGCGGGTCTTCTGGGTTTGAACAAGAACACGGTGCAACGGATCTTTCAGCTCAAGGGCTGGCAGGTGAAGAAACGCTCGGTGGGCTTCCGCCCGCGTGTGCAAGCGTTGCCTTCAGTCGCGAAGCGGCCAAATGAGCGTTGGGCCACCGATCTGTGCCGTATCTGGTCGGGAAAGGATGGCTGGAGTCACCTGGCACTGGTGATTGACTGTTGCACCCGGGAGTTGCTTGGCTGGCATTTGTCACGCAGCGGCAAGTCGAAGACGGCCGAATCGGCACTTGAGCATGCGCTCATCAGTCGATTTGGCTGCCTGGGGCGTGTGCCGGAGAAATTCTTGCTGAGAAGCGATAACGGTTTGGTCTTTACCAGTCGGAACTACACGGCATTGGTGAGGAGCTACGGCTTACAGCAAGAGTTCATCACGCCATATACGCCGGAGCAGAACGGCATGGTGGAGCGGGTGATCCGGACGTTGAAAGAGCAATGCGTTCACCGCCATCGGTTTGAAAGCCTGACGCACGCCAGCCGTGTCATTGCAGACTGGATCGGGTTCTATAACCACCGGCGTCCCCACCAGGCCTTAGGGATGAAAACGCCGGCGATGGCGTATCAATTAGCAGCCTGACCTGTGCAGAAAGTGCTGGGTCATTACA
>NZ_JALCYU010000051.1:0-1169 GCF_023507765.1 Chromobacterium sp. IRSSSOUMB001
CGGTCCACATCGCCCAGCACAAAGCTGACCAGCACTTCGGTGCCTTGGTGCAGCGGGAAGTGCTGGCCGTATTCCGGGCCGGCGTAGGGCCGGGCCAATCTGAGCGGGCGGCTGTCGCCGCCGGGCGACCATTCGTCCAGGTCGAAGGGCAGGCGCACGCAGTAGCGGCCTTGCAGGTCTATCGCGCCGTAATAGGTTTTTTCCGGGGCGACCACGCGGGACGGCAGCGCGCCGGCAATGTTCGGCACCGGGGTCCGCAGTTCCTGGCGATAGGGCCGGTCGGCGGGCATGGCGGTGAAGGCGTTGCGGTAGGCGTCGCGGCGTCCGCCCTGGTGCTGGACCGAGACCAGCAGCCAGCCGTCCGGGGCGGGAGCCAGCGCCGGGCCGTCGTGCTTGAAGATCTGGCCGGGGGCGAAGGCTTGCAGGCAATTGCCGTCGCCGGCGGCGATCCACTGGCGGCAGTGTTGGCGCTGCTGGGCGATCAGCACCGCGCGCTGGCCTTGTTCCGGGTCTTTGTAATGCTCGCCCCACAGGTAATCGACGCCGCGCGCGCCGGGGGTGTTGTCGGCCGGGCCGCCCTGGCTGAGCAGGCGGGTGTCGGCGCTGCGGTAGTTGTAGTCATTGCGCTGGATTTGCGCGCGGATGGGCTGGGCGGCGAGTTCGAAGCGGCTCAGGGTTTCTTCGTTGTCGGCCATGCCGGCCTGGGGCCGGAGCTTGAGCTTGACGCCGCCCTGAGGAGGTTGGGCGGGATCGAGGCCGGTGCGGACGTAGGCGTCGACATCGTCGCCGAAGACGATGGTTTCCCAGGCGGCGCTCTTGGGGTCGGTGACCAGATAGTAGTAAAGGCCGGCTTTTTCGGCGAGGCGATGGATGAAGTCCAGATCGGACTCCTGATATTGGGTCACATACTCCAGCTTGGGGTAGGGGTTATGGTCTTGGCCGAACAAGGGGCGCAGCTTCCAGGTAATTTCGTGGCCGCGATAGTCGTGGCGGCGCAGCACGGCTTCAATGATGTCCGGCACGGATTGGTGCTGGAAGATGCGGGAATAGCGGCCTTCGCCCAGGCGGGCGAGTTGGGATTCGATGCGCAGTTCGTATAAGGCCTCGTCGCGGCTGGCGCTGAGGCGGCGAGCGTGACTGACCACACCGCGCCAGCGGCGCAATACCAC
>NZ_JALCYU010000052.1:0-870 GCF_023507765.1 Chromobacterium sp. IRSSSOUMB001
TGTGCCGCCGTTCGGTCGGTGCGATTAAACTTCTTTTCCTGTTCTTCATCCCTTTGGCTTTCTCCTTGATTATTAAGCCATTGTTCTTTTTTGTTCTGGATTTTCACTTATTTTTACTGAAAATTCGTCTAATTACTCAGCAAAACCTATTGGTAATGAATAGAATTCCAGCATCAAGATCGGGAATCGAGGCGGGAATTTTGAGAAATTTCAGGCGGGACGGCGTGCATTTATTTGTATTGGCCTGGGCCCTCTGCGCGTTGTTGGTGACGGTGCTGTGGGGGATGGGAGAGCTGCAGCGTTTGAGGGACGAGTTTGAGTCAGTGGCGCAGCGGGCGCACGCAATGGTGGCGCGCAAGCTGGATCAGAATGAGTCGGTGCTGTCCTCTGTAGACGCGCTGATGGCGGCTAGCCGGCCGTTTGAGGCGTCCGAGTTGTCTACTTTTGTGCGTGAATTATTGCCTCACTATCCGCAGCTTCATTCCTTTATTTTTTTTCAAAGCGTGCCTTTGGCGGAGCGGCCGCTCTTTTTGCGTCAGATGAGCGGAAAATTCGGTGAAACTTTTTACATTCGCGATTTCGATGTGGCGGGAAGCCGTGCGTGGCGACCGGCCGTCGTGCGTTCGCAGTCATTAGTGATTTCAATGTTGGAGCCCGATCGGCCAGAGGCCGGCCCGATGTTTGGCTACGATATTTTGGGTGATGCCTATTTCCGACCGGCATTGAGCTGGGCCTTGGAGACAGGGCAGCGGGTGGCTAGCGGGGCTTTCGAGTTGCACGAGGGGGGAGGGCGGGCTTATTTCTTGTTCCAGCCCTTATTCGAAGATAGGGAGAAGACGCTGGGCAAGTTGGTGGGCGTGGCGGTGGCGG
>NZ_JALCYU010000053.1:0-846 GCF_023507765.1 Chromobacterium sp. IRSSSOUMB001
GTGGCGGAACACCATGTCGTTGCCGCTGCGCAGCACCTGGATGTCGGTTTCCTTGATACCTACGCCGAACACCAACTCATCACGGTAGGCGTCGTTGACCGTCGGCGCATCCGCCTTGTCGATGATCAGGTCTTGACCGTCGCCCAGATTGAACAGATAGGTGTCGCGCGCATAGCTGCCCGTCAGCGTGTCGTTGCCAGCGCCGCCTTCAAACACGTTGTCGTAACCTCTCCACCCGGCAAACAACTGGTCGTTGCCAGCGCCGCCACGCAGGGTGTCACCCTCTACGCGCCAGCCACCGCCATCATTATTGCCGTAGATCACGTCGTCGCCATCGCCGCCTTCCAGCAGATCGGCGCCGTTGCCGCCGTTAAGCGTGTCGTTGCCTGCACCGCCACGCAAGGTGTCGTTGCCTTCTTCGCCAAACAGGCCGTCATCGCCAGCCCCGCCTTCCAGCAGGTCGTTGCCGTTGCCGCCGTACAGCGAATCGTTGCCGCCGTTACCCAGGATCCAGTCGTTGACATTGCCGCCGCGCAGCGTGTCGCCCAGTTCCGTGCCCACCAAAGGCACGCCCTGCAGCATCAGTTGCTCGGCCGTCCACTTCACGCCGCTGGCGAAGGTGATCTGCTCGATCCAGTACACCCGATCGGTAAACCAGTCTTTCACCGTCACGCTGTCCTGGCCGTTGACATGACGGAACACCATGTCGTTGCCGCTGCGCAGCACCTGGATGTCGGTTTCCTTGATGCCGACACCAAAGCGCAGTTCATCGCGGTACTCTTCACGCGCAATATCCGCATCCGCCTTGTCGATGATCAGGTCCTGACCATCGCCCAGATTGAACAG
>NZ_JALCYU010000054.1:0-740 GCF_023507765.1 Chromobacterium sp. IRSSSOUMB001
TGGCAGTTGTCCGGCGACCCCAGCAGCATCATCGACGGGGTGTTGGACCTGGCGCTGGGCGGCACCGTCTACCTGCTCAACAGCGACGACGAGGCCGCCGAGTACGCCAGCATCCGCGAGAGCGGCCAAGCCAAGGAAAAAACCTTGTTCGGCCAACGCGAGCTGCGCGATCTGGTGCTGCTGTACGACGAGCACATCCACGACTCCCGCGCCTGGTTCATCTATTCCACCCTGGGCACCCGCGAGCCGTGGACCGACTACTTCCGCTACCGCACGGTGTTCTACGACGACGAATCCAACAAGCCGCTGTCGCCGCTGATGATAGCCGGCCGAGTGGTGGGACTGGCGGTGACGCTGGGCAGCGTCGGCTTCGCGATCAAGCGCAAGGACCCGCGCTATCTGCTGGGCCTGATCTTGCCGTCGCTGGGCTTGCCGGTATTGAGCGGGCGCGGCTGGCCGCAGTGGCCGGCCGGGGCGCTGCCGGAGCTGAGCTTCACCGACCCGCAGAGCGGAGCGGCCCTGCCGATGGCGGAGCTGGACCCGGCGCTGCGCGCCTTCAGCCAGCGGCCGGCGGCGGCGGAAACGGCGCTCAGGCAGCTGTGGCGCGCCGAACCACGGCTGCCGGTGTTCGGCGCCGAGCCGTGGCAGCCGACGCCGCTGATGCTGAGGGCCTGGGAGGCGCGTAAGCAGGACATGGCGGAATTGGAAGCCTGGCGCGCCTTGACGCCGCCGCACCCCAA
>NZ_JALCYU010000055.1:0-665 GCF_023507765.1 Chromobacterium sp. IRSSSOUMB001
GTGGCGGAACACCATGTCGTTGCCGCTGCGCAGCACCTGGATGTCGGTTTCCTTGATGTCGGCGCCGAAGCGGATCTCGTCGCGGTAATCGCTGGCCGGCCGGTTCGGATCGCCCTTGTCGATGACCAGGTCCTGACCGTCGCCCAGGTTGAACAGATACAGGTCGCGCGCGTAACCGCCGGTCATGGTGTCGTTGCCGGTGCCGCCTTCGAACACATTGTTCCAAGTGGTGGACGAAACCGACATCAGGTCGTTGCCGGCGCCGCCACGCAGGGTATCGCCTTCTTCGCGCCAGTAGCCGCCCTCGCTGCCCACCAGAGTGTCGTTACCGTCGCCGCCTTCCAGCAAGTCGGCGCCGTTGCCTCCGTTCAGCAGATCGTTGCCGATCCCGCCGCGCAGCGTATCGTTGCCGTCTTCGCCAAACAGGCCGTCGTCGCCCGCCCCGCCTTCGATCAGATCATTACCAAGGCCACCATACAAGGAGTCGTTGCCGCCGTTGCCCAGCATCCAGTCGTTGACGTTGCCGCCGCGCAAGGTGTCGCCCAGTTCCGTGCCCACCAGCGGCACGCCCTGTTGCATCAGCTGATCGGCCGTCCACTTCACGCCGCTGGCGAAGGTGATCAGTTCGATCCAGTTGCTCTGGTCAGCGAACCAGTCTTTCACCG
>NZ_JALCYU010000056.1:0-636 GCF_023507765.1 Chromobacterium sp. IRSSSOUMB001
ATCTGGTCCTTGACCCCCGCCACGAACAGGCTGATGTGCTGGCCCACATTGTGGAGCCAGCGCCGGCCGCTGGTCTGGTTGGTGTCGCGCTGCGCCACCAGGTCCAGGTTGGTGCCCGCCGCCACGGTCTGGCTTTGCTGGCTCAGGCTGGCGATGCCCGCCGGCGCGGACAGCACGATCAGCGGTTGTTGGCCGGCTTGGTCTTTTGCCGTCTTGCCGTCCTTGTCGGTGTTGGAGCCGGCTTCCCAGGCTTTCAGCGCGGCGGCCTGGTGTTGCAGGTGGCCTTCGGTTTTCTTGGCGGCTTTGGCGTTGTCCGCGCCGATTTCTTCCGGCCCGGTTTCCATGGTGTCGGCCTGCTGGCCGCTGGCGGTGTCGCCCAGGCTCTGGCTTAGGCTGAGGGCCGCGTCCAGCTGACTTTGCGCTTGTTCGCGCGCCAGTTGTTTGCCGGAAGCGCCGTTTTGCGCTTCGGTGCTCAGCAGCAGGCCGTGACCGGCGCGGATGGCGCCGTGGCTGTCGGTTCTGAGTTCGAAGCCGTCGCCGCGTGGTTCGGCCTTGCCGTTGCTGCGCGGCTGGGTCAGGAAGCCCTGATTCAGTTGGGTCTTGCCGGGTTCGGAACTGAGTTTGGCTCTGACTTCA
>NZ_JALCYU010000057.1:0-620 GCF_023507765.1 Chromobacterium sp. IRSSSOUMB001
CACCGCGGTGGGCGAGAACGACTCCTGGCTGTTTGCGACGCGGGCGCAGTTTGAAGAACTGGCGCTGGATGCTTCAGGGCCGAGCGATTGGAAGCCGGCGTTGGTGGCCGACGCGGCCGATCAACATAGCCGCAGCTTCTACGACGCAGCCGGGCGACCCAGCCTCAGCGTCGACGCACAGGGCTATGTGACTGAGCGCCGCTATGATGCGGCGGGCAATCTCACCGACACCATCCGCTACGCCAAGAGCCTGGCGCAGATGGGCCTGTCCGCCGAAGGCCTGCAAGACGGCGCCCGCGCCAACCTGCTGCGCAACAGCCTGTTCGAAGCCTCGGTGCCGGGCAAGGTGGCGGGCTGGGATTACGCGGCATGGAACGCCGCCGCGGAGGTGGGCGGGAACCTGAACGCCGACTGGCGGGTGGCGGAAGGCCTGGCTGGCGAGAACACCGTCTATCTGCATCAGACCGGTCGTCATCCGCAAGACGCCTACCAGGAACTGGTGCAAAGCGTGCCGGTGCAAGCGGGACGCCGTTACGCCTTCTCGGCATACACCGGCGCGCACCGCGCGAATACCAGCCTGCACATCGTGTGGTTCAACGCGGCGGGCCAGGCCTTGGGCT
>NZ_JALCYU010000058.1:0-606 GCF_023507765.1 Chromobacterium sp. IRSSSOUMB001
CCCGACCTTTGCAGCTGGTTCGAGCACGCCGCCCAGGCCTTCCCCGAGCGCGTCGCCGTCCAGGGCGAAACCTCCGCCCTGCGCTACCGTGAACTCGACGCCCGCGCCAATCAGCTCGCAAGGCAATTACTCCAGCTCGGCGTGCAGCCGGAACAACGCGTCGGCCTGTGCTGCCAGCGTCAGCCCGATCTCCTCGTCGCCATGCTCGCCATCCTCAAGGCCGGCGCCGCCTATGTCCCGCTGGACCCCGGCTATCCCGCCGAGCGCCTGGAGTTCCTCGTCCGCGACAGCGCCATCCATGTCGTCGTCGGCGACGCCGAGTCCGCCGAAGCCCTGCCCGCCGGCCTCGCCCTGCGCTGGCTGGATGTGGCCGTCTCCTCCGGCGACGCCGCGCCGCCGCCGCGCCGTCTGCATCCGCAGCAGGCCGCTTACGTCATCTATACCTCCGGTTCCACCGGCACCCCCAAGGGCTGCGTGGTCAGCCACCACAATGTGGTCCGATTGATCGCCGCCACCGCCGAGCGTTTCGCCTTCGGTCCCGACGATGTCTGGTCGCTGTTCCATTCCTACGCCTTCGATTTCTCGGTGTGGGAGATCTGGGGGCCT
>NZ_JALCYU010000059.1:0-558 GCF_023507765.1 Chromobacterium sp. IRSSSOUMB001
ACCGCGCTGAAGGCCGGCGTGGCGCCGGCCCTGATCGTCGACGCCCAGCGCGACGCGGTGACCCGGATCGAGCACGACGCACAGGGACGTCAAACCGCGATTACCGATGCCGAGGGCGGCGTCGAGAAGATGGCGTACGACGCTTTCGGCAACAAGACCGCCTACACCAACCAACTGGGGGGCGGCTACCACTACCTCTACGACACGCAAGGCCGGGTGCTCAAAGAGACCAGTCCGTCGGGCATCGTCAAACGCTTCGAATACGACGGCTTCGGCAACCGCACCCTGCAAGTGGAAGCCGAGGGCAAGCCGGAACAGCGCACCACCCGCTACCAGTACGACGCCAACAACCGGCTGACCCGCCAGACCGGCGACGCGGTGCCGATCTACACCCTGGACGGCGGCGAAGCCACGGTCAGCCCCAGCCAAAGCTGGCGCTACGACGCCGCCGGCCGGCAGATCGAATTCACCGACGCCAACGGCAAGATCACCCGCAGCCGCTACGACGCGCTGGGCCGTAAAGTGGCGGAGCGCAACGGCGACGGCGTGTTGAGCGAA
>NZ_JALCYU010000006.1:0-314953 GCF_023507765.1 Chromobacterium sp. IRSSSOUMB001
GCGCCGCCGTCCGGCGGCTCAATCCCGTTTGCCTCTCTGTTTTACCCTTTGTCTTGCTTTAGTTGCCGCTTGTCCAGCCAAGCTTGCCTGCATACTCTTCTCTATACAATCCTGAAAAACAGCTTAAGCAACGGGAATGGAATGGGCCGGCGAGCGACGTTGGGGGGCTTCACCATGGTTGAGCTATTGGTGGCCATTGCGGTGGTGGGGGTTGGCCTGGCATTGGCGGTGCCGGCGTTCAACCAATTCATCGACACGAATCGTTACCAGGCGCTGTCGCGCGCTTTGGTGGCGGACATGACCAATGCCCGTGCCGAAGCGATTCGCCGTGGCGTGCCAGTGGGTGTGTGCGCATCCACCGATGGCAGCAGTTGTTCCAATTCAGCCAGCAATTGGTCGGTGGGGTGGTTGGTTTTCGCCGATCTCGATGGTAGCGGCGCGCCTTCGAGCAGTGAAATTCTGTCAGTGCATAATCCTGGAGGCGCAGCGGTTGCTTCTAGCACGGTGGCCGGTTTTCGTTTTGCGCCTAGCGGCGAGGCAAGGGGAGCGACGGCTAGCGGCACGCGCCTGACCACCACGTTGCAGATTCAGTTTCAAAGCCAGACCACTACGGCCAGCAGTACGGTGCAGGTAGCGCCGTACGGCTTGATCAGCGGGAATTGAATATGCGAACAGGGAAGAAAGCGGAGGCCGGGTTTTCCTTGCTGGAGGTGCTGATCTCAGTGCTGGTCGTGGCGCTGGGCTTATTGGCCATGGCCGGCATGCAGCTGAAGTCTATCCGCGATTCGCATGATGCTTATATGCGCAGCCTGGCCTCGGAGTTGGCGGTGGAGGCGGCTGAGCGGGTGAGAGCGGCGACCGGCGATCAGATTTATGCCTTGAACTCCGCCAGCAATCAGATGGATTTGAATAGCGCGCTGGGATGCTACGCCTCCGGGGTGGCGACGTCGGAGTGTACGAGCAACATCGCTTCCATTCAGAACATCGCGGCGTCTGATACCGCCTATTTCGCCTCAGCGACTACCAGCATGTTCGGCTCTGGCTCTGTGCAAGTTCTGTTGAAAAAAACGGACGGCACGACGGCCAGCACCTTAAGCGCTTGCAGTTATAGCCTGGCCGGCGCTTCCGGCACAGGCACGGCCTGCCAGGTTTCAGTCAGCGTCAGTTGGCAGGAAAAAGCGGCGAGCGGCACCACGCCCATGCAAACCCAGACCTTCGAGTACCGATTCCGATGAAAACCTTGGCGATGCGCAGCCGCCATGAACGCGGCATGACCTTGATCGAGCTGATGGTGGCGTTGACGCTGGGCTTGATGGTGGTGCTGGTGGTCGGCCAGGTGTTCTATTCCAACAAGACCGTGTTTCGCAGCCAGGCGGCGCAAGCCGAGGTGCAGGAGAAGGGGCGTTTCGCCCTCCGCTGGGTATCGGAGCAATTGCGTCAGGCCGGTTATGTGGATACCACCAGGCTAGCCAATGGCCTGGCCTCCAATTTCCCCATCAGCAACCCCACGTTTGCCAGCGCGGGAACTGTGTTGCTGGAGGCGAGCGGCACTTTGAACTACCGTTTTTACGGCAATGGCGATAATAAGATCGTCGATTGCCAGGGCAGCCCAGTGGCCAGCGCGGTGATTACCAATTTTGCGATTGCCCGTACCGCCAGCGATGTGATGACTTGCACCTCGGCGGGCAGCACCAGCACGGTGCTCAGCGGGGTGAAGCAGTTGGTGCTGATGTATGGGGAGGATCTTAGTACTCCGGCAGACAATGTTCCTGATATATATCGCTCTGCTGCTAGTGTTGCCAATTGGATGAATGTTCATGTGGTTCAGGTCTGCATCCTGGTGGAGTCGGACACCCAGTACACCGCGCCCAGTGGCTATTCGGTGACCGATTGCAATGGCAGCGCTTATCCGGCGGTTGGGGTGTCCAATAATGGCAAACTGGCGCGCACTTTCCGGACGTCCATCTTCTTGCGGAACAATCTGTCATGACGGCCAAGGCACAACAGCAGGGGTTTTCATTATTGGTGGCCCTGATTTTCCTGACGGTGCTGGCGATGCTTGGTTTCGGCGCCGTGCGTTCAGCTCTGATGGAAGAAAAATTGGGCGGCAACAACCGCGAGCGGGCCATCGCCTTCATGGCCGCGGAAGTGGCGATGCGCCAGGCTGAGACTTATATCGCCACGGCGGACAATTTGCCGGCGAGCGGCACCACGGCGAGTGGCACCGTTGCGGTGTCCAATTCGGCCGCGTCCGCTACCTTTACCATCAGCTATGTCAGCACCAGCGGGGGCCGCGATTATTACCTGTTGCGGGCGACGGGTTATGGCGGCCGCAAGACCCTGTTGAACACAACCCAGACGCAATTGGAATCGGTTGTCTGGGTGGAGCAGTAAGGAGAAGGAAGATGGCGCGCATCATATTGCGAGGTTGCTTGAGTCTGATCTTGGCCTTGATCCAGGGAAGCCTGGCCTGGGCGCTGACCATTCCGACCCAGCCCCTATTGCAAAACACTTTGCAAGTGAATCCGATCAACCTGCTGGTGATGGGCAAGAGCCATAATCTGTTTGTCGCGGCTTACAACGACTATACCGATCTGGACGGTGTCGGGATGCCGGACATCGGTTACAAGCCCAAGTCCATCGACTATTACGGCTATTTCGACTCCTTCAAGTGTTACACCTACAGTTCGTCCAGCGGCGCCTTCGTCCCCTACTCCACCACGAGTGACAAGACCTGCGACGGCTCGCACTGGAGCGGGGACTTCCTCAACTACGTCACCATGTCGCGCATCGATGTGCTGCGCAAATCGCTGTATGGCGGCAAGCGGGCCAGCGCTTCGCCGGCCACCCTGATCCGCTCCAATATCCCGCTGGACGCCCATGTGTGGGGCAAGTCTTTCGGTAGCGTCATCTCGACCAGCCCCACAGTGTCCTTGGCGTCCTATATCGACACTACGCTGGGCGTGTCCAAATATGAAAACGGCGCCGGCACCACCACCAGCACCATAGCCAGCATGCTGTCGGCGGGCCGCAACATTGTCATGGTGAATATGGATAGCGGCACCTATCCCGGTACGCCGGTGCTGCGGATCGCGGCTATGGATCCGACCAAGAACGTGATGACGGACTGGGTCAGCACCGAGAGCAACGGCAAGCTTTCGCAGAACTTCACCGCCTTGACCCTGCAAGTGCGGGTTTGCGTGGCGGGTCTGCTGGAGAGCAATTGCAACCAGTACGGTAGCAATTACCTGCCCACCGGCCTGCTGCACAAATACGGCATCAGCAGTAATATGGAGTTTGGCTTGCTGACCGGTTCTTACGATTCGCCGCAGCTGGGCGGGGTGCTGCGCGACGCCATCGGCAAGTTCGGCAATGAGTTGAACAGCGACGGCACTTTCAAGGCCGGGGGGATTGCCGACATCATCGACCGCCTCAGGATCAACAAGTCCGGCTCCAGCTACGATACCTCCACCAGCGGCAGCGGCAACTGGGGCAACCCGGTGGCTACCATGTATTACGAGGGCCTGCGTTATCTGGCGGGTAAGAGTGGGCCCAAATTCATCACCGGTTCCACCTCAATCGACACCAGTACTCTGGGGTTGCCCAAGATCACTAGTTGGACCAATCCCTATAACGGCAGGGCCTGGTGCACCAAGCCCTTTGTCACAGTGATCAGCGAGGCCTTGACCTCCTACGACAGCCAGATGCCAGGTTCGCCCTGGGGTTTCTCCTACAGCAATGATTTGAGCGGGATGAACGTTAGCCAGCTGGGCAGCACGCTATGGGGCTATCAGTTTGGCAGCGGCAGCAAAAACGTGATGATAGGCGAGGTGTCCGGCGGCACCGCCGACGGCTTGCCTACCAGCAAGTCCGCCTCCAATTTCGACGTTCGCGGTTTGTCGCCGGAGGAGCCGACGCGTCAGGGTAGTTTTTACGCGGCGATGGCCGCCTATTATGCACGCACCAATATCCTGGTGACACCGACCAGCCCGCCCAGCGGCGCCACTTTGGCGCCGGTGCGCACTTTCGCGGTGGGGCTGTCCTCGCCCTTGCCCAAGATCACCGTGCCCTTGGCCGGCGGTTCGGTGACGCTGGTGCCTTTCGGCAAGGTGGTGAACGGTGCAAGCAACACCATGACCATCACCAACTTCTTCTTGACCAGCGCGGCCAGTGACGGTAGTTCTTATTCTTTTCAGGCGAACTTTGACGACAGCGAGTTCGGCAGCGACTACGACCTGGACTCGATCGCCACCTATCAGATCACCAAGGTGGGCAGCAATCAGGTGCAGGTGACGGTCAACTCCACCTATGCCGCCAGCGGCTATTGGAACCACCTCGGCTTCATCATTTCCGGTGTGCAGCCCTTGGCCGGGGCCTCTACCGAGAACAAGGCCGGTGCTTATCTGGTGGTGCGCGAGAACGATACCACCCAGAACACCGCGACCCAGTGCATTGGCACCAGCAGCGGTCAGACCGGCTATAACCCGTTGAACTATGGTCTCAGCAGCGGCTCTTGCCGCGTGTTGCCGTTGACCTTCACCGCCACCTTCACATTGGACCCCACCAAGGGCTCGACCACGTTGTTTGAGAGCCCGCTATGGTATATGGCGAAGTACGGCGGCTTCACGGACAACAAGACCAATCCCAGCAATCCCAATTCTTTCGACCCCAACAATGTCTGGCAATGGGATGCCGACGGCGACGGCAACCCCGACAATTACTCTCTGGTCAGCAACCCGTCCAAGTTGAACGCCCAGTTGGATCAGGCCTTCCAAAACATCAGCAACCAGAACGGCTCGGGCTCGGCCGGCGTGGGCAGCAAGTCCACGATTAGCGGCGACACCTATTACTACGAAGCCTCCGTCAACAGCGCGGACTGGTCCGGGGATTTGAGCGCGCGCAAGATTTTGGTCAGCGGCACCAGCCTGTCCTTGAGCAGTCCATTGTGGAACGCCAAACTGAAGGTAAACAGCGATACCGGTCGCCAGATTATTACTTCCAGCGGTGGCATCGGCGGGGGGCAGGCCTTCCAGTGGTCCAGCCTGAATACCGTGCAGCAGCAGGCTTTGCGGGCTTCGCTGACCGAGCTTAGCTCAGTGACGCAAAGCCGGCTGAACTATCTGCGGGGCAGCCCGGCGAACGAGGGCTACGGCAGCACCCAGTTCCGGCCGCGGCCCGCCACCAAGCTGGGGGATATCGTCAATTCCTCGCCGGCTTACCTCCCTGCGCCGGCGAGCGGCTCCAGCGATCCCAACTACAATACCCCTAGCTACCAGTCCTTCGTGGGGAGCAAGGGTAGTCGTTCCTCCATGGTGTACGTGGGCGCGAACGACGGCATGTTGCATGGCTTCCAGGCCACGACCGGCATGGAACTGTTGGCCTACATTCCCTCGCCGGTATTCGGCAACCTGAACCAATTGGCCAGCAACTCCTATACCCATAATTTTTATGTCGACTCGACCCCGGCCGCCGTCGACGCCCAGATCGGCACCACCTGGGGCAGCTACCTGGCCGGCGGCCTGGGCGCGGGGGGCAAGGGCCTGTATCTGCTCGATATCACCAGTCCGGACAGCTTCAGTGAAAGCAGCGCCGCTTCCATCGCCAAATGGGAATTCAACGCCACCAACGATCTGGATATGGGCTATGTGTTCGGCGCGCCTCAGATCATCAAACTCAATGACGGCAAGTGGTATGTAGTCAGCCACAATGGTTACAACAGCACCAACGGCGACGCCGCTCTGCTGATTCTGTCGCTGAACCCCAGCGTTAGCTGGATCCTGAACAGCAACTACTACAAGCTCTCCACTTTGTCCGGCACCGCGGTGTCGCCCAACGGCCTGTCCAGCATCGAGCCGGTGGACCTGGATGGCAACGGTACGATAGACGTGATCTACGCGGGGGACCTGAAGGGTAATTTGTGGAAATTCGACCTCAGTTCCAACACTCCGTCCAGTTGGAAAGTGGCGCTGAACGGCGTGCCGTTGTTTAGCGCGAAAGATGGCAGCGGCGTGGCGCAGCCCATCGTGTTGGCGCCAGTGACGGCTACCATGCCGGTTAGTAACGGGGCTACAACGGCGAGCAACACCAACCGAATGGTGATGTTCGGCACCGGCAAGTACATTGAAAGCTGCGACAAGACCAGCAGCTGCAGCCCGGAATCCAACAGCCACAGCGTGTACGGCATTTGGGACTGGGGCGCGCCGGTCTGCGATCGCCGCCTGTTGTTGCAACAGACGCTGTCCACCAATGTGATCAGCGGCACCACATACCGGCAGGCCACCAATACTTCGATCAGTTGGAAAGACTACACGCTGGCCAGCGCGACGGCGAACCTGAGCTGCTCGACGCAATACAGCTCGATCGGTACCACCTCCGGCAAGCTGGGCTGGTACGAGGATTTGAACATCAGCGGCGAGCGGGTGGTGGGGATGTTGAATTATTATTCGAAGACGCTGGAATACCAGACCTACATCCCCTCTTCGGATAGCAGCGACATTTGCACGCCCAAGGACGCCGCCTATATTCTGCGGGTGCAGTACGACAACGGCGGCGCCGGGATCAAGCCCAAGCTGGCGGACACCGTGGCGCAGACGACGGACTCCTCCGGCAGCTACAAGCCCATCATCGGCAAGCAGATGGGCGGTTCGCTAGGCACCACCGATTTTGTCCTGAGCGGCAAGGTCTTTTCACTGTCCAGCAGCACCACGGGCAGCACCTCGATCACGGGCTGGAACCTGGGGCGCAGCTGGAAGCGGGTCACTTGGCGCGAACTGACCAATAACTGAGGGCGGGGAATGAAACATCGCAATAAGCGGACACGGCGCACGCAGCGCGGCTTTACCTTGATAGAGCTGATCATCGTGGTGGCCATCGTCGGGATTTTGGCCAGCATCGCCTTGCCGGCGTACACCAACTATGTGCAGCGCACCTATCGGGCCGAAGCGCAGACCGAGTTGCAAGCCATTGCCCAGGCGCAGGAAAAATACTTCACGCTCAATAACGGTTATGCGTCCACGCTGACTGCGCTGGGCTATGCGTCCTCCAGCATCAGCAGCCAGGACAGCCGCTACACCATCACCATGGGCGACCTGAGCGCCTCCGCCACGCTGGCCAATGGCCAGGGGTATTCGCTGCAGGCGGCGCCGGCCGGGGGACAGGTGGGGGAGAGCTGCGGCACGTTAAGCCTGAACAGCTTGGGCAGCAAAGGGGCAGCCAGCGGCACGGTCAGTAACTGCTGGCGTTGATATGCTGTGTAAAGTCTCGCGAGCCAGAGCGGGGCGCAGGGGGAAAACGACGGAGAAAATGGAGTGTACGCATGGCGTACCAGCATGTCGAAGCGGGTTCAACACCCTTGCCTAACTATCCCGCCGAAGCGGAGCAGGTATTGAGCGGGTTCTGAGGGCGAAACGAGACAGCCTCGCGTCGGAGTGCGCTGCGTGGCTAGCGGCAGCGGTGGGGGGCTGTGGTATCCTTCGCAACTTGATGTCCGTGGGGGACGTGTCCGCCCATGAACGATTGCCGAGTTTGAAGGAAGCCGATGTCCTACCCGACGCCTTTGTTCGAAAATAAAGTCTGCACCCAGGAACAGCTGGCGGACAAGCTGGCGGCCTTGCCGCGCCCCATTGTTTTTACCAACGGCTGCTTCGATATCCTGCACCGCGGGCATGTGACCTATCTGGCGCAGGCGCGCGCCTTGGGCGCCAGCCTGGTGCTGGGTCTGAACACCGATGCTTCGGTGCGCCGCCTGGGCAAGGGCGACGACCGGCCCATCAATCATCAGGAAGACCGAGCGGCGGTATTGGCCGCGCTGGAAAGCGTGAGCCTGGTGATCTGTTTCGACGAAGACACCCCGGCGCAATTGATCGAGCTGGTTCGCCCCGACGTGTTGGTCAAAGGCGGCGACTGGACACCGGATAAAATCGTCGGCAGCGCCGAGACGCTGGCGCGAGGCGGCTCGGTGCATTCCATACCTTTCCTGTTTGATACTTCCACTACTGCTACTCTGCATAAGATTCGGGCCAACGAGGCCAAGCAGTGAGCGAGCACGCTTTCGCGGTGTTGCGCCATCTCGCTGACGGCCGCTTCCATTCAGGCGAGGACATCGCCGGCGAATTGGGGTGTTCCCGCACCCTGGTCTGGCAGGCCGTGCGCGTCATCCAGCAGGACTTGGGTGTTACCGTTTTCAGCGTGCGGGGCCAAGGCTATCGCTTGGTGGCACCGTTTGAGTGGTTGGACGTGGCGGCTATCCGCGATGGCCTGGACGAAGCGGCCGCGGACACCTTCACGCTGGCGGTGGCGGAGCGTACGGACTCCACCAATTCCCAACTGTTGGCACGCGCCGCCAGCGGCGGCTTGCACGGCTTGGTGTTGGCGACGGAGTTGCAAACCGCCGGCCGGGGCCGGCTGGGGCGACGTTGGCAGGCTCGGCTGGGCTCGGGCCTGACCTTCTCCCTGCTGTGGCGTTTCGACCGCGGCCTGTCCCAGTTGGCAGGCCTGTCCTTGGCGGTGGGGGTGGCTTTGGCGCGGACGTTGCGGCGCTTGGGCGCGCCGGTGGCCTTGAAGTGGCCGAACGATGTGTTGCTGAACGAACGCAAGCTGGCCGGCATCCTGATCGAGCTGTCCGGCGATGCGCTGGGGCCGACCGCGGTGGTGATCGGCGTCGGCATGAATGTGAGCGATCCGGGCGAAGTGGACCAGCCGGTGGCCTGTTTGGCCGAGGCTGGCGTCAAGCTGCCGCGCAGCGCGCTGCTGGCGGAGCTGCTGAACGAATTGCACCGCGTGCTGAGCGATTTCGACCGCCATGGCTTCATGCCCTTGCGTCAAGAGTGGATGAGTTTGTCCGCGCATCAGGACGCGCCGGTTTGTCTGAGTTTTTCCCATGGCGAGCCGGTACAGGGCGTGGCGCGCGGGGTGGCCGAAAGCGGCGCGCTGCTGGTGGACACCGCTGACGGGATGAAAACCTATCACGCCGGCGAGGTCAGTTTGAGGAAACTGGCATGAAGTTGTTGATCGACGCCGGTAATAGCCGGGTCAAATGGGCGGTGCATGATGGCCGTGGCTGGTTGGTGCAGGGCGCGGTGGAGCATGGCGAGATCGCCAGCCTGGCCGAAGTCTGGCGGCAATGGCCGATTATGACCGCCTGGGGCGCGTCGGTGGCGCGGGACGAGGTGGCGCAAGCCTTGGCGGCGGCGACGCCCTGCCCCTTGCGCTGGGTGCGCGCGGAGGCTGGTTTCGGCGATGTGCGCAATGCTTACCGCAACCCTGCCGAGCAGGGCGCCGATCGCTGGCTGGCGGTGCTGGCCGCGAGGCAACTGCATCAGGGAGATGTGATCGTCGCCTGCGCTGGCACTGCCTTGACTGTGGAGGCTTTGACGGCGGAGGGCGAATATCTGGGCGGGTTGATTGTGCCCGGGTTGAATCTGATGTTGAGCAGCCTGGCGCGCAATACCGCCAATTTGAACCGCGCCGTCGGCGTGGTGACGCCATTCCCGCAAGGAACCGAAGACGCCTTGGCCAGCGGCGCGGTATACGCGCTGACCGGTGCGGTGGAAGCGCAGCGCCGGCAATTGCAAGCCCATACCGGACGCGCTCCGGTGCGGGTGTTGCTGACAGGCGGCGACGCCGCGAGGTTGGCGCCTTGGCTCGCCGGGCCGGTCGAGATCGTGGATAATCTGGTGTTATTGGGCTTATTAAGAGTGGCCGACGAAAAATGAAGTGGTTTCTAGTTTTGGTCGTGGTGCTGAATTTGTTGGTGGCGATGTATGGCTCGTTCAAGCAGCGTCCGCCGGCGGATGTGCGGGCGCAGGAAGTGAGCCCGGAGTTGGTCAAACTGCTGCCGGCCAACTGGAAGCCGAACACCGCCTCCGCGCCGGCCGCGTCCGCTTCTGCGGCGGAGCCTTTGCGCGAATCCTCCGCGCCCAAGGCGGACCAGCCCGCAGCGCCCAAGAAAGCTCTGGAAGCGTCCGCGCCGAAAACGCCGACGGCCAAAGCCGAAGCTGCCAAGTCCGAACCAGGCAAAGCGGACGCCAAGTCCGAAGCGGCCAAGCCGGCGGAAACCGCCGCGGTTTGCTTGCAATGGGGGCCGCTGGACGAGAAGCTGCTGGCCAGAGTCAAGGGCGGCGTGCCGCAACTCAAGCTCAAGGCCGGTCAGATGAGCGAGGCCAGCAAGGAAGAAACCGGCGGCGGCGGCCGCTTCTGGGTTTACTACCCCCCGCTGGCGACTCAGGCGGAGACCTCGACTCTGTCATCGGAGCTGAAGGGCAAGGGTTTTGACAACTACATCGTCAAGAGCGTCGATTTCAAAGGCCACCTGTCGCTGGGCCTGTTTGGCAAGGAAGAGGCGGCCAAGGGTTTGGCCGCGCGACTGAAGGCGGCGGGCTACGACAAGGCGCTGGTACAGCAAAAGGGGCAGAAGGCGAGCAAGACCACGCTGAGCTTCAAGACGCTGGACGCGCAGCAGGCCGACAAGCTAAAGGCGCTGCAAAAGCGGCTGACCCCGGGAATCGGCCTGAAATCCTGCGGATGAGGCGGCTAGTCTTGATCTGACTGCTTGCCAGCGCCGACGCGGCGATGCACTATCAAGCATCGCCCGCGGCAGGGCGCAGGCGCAGTGTCTTCATTTCTCAGATAGCGGCGGCCATTGGCCGCCGTTGTTCATTCTGTCAGCAGGATATGTCCAGACGAACCAACATCACCCGGCTGTTGGACCGGGGCCGTTTCAACGACCACACCTTGCGGCATTTGGGATGGTCCATGGCCTTCATCGCCGGCGCGCTCAACGCCGGCGGCTTCCTCGCCGTGCACCGCTACACCTCGCACATGTCCGGGATCGTGTCCGGCATGGCCGACGAGTTTGCGCTGGGCGAGGTGACATTGGGCTTGTCCCTGCTGGTGATGCTGCTGTGCTTCATCGCCGGCGCCATGCACAGCTCCTGGCTGATTCTTTGGGCGCGCCGGCAGCGGCTGCGCGGCGGCTACGGCGTCTCCATGATGGAGGAGGCCGGCCTGCTGCTGTTGTTTGGCTTGCTGGGGGCCGCGCTCTCTTTGCACAAGGGCTTTTTCACTCCGTTAACCGTGATGCTGCTCTGCTTCATCATGGGCATGCACAACACCATCGTTACCAAGCTATCCGGCGGTCTGTTGCGCAGTACCCACATGACCGGCATCGCCACCGACATCGGCATCGAACTGGCCAAGCTCAGTTACTACGGCCGTAAAAGCATGCCCAAGGTCAAGGACGTGCGCGCCAACCGCGTCAAACTGCGCACTTATTTGCTAATCCTGCTGTCGTTTTTCGGTGGCGGCGTGGTGGGCGCGCTGGGCTTCAAGCATATGGGATACAGCTTCACCCTGCCGCTGGCGCTGCTCTTGTTTTTGCTGGGCTTGCGTCCGGTCTGGTACGACGTTCGGCTGCGCTTCCGGTTATGGCGCATCCAGCTGGAAAGCCATTGATTCGATTGGCTCTTGTGCGGGCGCGCGCATCGCGGCAAACTCCGGGGTTCCGCCCCAAGGGGGGCGGCAGCCTCAAGCCGTCGGCTGTGCAAGATGGACGGTAATCGTCGGGACGCCTGAGCCCGGCGTACTCTCTCGCGGAGAGTATTCATGAGCGAAACCATTTTCGGCGACGGCGCGATCCGCCGTCAGGGCCTATACGGCTCTTCCATTGAAAACACCTATGCCGGCGTGCTGTCCTTCATGCGCCGCAACTACAGCCGCGATCTGACCGGCGCCGACGTGGTGGTGTCCGGCATTCCGCTGGACTTGTCCACCACGTTCCGCTCCGGCGCGCGGCTGGGCCCGCAAGCTATCCGCGCCGCCAGCGTGCAGCTGGCCGAGTTGAGCCCCTTCCCCTGGGGCTTCAATCCCTTCGACGACCTGGCCGTGATCGACTACGGCGATTGCTGGTTCGACGCGCATAATCCGTTGACCATCAAGCCCTCCATCATCGAACACGCGCGCACCATCCTGGCCTCCGGCGCCAAGATGCTGACTTTTGGCGGCGACCACTTCATCACCTACCCGTTGCTGATCGCGCACGCCGAGAAATACGGCAAACCGCTGGCGCTGCTGCACTTCGACGCTCACTGCGATACCTGGCCGGACGACGAGCCGGACAGCCTGAATCACGGCACCATGTTCTACAAGGCGGTGAAAGAGGGTTTGGTCGATCCTGAGAAATCGGTGCAAGTGGGCATTCGTACCTGGAACGACGACTTCATGGGCATGAACGTGCTGGACGCGCCCTGGGTACACGATAACGGAGTGGATGCCACCATCGCGCGCATCAAGGAAGTCATCGGCGACAGCCCGGTCTACTTGACCTTCGACATCGACTGTCTGGACCCGGCGTTCGCGCCTGGCACCGGAACCCCGGTGCCAGGCGGCCTCAGCAGCGCCCAGGCCTTGAAGATCGTCCGCAACCTAGGCGATCTGAACATCGTCGGCATGGACGTGGTGGAAGTCGCGCCCGCTTACGACAACAGCGAATTGACCGCTATCGCCGCCGCGCATTTGGCCTGTGATATGCTGTGCCTGATGCGCAATAAAAAGCTGGCCGGCACGCTTTGAACCGTTGACGCATACAAGAACGCCGCTCTCATCAAGCGGCGTTTTTATTTGCGCGGAACCAGGACCAGGCGCGTGTCGGCTGCGCCGCTGGCTCGCGCAGCAGCTCCATATAGCGTTCTCCATCGCGTAGCTCGGTGAAGCCCAGCCGGCGGTAGAAGGGGCGCGCGTCGCGCGACACCAGTAGGAATCGCCGCAGTTGCTGTAGATCGGGGTGGGACAGCGCTGCCTCCATCAAAGCGCGCCCGACGCCTAGACGGCGGGCCTCGGCCAGTACGAACACATCGGATAGATAAGCGAAGCTGACGTAGTCAGTGACGATGCGAGCAAAGCCCAGTTGCCGCTGCCCGCTGTAGGCGCCGAACACCAAAGAGTGCTCGATGGCCTTGTCCAACTGCGTCCGAGTCAGGTTTTGCGCCCAGTGAGTCTGGGCCAGGAAGCGCAGAATCATGTCGCGGTCCAGCCGGCCGCGCTCGCAGCTGATCTCCAGGTGGGCCATGGCGGCTCCGTGCGATGAAGACGCCGCCAGTATCCGCGCGGGGCATCTCCGCCGGATGACAGGGAAATGGCGGAATCTTTACTGCGTAGCTAGAGTGTTGGCCAGCGGACCGTCAGCAGCAGCAAGAGGCCGATTTCGCACAGCTCTATACCCGCACCCAGGCAGTCTCCCGTCATGCCGCCCAGCTTGCGCAATAGGAAGCGACGCCAAGCCAGCGCCGCTAACGGAGCCAACAATAAGGATGGGGCCAGCCAGGCCGACAGCCCTGCCAGCAGCGTCGCGTTGACGGCCAGGCTGGGCCAGTGGCGGCTCCAGGCGAAGCGCTCGCCGTTGCCGGGGGCGAGCGCCGGCAGGCTGGCGGACCAGTACACGGCAAAACAGCGACACCAGGCGGGAATCAGCAGCAGGCCCCAAGCCGGTGCCGATTGTTTGGCCAGCAGCATCAGCAAGACCAGTTTGGCGACGATGGCCAGGATCAACGCCAGCGCGCCGAAGCTGCCGACGTGAGGGTCTTTCAGCACTTCAAAGAAACGCTCGCGCGAGCGGTGCGCCGCGCCCAGCGCGTCGGCGAGATCGCCCAGGCCATCCAAG
This sequence comes from Chromobacterium sp. IRSSSOUMB001, assembly GCF_023507765.1. Classification (NCBI taxonomy): domain Bacteria; kingdom Pseudomonadati; phylum Pseudomonadota; class Betaproteobacteria; order Neisseriales; family Chromobacteriaceae; genus Chromobacterium; species Chromobacterium sp. IRSSSOUMB001. The sequence goes on from NZ_JALCYU010000006.1 coordinate 13,655, forward strand.
TGCAGGCCGCCAGTGACCCAGGCCCACATCAACAGCGCCAACAGCGCCGCCAGCCAGGGGTCGCTCAGGCGGCCCAGGCTTAGCGCCGCTAGCAGCAGCGCGCCGACGATCAGGCCCACCGCGGCGAACCAGCGCGCGCTGTCTGCCAGCCACTCCTGTTTGAATTCGCGCAGTTGAGGTGTGGGCAGGCGGGTTAGGAATTGCAGCGCCAGAATCAGTCCGCGCACGGGGCTTCCAGACGCATCAGGTAGGCCGGATGTCCTTCCAGGATGGACAATTGGGCAAAGCCGCCGCGCTGCACCGTCATCAGCTTGGCTACCGAGAAATCCGCGCCCAGCAGTTCCGCCAGCAAGGTGGTGATGACGCCGCCGTGGGTGACCAGCACCCGGTGGCTGCCGTTGGCCGTCGTCATCCATTCGGACAGGCCGGCTAGCACCCGAGTGCGGAAAGCTTCGTAGGGCTCGCCGCCGGGCGGCGTCAGTTCGCCGGCGGCCAGTTTGGCGCGCCAGTCCGGATAGCGTTGCGCCAGAACCTGTACGTCCATGCAGTCCCAGTCGCCGAAGTCCATTTCAGCGAACCGCGGGTCCACTTTCAGCGTCAGCGAGCCATGCAAGGCGTGCCGGACCGCGAACTCGCGGCAGCGCTGCAAGGGCGAACTGGCCATCGCCGTTACCGGCGCCAGCGCGCAAATGCGCTGCCAACTTTGCGCCATTTGTATGTGCCCCGTAGCGTTTAGCGGCAAATCGCTGCTGCCGATCAAACGGCCGTCATGGTCGATTTCGCCGTGGCGCAGCAGGGTCAGCGTGTAGGGGTTCATTCCGCTTTCCCGGTGATGCCTGCCTCGGCGAAGGTGGCCATCTCGTTATGCAGGCGGATGGCCATTTGCAGCAAGGGCACGCACAGCGCGGCGCCGGAGCCCTCGCCCAGATGCATGCCCAGGTCCAGCACCGGCTCCAGCTTCAGCGCGTGCAGCGCCAGAAGGTGGCCGGTTTCCTCCGAGCGATGGCTGGCCAGCAGCCAATCTCCCACGCGCGGCTCCAGCGCCTGCGCGCACAGCGCGGCGGCGCTGGCAATGAAGCCGTCCACCAGCGCCGGCGCGCCTTGCGCGGCGCTTTCCAGGTAGAAGCCGGCCATGGCGGCGATTTCCAGGCCGCCCAGTTCGGCCAGGGTTTCCAGGGCGGACAACTCGCGGCCGACGACCCGGGCCAGCGCGGCGCGTACCACTTGGCGCTTGGTTTCCAGACCGGCCTCGTTCAGGCCGGTGCCGCGGCCGACAATGCGTTCCGGTGATAAGCCGGCCAGCCTGCAGATCAGCGCGGCGGACGCAGTGGTGTTGCCTATGCCCATGTCGCCGGCGATCAGCAGGTTGGCGCCGCCGGCCAAGGCGCGGTGTGCGGCCTGGCGGCCCACCTCCAGCGCGGCTTCGGCCTGCGCCGGCGTCATCGCGGCCTCCCTGGCCAGATTGCCGGTGCCGGCCCGCACTTTGGCGTGGACGATGGGCAGCGCGGAGACGTCGCTGAGCACGCCGGCGTCCACCACCTCCAGGCGCGCGTCCAGACTTTGCGCCAGCACACAGATAGCCGCGCCGCCGTTGGCGAAATTGCGCACCATCTCGCCGGTTACCACCGATGGATAGGCGGACACGCCTTCCGCCGTCACGCCGTGATCGCCGGCGAACACCGTGATGGCCGGCCGCAGCGCGTCCGGGCAGACCTTGCCCTGCCAGGCGGCGAAGCGGCAGGCCAGCTCTTCCAGCCTGCCCAGGCTGCCCGCCGGCTTGGTGAGTGTAGCCTGGCGGGCGAGGGCGGCCTGGTAGGCGGCGAAATCGGGTGAGCGAAAGGTATCGATGAATGTCATGAGATGGCCAACTCCAGCCTGGATGAGAGAGTGATTCAGCGGCGACTTTAAGCGATAGCCTGCCACCGGGGCAACCCGCAGCCGGTGGACGATTTGATCCTAACTAAACATATTTCTTTTGGCGCCATCCCGTCGGGATGCTCTCCGGTATAATCCGGAACCTAGCAGGTGTCCGCGGCTCAAGCGCCGCGGATGAAACGGGAAGCCGGTGCAAGACCGGCGCTGCCCCCGCAACGGTAAGGCCTGGCGTGTGAAGCTGTTCAACCGAGTCGCGCTCGACGCGCGAGGCGTTGAACCTCAACGCCCAGGCGATGCAACGGCCACTGTCCATCGGATGGGAAGGCGCATCGCCGCAAGGCCGAGCCCGGAGACCGGCCTGCTGGCATGCGCGATCATGGAAACCACACTCGCGCCCGCCCAATGGCCGCCCGGAAGGCGGCCGCACTGGAGTATCGCGGGGAGGCGATCCGACAGACGGCCCGGCGTCCTGCCGCGGCGTCCCCCTTTTTATGCCTTCTTCGCACTCTTCCTAACCATGCCGCCGCGGCGGCCAGATTCGATGTGGAGTGTGTTTCATGTTCAAACCCCAACAATGCGCGTTGCTGGTCTCGCTGGTCTCGCTGGCCTGCTCCGGCCAGGCCTATGCCGCCAATGTGCCCGAGTTCGCCGGGGATCCGGTAGTGGTGACGGCGGGTCGCGTGGCGCAATCGCTGTCGCGCACGCTAGCCGATGCGACCGTGGTCACGCGCGAGGAAATCGAAGAAAGCGGGGCGCAAACCCTGCAACAAGTGTTGTCGCGTCAAGCGGCTGTTTCTATCGCCAGCAATGGCGGCCCTGGCAGCGCCAGCAGCATCTATATCCGCGGCAACAAGGATAGCCATACGGTGGTGCTGGTGGACGGCGTGCGAATTTATTCCGCCACGCTCGGTACCACGACGATTCAGAATATTCCATTGGCCCAGATCGAGCGCATTGAAATTCTGCGCGGGCCTGCGTCCAGTTTATACGGCGCAGATGCCATTGGCGGGGTGATTCAGATCTTCACTCGCAAAGGCGAGGGCGAGCCACGATGGAACGCGGGGGTGGAGTTTGGCAGCCGAGGCACAGGCAAGCTAAGCGCCGGCGTAGCGGGAAAGTCGGGGAGTACCGCTTATAGTCTGCAGTTCTCGCATGCTCAGTCCGATGGTTTTTCGGCGACGAATTCACGCAACACGGATTACTACAACCCGGACAACGACGGGTATCGCAATGATAGTTACGCCGCTAGCTTGACGCAGACCTTGTCGCCTGGCCATGACTTGACCGTGCGTCTATTCCAGACCTTCGCTGAGGCTGACATTGACTATACCAATGCGTGGAAGGGGCAAGATCGCTCCAAGTCGCGCCTGACTGGGCAGAGCGTTGAATCAAAAAATCGCTTCAATGACGTTTGGACCAGCACTCTGCGTTTTGCTCGCAGTCAAGATAAGTCCGAGGAGTTCCATAACGGTGATTTCGATCGGCGCACCAGCTTTTTCCAGACTACGCAGAACGAATGGCAGTGGCAGAATGATCTGAGTACCAAGCTTGGCGTATTTATTCTGGGCGCTTCTCATTTGGATCAGAAAATCGCTAGTGATGGCACTTATACCAAGAACAGCCGAACCACCAATGCCGGATTCGTGAGCTACCAGTTGGAGTTGGGCAAGCATCTTCTGCAAGCTAGCCTTCGAAACGATCATGATGATCAATTTGGGGGGAAAATGACCGGTAAAGCCGGTTATGGCTATCGTTTCGCCGATGGTTGGCTTGCGCGTGTAGGTTATGGCACAGGGTATAAAGCACCGTCCTTTAACGATCTGTACTATCCAGACAGCGGCAACCCCAATCTAAAGCCGGAGAGTTCAAAGAATACAGAACTGGCCCTGCAATACCGAAAAGATGGCCGTTCGGCTAGCTTGACCCTATTTCAGAACAAAGTGGAGCAGTTGATTCAGTGGGCACAAACTAATCCCGCTGATTCCAATTCATGGCGCCCGAGCAATGTGGATCGCGCAACGATCCGGGGGCTGTCATTGGAGGCGGCGGCCCAATGGCTCAGCATCGACTGGCAAGGTAATTTGACGTTGATGGATGCACGAGACGATAAGACAGGCAGTTGGTTGGCGAACCGGCCGCGCCAGAGTGCTAGCGTCTCCGCCGCCAAGCAGTGGGAAAAATGGACGCTGGGAGCGGAGCAGCAAGTCGCGTCGCGCCGAGCGGGAGATGCGACTAATTCGGAGGCCAAAGCGCTGCACGGTTACGGCGTGACCAATTTTTTTGCCAATTATCGTTTTGCCAAAAATTGGACTGCCACGGCTCGAGCGGACAATCTGTTCAATCGCGAATATGAAACTGCTTATGGGTACAACACCGGCGGACTGGGTGTTTTCCTTGGGGTTCGTTTCAGTCAGTAAGGAATTCCCATGCCCCACCTGATCACCGGCGGCGCGCGCAGCGGCAAGAGCCGCTACGCCGAATCCCTGGCCCTGGCTCATCCCGGCCCGGTTTGCTATCTGGCCACGGCGGAGCTGCGCGGCGGCGACGCCGAGTTCGCCGCCCGCGTCGAGCATCATCGCCGGAGGCGTCCGGCACAGTGGTCGCAAGCGGAGGCCGGTCGTGGGCTGGCCGCTGAGTTGTTGCGCCATGACATAGTGAGCGGCCTGCTGCTGATAGATTGCCTGGGCATGTGGCTGATGCGCTTTTTCGACGAGGACGGCGATTTCGACGCCGCCGGTTTCGAACAGGAGCGTGCCGAGCTGCTGGCCGCGCTGGAGCAGGCGAGGGGCGAGGTGTTGCTGGTCAGCAATGAAATCGGCTGGGGCGTGGTGTCGGTCAATGCCCAGACTCGTTGCTTTGTCGACGAGTTGGGACGTTTGAACCAAGCGGTGGCGGCGGTCTGTCGGCGGGTGACGTTGGTGGCCTGCGGCTTGCCGCTGGTGTTGAAAGGAGAGGCATGAGGCGGTTATTGGGTTTGACGCTGCTGTTGAGCGCGCTGCAGGCGACGGCGGCGGTCAGCGTTCAGGACGGCAGCGGACAGACCATCACGTTGGCGCAGCCGGCGCAAAGGATTTTGACCCTGGTGCCGCACGCCACGGAAATGTTGTACGCGATCGGCGCCGGCGACAAGCTGGTGGCCACGGTGGAGTATAGCGACCACCCGGACGCCGCCAAGCGCTTGCCGCGGGTGGGCAGCTTCACCGGCTTCAGCCTGGAGGAGGTCATGCGCCAGCGGCCGGACCTGGTGGTGGCCTGGCGCGACGGCGGAGCGCCGCGTGAACTGGAGCGTTTGCGCGGCCTGGGCATTCCCGTTTATCTGAGCCACCCCTTGCAGCCGGACGACGTGGCCAAGGAAATGCTGGCGCTGGGGCGGCTGGCCGGCGCGGATGGGAGCTCCGCCAAGGCGGCGGCAGGCTATCGCCAGCGCTTGGCGGACCTACGCCAGCGTTATGGCGCGCGCGCGCCGGTGAGGGTGTTCTACCAAGTCAGCCAGACGCCCATCTTCACCGTCAGCGACCAAAGCTTCATGGGGCCGTTGATTCGCCTGTGCGGCGGCGTCAATGTGTTTGGCGATGTCCGGCAACCTGCGCCGCAAGTGTCCGCCGCCACTGTGGTGGCGGCGCGTCCGCAGGCGATTCTGACCGGAGACGAAGCCAGCCTGCGGATGTGGCGTCGTTGGCAAACGCTGCCGGCGGTGGCCAAAAACGCGCTGTTCGCCCTGCCGGGCGACGCCATGGTCGTGCCCGGCCCGCGGCTGGTGGACGGCGCGGAGGCCTTGTGTCTCGCGCTGGACACAGCGCGGCAGCGGCTGGGTTTGACGGCCAAGTGAGCGCCGGCTATCCTCGCCGCCATGGACAAGGAACTGGAATATCTCGAGTCGAGGGTGACGGCGTTGGTGGCGCGCATTCGCGAACTTGAAACACAAAACGGCCGTTTTGCCGAAGCGCTGTCCGAAGCGCTGCGCGACAATGCGGAGCTGAACTTCAAAGTCAACGAAACCCGCGCGCGGGTGGCGGCTCTGGTCGAGCGCCTGCCCAAGGCGTCGGAGGATGCGGAATGAGCGACGTGGCTCAGGTTGAAATCGAACTGCTGGGGCGTTCCTTCACCATTGGCACCCCGGCGGAAGAAAAGGAAACGCTGCAAGAGGCGGTGCGTCTGCTGGCCGGCAAGATCGAAATGATCCAGCAGCACGGCAAGGTAATGGACGCCGACAAGATAGCCATCATGGCCGCGCTGAACATTGCCCACGATTTGTTGAAGACAAAAGTGGGAGAGGGCTTGGAGATGGCGGCGTTTCAGCGTAAAATACGCAGTATGAGCGAAGCCGCCGACCAAGCGCTTCGCGAAAGCCAGCAAGCGCTGTTTTAAACGCAGAGCCGCTGGCGAACACCAAGGTCAGTACCCCCTGCGGTGTTTGTGAAGGCACACAATTCCTTTGTACCAATGCGTTCGCTTCAGGCTGCTAGCGTGAGTCATGGGCGTGCCGCGTCCTCTTGAGGATGCGCCCGAAATGACTGGCAGGCGGCCCTCCCTGGAAACAGGGTACAAGCGAATTTTGCCCGAACGACACTCGCGGGGGCTCCCCCCTCTGCCATGACCGCACTTTCCTTTGTTTCCGATCCGGTTTCCCTAGACAAGCCCGCATTGCGCAGGCGGATTCGCCGTGCGCGCCAGGCGCTGAGCCCTGGCTATCGTTTGCAGGCGATGAGGGCGATCGCCCGTCATGCCTCGCGGCTGCTCAAACGCGGCAAGCGCGTGGGCGCTTATCTGGCCGCCGGTTCTGAGCTGGATCTGGAGGTCCTGATGAGCGCCGCGCTGTGGCGCGGCGCGGAAGTCTATCTGCCGCAGATCCCGCGGCGCGGCCGTCGGCTCTGGTTCAGCCGCTTGGGCGCGGCGGACCGCTGGTATCTGCATCCGCGTTACCGGATCGTCGAATACGATGGCCCGGCGCTGCGCGCGGAACGGCTGGACGTGTTGTTTGTGCCGCTGCTGGCGATTGACGACGATGGCTATCGCATGGGCCAGGGCGGGGGGTTCTACGACACCACGCTGGCCTTCCGCCAGCGCGCGCGCCAGTTCGGCAAGCCCTTGCTGGTGGGCGTGGCCTATGATTGCCAACGCGTGGAGCGGGTGCCGCGCGAAGCGTGGGACGTCCGGCTCGATTATTTGTTGACCGAATCCGGCCTGCGCCGGCTGCCCTTATGCCCCTAGCCGTCGTCTTTCTGGCCGTTTTGCCGGCGCTTGCTCTGCTGGGGCGTTTGGAATGGGCGGTGGCGTGGCTGTATCTGAGCCTGAGCCTGCTGTGCTTTGTTTTGTATTGGCGGGACAAGCGGGCGGCGGAGCGCGGCGGGCCGCGTACGCCTGAGGCCAGGCTGTTGTGGCTGGGCGTGTTGTGCGGCTGGCCGGGCGGGCTGATGGCGCGCAGGTTGTTCCGCCATAAAACCGTCAGGCAGCCGTTCCGGCTTTTGTTCTGGTGCGGCGCGGCCTTGAATCTGGCCGCGCTGGGCGGCTGGCTGTACTTGCGGACACATTGAGCGATCAGCGCCAGTCATGGCGGCCGCCGTAGTAATAGCCGTAAACCGGCGTCACCACCACCGGGGCCGGCCTGACCACCACCGGCCTGACGGCCACCCTGGGCGGTTCTACTACGCAAGCGCTTAAGCCGGCGGCCAGCGCCAGTCCCAGCAGACATTGTTTGGCACGGGTATTCATCGCCTTCATCCTTTCTTTCAGTTATCGCCATATCCCCTTGGGATGCCAATGTCAGCATAAACGGCAATCTTTCCAGTAAGATTGAGCAAGCGTTAACCCTTTTCCTGACTAATTAACAGACATTGCCCATGCGATATTGGCTGATGAAGTCCGAACCGGACGATACTTCGATCGACGATCTCGCCGCCGAGCCCGAGCGCTTGTTCGAGTGGACCGGCGTGCGCAATTATCAGGCGCGCAATTTCATGCGCGACGGCATGCAAGTGGGAGACCGGCTGCTGTTCTGGCATTCGTCTTGTCCGGAACCGGGGGTGGCCGGTCTGGCGGAAATCGCAGCCGCCGCTCATCCGGACTCCAGTCAGTTTGATCCTGAAAGCCCTTACTACGACCCCAAGTCTTCACCCGACGCGCCGCGTTGGCTGGCGGTGGACGTGCGTTTCCTGCGCAAGACCCGGCTGCTGTCGCCGGCGGAGCTGCGTCAACACCCGCCCCTGGCTGAGATGACGGTGCTCAAGCGCGGCAATCGCTTGTCCATCACCCCGTTGAGCGAGGACGAATGGCGCTACATCACTGAACAGTTGCTGGCATGCTGAGCGTTCCGCTGATTCTGGCGCTGCTGACCTGCGGCGCGGTGGCCGGCTTCCTGGCCGGCTTCCTGGCCGGATTGCTCGGCGTCGGCGGCGGCCTGGTCATTGTGCCGGTGGTTTTGGGCGTCTTGTCCGCCGCGCAGTTGGGCGGCGATCATGCCCAACATCTGGCGGTGGGCACTTCGCTGGCGGTCATGGTGTTCACCAGCCTATCTAGCGTGCGGGCCCATCATAAGAAGGGTGCGGTGGATTGGCGCATCGTGAGGGCGATGGCGCCGGCGATGGTGGTTGGCACCCTGCTGGGCAGCCTGGTGGCCGGCGCGATCTCCGGGCTGGCGCTGAAATGGTTCTTCGTGGGCTATGCCTATCTGGTTGCCGTGCAGATGTTCTTCAACCTCAGGCCGCACGCCAGCCGCGGAATACCGGGTCAGGCCGGGCAATGGAGCGCCGGCGGGCTGATCGGCATGATCTCCAGCTGGGTGGGCATAGGCGGCGGCTCGATGAGCGTGCCCTATATGAGCTGGTGCAATGTGCCGGTGCACACCGCCATCGCCACCAGCGCGGCGCTGGGCTGGCCTATCGCCGTATCCGGCGCCGTCGGCTACCTTTATAGCGGCTGGGGCGCGGCCGGCTTGCCGGCCGGCGCCTTGGGCTTCGTTTATCTGCCGGCCATGCTGGCGCTGATGCTGATGACGGTGTTGATGGCCCCCTTGGGGGCGCGCGCCGCGCACAAGCTGCCGGTGGCCCGCTTGAAGCAGGTGTTCGCCGCCTTGATGGCGGTAATGGCCAGCGAGATGCTATACGACCTGCTGCGCGGTTGAGCGCGGCGCGTTTTCCCTTGTTCCCCGTATGGAGAGGCCATGTTGTATCCGCCTATAGCACCGTTCGCCAGCGGCATGTTGCCGCTGGATGGCTTGCATGCGATGTATTGGGAGCAATGCGGTTTGCCGCAGGGCTATCCGGCGCTCTATCTTCACGGCGGACCGGGCGATGGCTGCGTGCCGGCCTGCCGTCAGTTGTTCGACCCCGGCTTTTACCGCGCGGTGCTGTTCGATCAGCGTGGCAGCGGCCGTTCGACGCCGCGCGGCGAGCTGCGCGACAACAGCACCGCCCATCTGGTGGCGGACATCGAGCGGCTGCGCGAGCACCTGGGTATTGAGCGCTGGCTGGTGTTCGGAGGCTCCTGGGGCAGCACGCTGGCGCTGGCTTACGCCCAGGCGCATCCGGACCGTGTCAGCGGGCTGATCCTGCGCGGCATCTTCCTGGGCGAGCGCAGCGAGATCGACTGGTTCCTGCACGGCATGGGCCAGTTCTTTCCCGAGGAATGGCAGCGTTTCGTCGCGCCCATCCCGGAGGCTGAACGCGGAGACTTGCTGGCCGCGTACTACCGGCGTCTGACCGATCCCGATCCGGCGGTGCACCTGCCGGCTTGTCGCGCCTGGGGACGTTACGAGGGCGCTTGCGTCGCGCTGCGCCCCAACGCCGACGCCGCCGAACGCGCCGGCAGCGAATACGTGGCATTGTCGCTGGCGCGGCTGGAAGCTCATTACTTCGTCAACCGCGTGTTTCTGCCGGAAGGCGCGCTGTTGGACGGGCTGGCGCGCATCCGCCATATTCCCGCCGCCATCGTGCAAGGTCGCTATGACGTGGTCTGTCCGCCGGCCACCGCGCTGCGCTTGGCCCAGGCCTGGCCGCAGGCCCACTACGAACTGGTGGAGGCCGCCGGCCACTCGCTGTGGGAGCCGGGCATACTTGAGGCGCTGCTGCGGCAACTGGAGCGTTTCCGCGATGCTCACCTGGCCGGGCGGGTCTGAGAAAGCGGCTGTTCGAACCCCCCTGTCTAACGGCTCCGTCTACGCGCGGCGGACATTGAAGCGCTTCTGAGCCGGCGCAACTATTTGGCGCCTTGGCAGGTCGAACCTGGCTTTCGACATGGAAAGAATGGCAATTGAAAACTCTCGTTCTCTGCGCCGCGGCCGTACTGGCCGGAATACCGGCCGCCGCCTCTGCCTACAGCGACGAAGCGCGCTTGCCGTTTGCCGGCCAGCCGGGCGAACTGCCGCTTGAGGTGGTGCTGCGCTTTGCCAAGAACCGCCTGGGCGAGGACGGCCAGTTCGAGTACCGCAGCCTGAAAGTGATCCAGACCAGCCAGCCGGAAGCGTTCGACAAAGCCAGCATCGCCTTGCTGCGCGAAGGCCTGATGGACGACAGCGTCAAGGGCACGCGCCAGCGCTTCAAGCTTAGCCGCGAGAACGATGTCTGGACCATACGCGCGGTGAAGGAGGACTTCTCCTGCTGGCGCGGCCGCAAAGGCTGGGGCGTCAAGCTCTGCCCGTGATTGCGCTAGGCTGAGTAGCCGGCCAAGCATTTGTTTTTTTGGGGTCTTATCGCGGGAGCGAAGACGCCGTTATAATGGGGGCAACCTTTTTGCGGACGGGCTATCCAGAGCGCGGCTCATCACTGGCGCCTCCGGGCAGCCCGCCTTTTGTATTTCCGCCTTTTGAATTTCAGAGTCCAGACAAAGATCGCCATGCAAGAACAATACAGCCCGCGCGCGGTAGAAGCCGCCGCCCAGCAGAAATGGCAGAAGACTGCCGCCTTCAAAGCCGTGGAAGACGCCTCGCGTCCCAAATACTACGCTTTGTCGATGTTCCCGTATCCGTCCGGCAAGCTGCACATGGGCCATGTGCGCAACTACACCATCACCGACGTGCTGGCCCGCTTCAAGCGCCTGCAAGGCTTCAACGTGCTGCAGCCGATGGGCTGGGACGCCTTCGGCCTGCCGGCCGAGAACGCCGCTATGAAAAACGGCGGCGCGCCGGCTGCCTGGACTTACGCCAACATCGAGTACATGAAGCAGCAACTGGACAGCCTGGGTTTTGCGCTGGACTGGGAGCGCGAGCTGGCCACCTGCAAGCCGGACTACTACCGTTGGGAACAGTGGCTGTTCACCCGTTTGTTTGAAAAAGGCGTGATCTACAAGAAAAATGGCGTGGTCAACTGGGACCCGGTGGATCAGACCGTGCTGGCCAACGAACAAGTGGTGGACGGCCGCGGCTGGCGCTCCGGCGCGCTGGTGGAAAAGCGCGAAATCCCGATGTATTACTTCCGCATCACCGACTACGCCGAGCAGTTGCTGGCGGACCTGGACAAGCTGGACGGCTGGCCGGAGCAGGTCAAGACCATGCAACGCAACTGGATAGGCAAGAGCTTTGGCTCCGACGTGGCCTTCGCCTACGACGAAGCCAGCATCGGCCATGCAGGCCAGCTCAAGGTCTACACCACCCGCCCGGACACCCTGATGGGCGCCACCTATGTCGCCGTGGCCGCCGAACACCCGCTGGCCACCCAGGCCGCGGCCGGCAAGCCGGAGCTGCAAGCCTTCATCGCTGAATGCAAGGCCGGCTCCGTGGCCGAGGCCGATGTGGCCAAGATGGAAAAGAAGGGCATGGACACCGGCCTGTTCGTCGTCCACCCGCTGACCGGCGCCAAGCTGCCGGTATGGGTGGCCAACTACGTGCTGTGGGGCTACGGCGAAGGCGCGGTGATGGCGGTGCCGGCGCACGACGAGCGCGACTTCGAATTCGCCAACAAATACCAGCTGCCGATCCAGCAGGTCTACGCGCCGGCCAACGGCGACGACAACTTCGACGCCGCCGTTTGGCAGGACTGGTACGCGGCCAAGGATGACAGCATCCGCACCGTGAACAGCGGCAAATACGACGGGCGGAACTTCGCCGCCGCCTTCGACGCCATCGTCGGCGATCTGGAAGCCAAGGCCGCCGGCCAGAAGAAAACCCAGTACCGTCTGCGCGACTGGGGTATTTCGCGCCAGCGCTACTGGGGCTGCCCTATCCCCATCATCCACTGCCAGAGCTGCGGCGATGTGCCGGTGCCGGAAAAAGACCTGCCGGTGACGTTGCCGGAAAACGTGATTCCGGACGGCGCGGGCTCCCCGTTGGCCAAAATGCCGGAATTCTACGAAACCAGCTGCCCGAAATGCGGCGGCGCGGCCAAGCGCGAAACCGACACCATGGACACTTTCGTCGAGTCCAGCTGGTACTACGCGCGCTACGCCTCGCCCAAGTGCGACACCGCGATGGTGGACAAGAAGGCGGCGGACTACTGGCTGCAAGTGGACCAGTACGTCGGCGGCATCGAACACGCCATTTTGCACCTGCTGTACGCGCGCTTCTTCCATAAGCTGATGCGCGACGAAGGCCTGGTGTCCAGCGACGAGCCGTTCAAGAGCCTGCTGACCCAGGGCATGGTGGTGTGCGAAACCTTCTACCGCGAACTGCCCAACGGCGCCACCGATTGGATCGCGCCGCAGGACGTGGTGCTGGAGCGCGACGCCAAGGGCAAGATCGTCGCCGCCAAGCATCGCGTCGACGGCCTGCCGGTGGTGGTGGGCGGCATCGAGAAGATGTCCAAGTCCAAGAACAACGGCGTGGACCCGCAGGAATTCATTGAAAACTACGGCGCGGACACCGCACGTTTGTTCATGATGTTCGCGGCTCCGCCGGAACAGAGCCTGGAATGGTCGGACGCGGGCGTGGAAGGCGCGTTCCGCTTCCTCAAGCGTTTGTGGAAAGTGACGAACGAGCATGTAGCCGCCGGCCTGGCTCCGGCCTACAGCGGCGGCGAACTGTCCGCCGGCCTGAAGGATCTGCGCTTCAAGCTGCACGCCACCATCCAGAAAGTGGCCGATGACTACGGCCGCCGTCAGCAATTCAACACCGCCATCGCCGCGGTGATGGAACTGCTGAACACCTACGACAAAACCGACAAGTCCGGCGACGCCGGCCGCGCGGTGGCGCAGGAAACGCTGGAAACCGTCGTGCTGCTGCTGTCTCCCATCGTGCCGCATATCTGCGACGCGCTGTGGAACGCGCTGCGCCCGGGCAGCGAACTGCTGCAACAAACCTGGCCGAAAGTAGACGAGAGCGCGCTGGTCAAGAGCGAGATCGAACTGATGGTGCAGGTGGGCGGCAAGCTGCGCGGCAGCGTCACCGTGGCCGCGGATGCGGCCAAGGACGCGATCGAGGCCGCGGCGCTGGCGCATGAAAACGTGCAGAAGTTCATGGAAGGCAAGCCGGCCAAAAAAATCATCGTAGTGCCGGGCCGCCTGGTCAACATCGTGGTGTAAACCGACGTGGCCCCGGTCCTGGGCGCGGCCTGCGCGCTGGACCGGGCCAGGCAAGCATTGTTTCCCGATAAGGAATCGTGAATGAGACTTTCCCTGCAATGGTTGTGGCTGGCGCTGCTGGCCGTCACGCTGAGCGCTTGCGGCTTCCACCTGCGCGGCCTGGGCGGCCCGATGAAGCCGCTGCCGTTCGCCTCGCTGTATTTCGACGGCGGCGGCACCGCGGTGGCCGGCGATGTGCGCACCGTGCTGGCGCGCGACCCGCGCCTGCAAGTGCTGGACAATTCCAAGCAGGCCGAGGCGGTGGTGACCATCCTCAGCGAAAACCAGTCCAAGGACATCCTGACCCTGAACGTGGGCGGCAAGATCAACGAGTACCAGCTGACCTATACCGCCGTGGTGCGCACCGTGCTGTTCGGAGTGCCGGTGGAGCCGGACATGACCGTGGTCGTGCGACGCAGCATGAACTACTCGGATAGCGCCATCCTCGGCAAGGAGCAGGAAGAAGCCCTGATCTGGGCCGACGCCCGTCGCGACGCGGCCGAGCAGATCGTGCGCCGGCTGGCTTACCTGAAAAAGCCGGCCGCCGCGCCGCTGACCGGCCCGCAAAGCCTGAAGCCCGCCGATGCCCAGCCTAAGCCCTGACGCGCTGATCGCGGCGCTGGGCAAGGGCCTGGCGCCGCTGTACCTGATCCACGGCGAGGAAGCGCTGCTGGCCTTGGAGGCCGCCGACGCGCTGCGTCAGGCGGCGCGCGATCAAGGCTATCAGGAGCGCGAAGTGTTGACGGTGGAGGCGGGTTTCGATTGGTCGCAGCTGCGCGACGCGATGAGCAGCGTTTCGCTGTTCGCCGAGCAAAAGCTGCTGGAAATCCGCATTCCGAACGGCAAGCCCGGCACTGAAGGCGCCGAGGCGCTGCAACAGCTGGCGGCCCAGCCGCCGCAGGACACGGTGACCCTGATTACCCTGCCCAAGCTGGAGCGCGCGCAGCAGCAGTCCAAGTGGTTCCAGGCACTGGAAAAGCTGGCGGTGACCGTGGAGGCCCGATTGGTGGGCCGCGCTGAGCTGCCAAGCTGGATCTCGCGCCGGCTCAAGGCCCAGGGCCAGTCGCTGGGCGGCGAAGCGCTGGCCTTCTTTGTTGATCGCGTCGAAGGCAATTTGCTGGCCGCGCGCCAGGAAGTGGACAAGCTGGCCCTACTGTACCCGGCCGGAGAATTGACGCTGGAGCAACTGCGCGCCGCGGTGGCGAATGTGGCCCGCTTCGACGTGTTCCATTTGTCCGAATCCTGGCTGGCCGGCGATGTGCCGCGGGTGTTGCGCATGTTGGACGGCTTGATGGCCGAAGGCGAGGCGCCGGTGCTGGTGTTGTGGTCGCTGACCGAAGACGTGCGCATGTTGCTGCGCCTGCGGCAGGGCCTGAAGGATGGACGCAACGCGCGCGACATGGCGCGCGAACTGCGTTTATGGGGCGACAAGCAGCGTTTGGCCGAGCCGGCCTTGCGCCGCATCGGCCCGCGCAAGCTGATGACCGCGCTGGACGAGTGCGCACGCATAGACCGTCAGATCAAGGGCGTGGAAACCGGCGATCCTTGGCAGACGATGCGAGGGTTGGCGGGTTTGCTAGCGGCTTGAGCCGGCGCGCTAACGCTGCCGTTTTTACCGAGATTCGCGCCCCGTGCGCGGCAAACAGGAGAGCACCATGGCTTTATTCGATTCCTTGAGCGGTTTGCTGTCCGGCGGCGCGGAAGGCGGCGCTGGCGGAGCCTTGCAGGCCTTGCTGCAACAGCAGGGCGGCCTATCCAGCCTGTTGGAGCAATTCCAGCAAGGCGGCCTGGGCGAGCTGGTGTCGTCCTGGGTGGGCCAGGGCGGCAATCTGCCGGTGTCCGCCGAGCAGATTCAGCAAGTGCTGGGCTTGGAGCAGCTGTCCGGCCTGGCCGAGAAGTTTGGCCTGGAGCAGGGCCAACTGTCGCAGCTGGTGGCTGAGCACTTGCCCGGTCTGGTGGACAAGCTGACCCCCAACGGCCAGGTGCCGCAAGGCGAGGATCTGTTGTCCCAGGGGACGGACCTGCTCAAGGGCTTATTCCGCAGCTGACCCTGTTTACGATCTGCTGCGCGTCGGCGATACGGCGTTGAAAACCCCTTCGAAATGCTCATGTACCGTATGTACTTCCGCTTTCTCAGCGGTTTTCGCCTTGTCTCGCTCTAGCTCGCAAGATCGTAAATAGGCTCTGGCTCCACCCATCCATGCAACAACGCCGGCCGCGAGAGACTCGCCGTCGGCGTTTTTCATGGGAGCTAGGGAGAAGGCTTAATGATGATGGCCGGCCGCGCCTGCCGCCGTCACCGTCAACTCCGCCGCCGGGCTCTTCAGCTCATGCGCGTCCTGGCCGGCGGCCGGAATCTCCGCCCAGTTGGTCTCGCCCTGCTCGCATTGCTGCTTCACCTTGAAGAACAGCTTGCCCGGCTGGGCGGCGATCTTGGCCTGGAACACGAACTCATCGTAGAAATTGGACGGCAGCTTGCCGCCCTTCCAGGTGATGCGGCTCACATCCTCGCTCACCTTGCGGCCGTAGTTGTCGAAAGGCTTGACCGCGCTCTTGACCACTTCCACTTCCCAGCCGGCTTTCGGCATCGGCTGCGCCAGGCGCACGCCTTCCGGCATTTCCACGCTGACGGCGGTGGTGGGGCTGCCGTTGCAGCCATGGCCGATTTTCAGCACGCCCTTGTAATAACCGCCGCTGGCGGCGGTGGGGGTTTCCAGGGTGACGTGGGCGAAGGCGGAGCCGGAGGCGGCCAGCAAGGCCAGCAGGGCGAGTTTTTTCATGGAAGTTCTTTGCGGATAAAGGTTAGCGCCGTTGCCGGCCAGGGGCGGCAAATGCGAATGAGGATTGACCGCATCAGTTTAGCGCCTGCCCATTCCTTCCGCATGCGACAAAGTGTCGCATAGTTCGTATGAGAATAATACATTTGTAACGTCATTGTCATGGTCGCTATACTGGTCCGCCCACCGAATGGTTCAGGAGCAGTCATGATGGTTCGTGCTTTATCCGCGGCAACGCTAATGATGCTTTCCACTCATGGCTGGGCCGCTAGCGGCTACAGCGGCCTTGGCGCCGCCAGCGTCAGCGCGGAGGACGTGGCGCGCTACCGCGCCGCGCCGCTGCCGGCGGAACTGAGCCGCAAAGTGCAGAACATGTTGGACCTGCGCGCGCCCGGCGCCGGCGTGCTGGCCCCGGACGGCAAGGCCTTGTACTTCAGCTGGCGCGTCACCGGCGTGCCGCAAGTCTGGAAGCTGGACGGCCCGCAACGCTTCCCGGTGCAGCTGACCGGCGGCGAGGACGCCACCCTGATTCAGGAGGTCAGCCCGGACGGGCGCTGGCTGGTGCTCAGCCGCGACCGCAAGGGCGAGGAAAACCCCGGCCTCTATCTGCAAGCCGCCAACGGCGGCGCGCTGCGCGAAGTGCAGCACAAGCCCGGCGTGCAGACCCAGTTCCAGTTCCTCAGCAAGGACGGCCAGTGGCTGTACTACCGCAGCAATGACGAGCGGGCCGACAGCTACACCCTGTACCGTTACCGGCTGGCCGACGGCCGCCGCGAGCGCCTGTTCGGCGAGCGCGGCGCCTGGAGCATTGCCGGCCACCGCGACGACGGCCGCCTGTTGCTGCAAAAAACGCTGAGCAACGCCAGCGCCGAATTTTATCTGTGGACGCCGGACGGCAAGCCCTTGCAGCCGCTGCTGGGCCAAGGCGAAACCACCGACTATCGTATGGACTTCGGCCTGCGCGACGGCGAATACCTGGTGCGCACCAATAAGTTCGGCGAATACCATCGCCTCTATCTGTGGCGCGCCGGCGCGTTCCAGCCGCTGACGCCGGAAACGCGCGGCGACGTCGAGAACCTCAACATCGACCGCGAGCAGGGCCGCGTTTACTACACGCTGAGCCAGGACGGCTACGGCAAGGCGCTGGCCTTGGACGGCCGCCGCCATTACCGCGCGCTGAAGCTGCCGGCCTTCCCCGGCGCGGCCCAGGTCAATGTGGTCAACCTCAGCCGCGACGGTCGCTACGTCAATTTCAGCGTGGAAACCGACACCGCGCCGGCCAGCAGCCATGTTTGGGACAGCAAGAGCGGCAAGCTCGGCCAATGGTTGCTGCCGTCCACGCCGGAGCTGGATACCCGCGGCTTCGCCAAGGCCAGCCTGGAAAGCTATCCGGCGCGCGACGGCACGCCGATTCCGATGTTTGTGCGTCGACCGGCTCGCTGCGCGGCCACGCCCTGTCCGGTAGTGGTCAACTTCCACGGCGGCCCGGAAGGACAGAGCCGCGCCGGCTTCTCGCCGCAGGCGCAGTTGTTCGTCGACGCCGGCTTCATCTATGTGCAGCCCAATGTGCGCGGCTCCATTGGCTACGGCAAAACCTGGCTGGACAGCGACAACGGCCCGCGCCGGCTGCAAGTGCTGTCCGATATCGAAGACGCCGCGCTTTACATCCGCAGCCAGTGGGGCGCGGCCGGCGTTGCGCCCAAGGTCGGCGTGATGGGCGGCAGCTACGGCGGCTACTCCACGCTGGCGGCGATGACCATCTTCGCCGGCGCCTACGACGCAGGCGTGTCCAATGTCGGCATCGCCAACCTGGTCAGCTTCCTGCAAAACACCGCGCCTTACCGCCGCGCGCTGCGCGCCGCCGAGTACGGCGAGCTGGACCGGGATCGCGCCGCGCTGGAGCAATTGTCGCCCATCAACCATATCGACAAGCTGCGCGACCCGCTGCTGATCATCCAGGGCGTCAGCGACCCGCGGGTGCCGGTGGGCGAGGCGCGGCAAATGTTCCGCGCCATGGCCGGCAAAGGCGTGGACGGCGGCCTGATCCTGTTCCCGGACGAAGGCCACGGCGCGGCCAAGCGCGAAAACCAGGTGCTGCAACTGGGCCACAGCCTGTGGTTTTTCCAACGCCACCTGTTGGGGCAGAATGGAGGCGGCGCCGCCAAAGCCGGCCGCGCCGAACCGGGAGAAAAACATGAGTCCACAGGCGCTTGAAGACTACCTGCACCAACACATCCCGCTGTCCGCCGCGATGGCGGTTGGCGTGGTCGAGGCCAGCGGCGATAGCGTGATCCTGCGCGCGCCGCTGGCGCCCAATATCAACCACCGCGCCACCGTGTTTGGCGGCAGCGCCTCGGCGGTGGCCATCCTCGCCGCCTGGTGTCTGGTGTTCATGCGCTTGTGCGAACGCGGCTTGCCCGGCCGCGTCATCATCCACGGCAACAGCATGCGTTACGACAAGCCCATCGCCGCCGGCTTCCTGGCCCGCGCCGCCGCGCCGGAGCCGGCCGCCTGGGACAAACTGGAGCGTGCCTTGCGGCGCGGACGCATGGGACGGCTGCGGCTGGCGGTGGCGCTGGAATGCGACGGCGAAGCGGTGGGCGGCCTGGACGGCGAGTTCGTGGTGCTGCCCGGCGAAGGGGATGCCCAAGACTGAAACACGCCCCGCGGTGGCGCGGCATCGCTTATCAAACTTTAAATCCAATCTGAATAGCTTATTTTTTGTGCTAAAAAGAAATATCTTGTGCCGGGTTGGGTTGAGCGATAGCCAAAATAACCGCGTCTCGGCGTTTCGGCCACCGCCGCGCCGCAACGCCGCCGGACGTGCGCAGGGGGAGGCCGATGGCGTTAAAAGCGCAGAAGGAGCAGGAACTGGTGCTGCGGTTATTGCAGCGCAAGGGTTTGCACGCCGTGGACCGGCAGTCCTGGCCGCCGCCGCTGCCGGATGTCGGCGCCACCCTCAGCGACGGCCGGCGAATCGCTTTTGAAGTGACGGAAGTGCATGCGGATGAGCATCTTTTTGGCGGCGGCAAAGGCTGTCTGCGCGCGCGCGAAGTGCGCCAGGCGCAACAGGGCGAGGATGTGGACATCAGCGTGCCCAACGCCCCCATCGCCGCGATCAAATACCGGATTCAGGCCAAATGCGTGAAGCGTTACGCGGCCAAGCCGGGCTATGAATTGAGCCTGCTGCTGGCGGCCAATATCCCGCAGTTCGGCGGCGTGGCCGCCACCACCCTGTTTCCCGCCTTTATTCAGGAAGCGGCGCTGACTGCCGCTACTCATGATTTGCTAGAGTCGTCGGCATTCGAGCGCGTCTACCTGCATCTGATCCAGCCCGGCGTCTTGTATGAATGGAGCAAGCAGGAGGCTTGGGTGGAAATGGCCAAAGTCTCGGACGAGGGAACCCGCCCGCCTTTCTGGGCGGAACCTCTGCTTGGCGGCGTCTGTTGGCAGGGCGGCGCGTCCTGAAAGACAGGACGCGCGTTTTCATTCCGGCTCTTGTTTGCGGTAGCCGTCGCTCCACAAAATCCTTAACCGTGACGCACAAGGAAAGGCGGCGAGGCTAATCCCCGGCGGGGCTTGGTGGGTATTGCCTGCGGCTCCACCCACCCTACAAGACCATTCGCCGTGGGGTGGGTTGAGCGTAGCGATACCCACCAGCTTAGGTCAGCGGTTGCGCAGCCGGATACGGCGGAAGCGCGCTTCCAGGCTGAAGCGCTGTCCCAGCGCCAGATAGAGCTGATGTTGGCTATCCACATGGCGATAGACCCGGACCCGATCGGCCCCCAGCAGCATCATGATTTCCAGATAGTTGAAGAAGCCCATCCACTGGCCGCGTCCGTCGCGGTCGTCAAAGTCGATGTCGCGCGCCACACGGCTGAGCAGGCCCTTGCCGACGTATTCGCGGTTGTCCTTCATCCATTGCAGCAAATGCGCCGCGCATTCGCGGCCATAGGCGCTGTCGGCGGGGTAGTCCTTACGGGGCGTGGGCATTTGCCAGTAATGCCGATAGGTGCGGCCGGGGCAGAAACGAACAAAGGGGAGCAAGGCTTCCTGCTGCTCCAGCGAGTGCAGTTTGTAGCGGCGGCGACGGGGGAAGTTTTGAGCGTGATGCATGGTGTTTCTCCTGCTGTGACACAAGATAAACCACCTGCCGGGGAAGGCTGAGGTATTAGGCAGGCGCGTGGCAGGATTGGCGTACCGGACTGTCTCCAAACCGGCGAGTGCCATGGCACTCCCCCACCATGCGCCTGCCAAATGGCGCGGCCATGGTAAAGCAGCCTGCGCAGTTGCTGCGTAGGCCACAAAGATGGAGATGTACCGGGACGCCAATCCCGGGTGCCGCGTGTAGGCGGCAACGGGGGGATTGTTGCCGAGCGGCGGGCGGGGGTCAAGGCGAGGCGGCTTCTTCTTGATCGTTTCAAGATATCCACAGATGAGGCGGAATGGGAAAGTTATCCCCAGTCAACCCATATGGCTAAGCCGCTCGCTATTTTCAAACGGGTCGGCGTTGCGTTAGCGGCCGGGTGCCGGTCCCCATTTCGCCAGAGTCTCGCGCTCTTCCTGGGTCATCTGGGTCAAATTGGCCAGCGGCATGTATTTGGACGCCACCGCCTGCTTGATTCTGTGGGCGTTGATGAGGATTTCCTGCGCATCGTCAAACTTCAAACCGGCCGGCGGCGCCACGAAGCCGGCCTGGCTGGGCGTGGCCGAGTGGCAGGACAGACAGCGGTTCTGAATGATGGCGTGAATCTGGCGCAGACTGTCGGCTGTTTTTTGCGCCGTCGACGCCGCCAGCGAATCCGCCGCGGCTTGCGGTGCGGTTGGCGCGATGGTGGGCGGCGGCGGCGCGGCCAACAGCGCCATGCCGGCCAGCAACAGGCCGCCCAACGCCGGCAGCAGCGGCCGCTTGCGGCCGGAGTGACGCAGCACGAAGTATTGACGGATCAGCGCGCCGGACAGGATGAACAGCACCATGATCAGCCAGGCGTGGCGGTTGCCGTAGGTGAAGGAGTAGTGGTTGCTGATCATCAGGAACACCACCGGCAGCGTGAAATAGGTGTTGTGCACCGAGCGCTGCTTGCCGCGCAGGCCGTCCAGCGGATTGGGTTTGTCGCCGGCCCGGATGGCGCGCACCATGCGGCGCTGACCGGGGATGATCCAGAACAGCACATTGGCCGACATGCAGGTGGCCATCACCGCGCCGGTGATCAGGAAGGCGGCGCGGCCCTGGAAAATTTGGCTGCTGGCGTAAGCCACCAGCGTCATCAGCAGCGCCACCGCCATGCTGAGCGGGCCGTCGCGGTTCATGTCCGGGCTGATGCGGCGGCAGAGTTGGTCGTAAGCCAGCCAGCCGCCCAGCAGGAAGGCGGTGGCGATCAGCGCGGCTTGGCCGCCGGACAAGGCCGCCGCCCAGGCCCAGGGGCTGGCCGGGTTGACTAGGTAGAAGGAGGCGTTGAACAGGTAGAGCAGGGAGAACAGGCCGAAGCCGGACAGCCAGGTGGCGTAGGATTTCCAAAACGACCAGTGCAGCTTGTCGTCCAGCGGGAACGGCGGCTGGCCCAGGTATTTCTGGTTGTGGTAAAAGCCGCCGCCGTGCACGGCGAACATCTCGCCGTGCAGGCCGCGCCGGGCATCGGCGGCGGAGGGCGGGGACAGGCTGTTGTCCAGCATGACGAAGTAAATCGATTCGCCTATCCAGGCGATGGCGGCGATCACGTGCAACCAGCGCAGCAGCAGGTTGCCCAGCTCCAGCAGGTAGTTTTCCATGGCGAGGTTTCCGGGTGGGGGACGGGAACAGCGTCAACTGCCGCGATAGGTGGAGTAGGACCACGGGGTCACCACCAGCGGCACATGGTAGTTTTCGTCCGCATTGGAGATGCCGAAACGCAGCGTTACCTGATCGAGGAAGCGCGGTTCCGGCAGTTTCACGCCCTGGGCGGCGAAGTAATCGCCGGCATGGAACAGCAGTTCGTACACGCCGGCGCGCAGTGATTCGCCTTCCAGCAGCGGGCGCTCGCAGCGGCCGTCGCGGTTGGTCGCCGCATCGGCCAGCAACTGGCGTTGCTCTCCGTCCAGCCGGTACAACTGGCAGCGCACGCCTGCCGCCGGCTTGCCGTGCATGGTGTCCAGCACATGGGTGGTCAATTTGCCCACGGTTGTTTCTCCTTTGTTGTGCGGCCCGATCTGGCGGACCTGTTGTCGATCTTGTTGTTCGCGATGGCGATTTAAAATTGTCGACAATTTGTGTTGACGATAGTGTTTGCTCACGACAATAATTGTCAACAAAATTCTGAAAGCATAGAGCAGGATATGGAAATACCAGGAGGAGACATGTTGCATTCCGCTAACGGAACCCAGGCCGCCGCCGCGCCCAGGGCGTCCACCCTGGTGGGCGACGGCGCGCCGAGCAATGACGCCGACCGCTTGTACTGGGAAATCTTCGACGCGGTGATCGATCAGCGGCTATTGCCGGGGGTCAAGCTAACCGAGGCGGTGTTGTGCGACGCCTTCCAGTGTTCGCGCAGCAGCGCCCGCAGCGCGCTGGCCCAGTTGGCGCACGACAAGATTGTGGACATCCAGCCCAACCGCGGCGCCTTCGTCGCCAAGCCGGACGAGAAGGAAACCCGAGATGTGTTCGAGGCGCGGCGCATGGTGGAGGCGGCGATTCTGGACAAGCTGCTGGCCTTGTCCGATCTGGCCGAGCGTTTGCCGCCGATGCGGCGCATGGTGGCCGACGAGCGCGCGGCTTTCGAACGCGGCGACCGGGTCAGCTGGATTCGCCTGTCCAACGCTTTTCACGTGCAGCTGGCGCGGCTGGCCGACAACGAGGTGTTGACCGAGCTGATGCACGGCCTGTGCTCGCGCACTTCGTTGATCATTGCTTTGTACGATGTGCCCGGCCGCAGCGCCTGCTCCTTCGACGAACATGAGGCGATTCTGACGCGGCTGGAGGCGGGAGACCGCGCCGGCGCGGCGGCGGCGATGCATCATCATCTGGAAGACTGCGAACGGCGGATGAAGGTGGAAGCCCCCAGCCGCCTGGACCCGTGGACGGTGTTCAACCTCAAACGCTGATTGCGGGAAGGATGGCCATGCAGGGGGATTATCCACGCGATTTGATCGGCTACGGCCGCGAACTGCCGGAGGCTAATTGGCCGGGGGGGGCGCGCATCGCCGTGCAGTTCGTGCTCAATTACGAGGAGGGCGGCGAGAACAATGTGCTGCATGGCGACGCCGGCTCCGAGCAGTTCTTGTCGGAAATCATCGGCGCGGAGACGTATCCGGCGCGGCATCTGTCGATGGAGTCGGTTTACGAGTATGGCTCGCGCGCCGGGGTATGGCGCGTGCTGCGCGAGTTTGAGCGGCGGGGTCTGCCGCTGACGGTGTTCGGCGTGGGCATGGCGCTGGAACGACACCCGGAGCTGGCCAGTGCGCTGGCGGAGCTGGACCATGAGGTGGCCGGCCACGGCTATCGCTGGATTCATTACCAAGAAGTGGACGAAGCGGTGGAGCGCGAGCATATGCGGCGTTGCGTGGAGGCGATCCGCCGCCTGACCGGCCAGCGTCCGTCCGGTTGGTACACCGGCCGGGACAGCCCCAACACGCGTCGGCTAGTGGCGGACGACGGCGGCTTTCTCTACGACTCCGACTACTACGGCGACGATTTGCCGTTCTGGACCCGGGTGCGGCGCAGCGACGGCGGCGAGCAGCCGCATCTGATCGTGCCTTACGCGCTGGACACCAACGACATGCGCTTCGCCACCGCTCAGGGTTTCAATACCGGCGAGCACTTCTTCAGCTATCTGAAAGACGCGTTCGACGTGCTCTACGCCGAGGGCGCCGACAAACCGCGCATGTTGTCGGTGGGGCTGCATTGCCGGCTGATCGGCCGGCCCGGCCGCTTTGCCGGCCTGTGCCGCTTTCTCGATTATCTGGAGCGGCATCCGCGAGTGTGGGTGTGCCGGCGGGTGGATATCGCCCGGCATTGGCGGGAAGCGCATCCTTTCACCGGAGACGGGTCATGTCCTTGACGCTGACGCAGTTGAACGCGCTGCCGACGGAGCGGTTCGTTGCCGCGCTGGGCGGCATTTTCGAACATTCGCCCTGGGTGGCGGCGCAGGCGGCCGGCCTGCGGCCGTTCGCCAGCGTGGCCGATTTGCATGGCTGCATGCGGCGACAGGTGGAGGAGGCGGGCGCGGAGGCGCAATTGCGCTTGATCCGCGCCCACCCTGAGCTGGCCGGGAAGGCGGCGCTGCGCGGGGAGGTGACCGCTGAATCCGCCGCCGAGCAAGGCGGCGCCGGCCTGGACCGCTGCTCGCCGCAGGAGCTGGAACTGTTGCGGCGCTTGAACGCGGACTACCGGGCGCGTTTTGGCTTCCCCTTCATCCTGGCGGTGCGGGGTTATCAGCGCGCCGACATCATCGCCGAATTTCAACGGCGGCTGGCCGCCGAGCCGGAAGCGGAGCGGCAGGCCTGTTTGCAGCAGATCTATCGGATCGCCGGCCTGCGTCTGGCCGAACTGATCGCCTAGCCGGAGCCGCCATGTCCAGCCAGATTCTCGTCATGTATTTGTTGTCCATCCTGGTGGTGATCGCCGTGCCCGGACCGCTGTCGCTGTTTATGGTGACCACCAGCGCCGAGCATGGCCTGCTGCGCGCCTGGCCGGCGTTTGCCGGCGGCGTGTTGGCTTCTTTGTCGCTGCTGCTGTTGTCCGCCTTGGGCGTGGGCGCGCTGATCCTGGCCTCGCCCGGCCTGTTCGCCGGCTTGCAGTTGCTGGGCGCTGGCTATCTGCTGTGGCTGGGCTTCAAGGCCTGGCGCGGCGCAGGGCAGGCCGCGGCCGCGCAGAATGGCCGGAGCGGCGCGCCGGCGCAATGGTTTTCCCATGCCTTTCTGCTGGGCATCAGCAACCCCAAGGACATCGCTTTTTTCGTGGCGCTGCTGCCGCAGTTCATCAACGCCCAAGCGTCGCTGGCGCCGCAACTGGGCTGGATGGCGGCCGGCTGGGTGGTGATCGATTTATCGTGCAAGACCGCGTACGGCCTGTTGGCGGAGCTGTTCTTCCAGCGTCTGGCGGTGCTGCGCATCGTGTTTCTCAAGGCTTCGGCCTTGTTTTTCCTGGCCCTGGGGCTGGCGTTGATCTGGAGCCGGCTGACGGCATGAACGGCGAACGGCGCGCGCGCCGACGTCATTGATAAGGAGAAAGTCTGATGGCGCTAGTCAATCACCCGGCGGGAACGGTGCTGCACGCTCCGGCGGCCGATGTGCCGGAATTCGCCCGACGTTACGCCAACCTGGCCGCCGCCGATTTCGGCGCCAGAGTCCTGGCCTGTTCCGATCAGTGGTTCGCCGCGGCGGAGCGGATGCTGCAAGCGTCCGAGCCGGTGTTCATCGTCGGCGAGTTCGACGATCACGGCAAATGGATGGACGGCTGGGAAACCCGCCGCCGCCGCAACGGAGGCTACGACCACGCGGTGATCCAGCTGGGCTTGCCCGGTGTGATCAAGGGGCTGGACATTGATACCAGCCACTTTAGCGGCAACTATCCGCCGGCGGCCTCGGTGGAGGCTTGCCGCTCGGCCGGAGATCCGGACGAGCGGACCGAGTGGGTGGAGATCCTGCCGGCCGCGTCCTTGGGCCCCAGCGCCCATCATTTCATCGCCATCGACGATGCGCGCTGCTGGACTCATCTGCGCCTGAATATCTATCCGGATGGCGGCGTGGCGCGCTTTCGGGTCTACGGCCAGCCGGTTTGCGACTGGGAGCGGCAGGACCCGGCTGTGCCGCACGAGGTGTCGGCGCTGACGAAGGGCGGCCGCATCGTCGCCTATAACGACGCCCATTTCGGCGTGCCGTTCCGGCTGCTGATGCCGGGACGCGGTGTCAATATGGGCGACGGCTGGGAAACCCGACGCCGCAGGGAGCCGGGCAACGATTGGTGCATCGTCGAGCTGGGGCATGCGGCGCTGGTGGAGAGCATCGAAGTGGACACCGCCCACTTCAAGGGCAATTATCCGGACCGGATTTCGGTGCAGGCCGCCTATGTCCGCCATGGCACCGATCAGTCCATCGTGACCCAGGCGATGTTTTGGGATGTTTTGCTGCCGGAGCAGAAAACGGAAATGGACCGGCAGCATTTTTATGGCAAGGAGTTGCTGCGCGATCTGGGCGCGGTCACCCATGTCCGCCTGAACATTTTCCCTGACGGCGGGGTCAGCCGGCTGCGAATCTGGGGACGGTTGGCGGATTGAACCGCCTGGGTCCGCCACCCCACGGAGGAGCGCGGCATGATGATTTTAAGCTTGGAGCCTTTGACCAAACAGGCTTTCGCCCCGTTTGGCGACGTGATTGAAGCCGATGGCAGCGATTGGTTTCCCATCAACCAGGGCAGCACTCGCCGCTATCACCGGCTGGGTCTGATCGATGTCGCCGGCGACGGCGGCCTGCCCGGCATCAGCATGGCGCGCGGCGACGCGCATCATCTGCCGCTGGAGATCCGCATGCTGGAGCGGCACCCGCTGGGCAGCCAGGCTTTCATCCCTTGCAACGGCGTCCCTTGCGTGGTGGTGGTGGCACCGGCTTGCGTCGGCGACCGGCCGGACGAAAGCCGGATCCGAGCCTTTCTGGCGCGCGGCGATCAGGGCGTCAACTACCATCGCGGCACTTGGCATCACCCGCTGACTTGTCTGGAGCGGGCCGGCGATTTCATCCTGCTGGACCGGATCGGCGCCGGCGACAATTGCGACGAGGCGATGCTGTCGCAGTCCTATCTCATCCAATCGGTCAGCGCGGACTAGCCTGCGTAGGCCTCCTTTTTTAGCGGTCAAGGAGTCGTTGTGTAATACCAGCAAGTCGTCAGGGCTGCGGTGTTTGAAAAAGCGGCCCGGCATCTATAAAGGAGACGAGCATGGATTCCAAGCTGTCGGTACACCCCGTGGATCAACGCCTGCCCTTGGGCAAGCTGTTCACTCTGGGCCTGCAACATGTGTTGGTGATGTACGCCGGTGCGGTGGCGGTGCCGCTGATCATCGGTAGTTCCCTGGGCCTGCCCAAGGAGCAAATCGCGTTTTTGATCAGCGCGGACCTGTTCTGTTGCGGGGTGGTGACCTTATTGCAGTGCGTGGGCGTCCGCGGCTTGGGCATCCGCTTGCCGGTCATCATGGCGGTGACTTTCGCCGCGGTGGGGCCGATGGTGGCCATAGGCGGCAATCCGGCGCTGGGCCTCCCCGGCATTTTCGGCGCGACCATCGGCGCCGGAGTGCTCAGCTTGTTGCTGGTGCCGCTGATGGGACGGTTGATCGGCCTGTTTCCTCCGCTGGTCACCGGAGTGGTGATCACCTCCATCGGCCTGTCCATCATCCGCGTCGGCATTGACTGGGCCGCCGGTGGCAGAGGCAATCCGGATTACGGCCATCCGCTCTATCTGGGAGTATCGGTGGCGGTGCTGGTGTTCATTCTGCTGGTTACCCGTTATCTGAAAGGTTTCTTCTGCAATATCGCGGTGTTGCTGGGTTTGTTGTTCGGCTTTGCTCTGGCCTTGCTGCTGGGCAAGGTCAACTTGGGCGGCTTGGGCGAGGCGGCCTGGTTCGCGCCCATCGCGCCCTTCCGTTTCGGCATGCCGCGCTTTGAGTTGTGGTCCATCCTGACGTTGACCGTGGTGATGCTGATCATCTTCGTCGAGTCCATGGGCATGTTCCTGGCCCTGGGGGAGATTGTGGAGCGTCCGGTGGACAGAGCTGCCTTGGTGAGCGGTTTGCGGGTGGATGCGCTGGGTACGGTGATTGGCGGTCTGTTCAATTCCTTCCCGCATACCTCCTTCTCCCAGAACGTCGGCCTGGTGGGCGTTACCGGCGTCAGCAGCCGCTGGGTATGCGTGATGGCAGGCGGCATTCTGGTGGTGTTTGGCTTGGTGCCCAAGATGTCGCTGATCGTGGCGTCTATTCCGCCCTTTGTGTTGGGCGGGGCTGGCCTGGTGATGTTTGGCATGGTGTTGGCCACCGGGATCAAGATTCTGGGCAAGGTGGATTATCAGACTCAGCGGCATAATTTGCTGGTGGTGGCCATTAGCCTGGGTTTGGGCATGATTCCGACGGTGTCGCCCGGCTTTTTCCGGCAATTGCCGGAGGTGCTGGCGCCCTTATTGCATAGCGGCATCCTGCTGGCCACGGTTAGCGCGGTGGCATTGAATGTCTGGTTCAACGGCCTGGCGCGGCCGCGGGAAACGGCGTCGCCGGGCGTCGCGCTTGGGGAGGCTGCGCATTAGGGCCGTGTTGCGGCGGCCTGGGATCAGGCCGTCTCGGCGCCCGCCGCCGCGATCTCGCGTTTATTCCCGTACATCTTCCGGTCAGCCACCGTCAGCAGCTCGTCGATCAACAAGCCGTCCTCCGGGTAATAGGCGATGCCGATACTGACGCCCACTGAAATTAAATGATCGTTGACCTCGTAGGGTTGGTGGATCACTTGTTTCAGGCGATTGACGATTTTGTCCGCCTCGCGGTTGGATTCGATGTCTTCCATCAACACCACGAACTCGTCGCCGCCCAGCCGCGCCACGGTGTCTTCGCCGCGCAATTCTTCCTTGATGCGGGCTGCGATCAGTTGCAGGATGCGGTCGCCTGTGATGTGGCCGTAGGTGTCATTGACCGGTTTGAAGCGGTCCAAGTCCAGAAACAGCAGGGCCAGCCGTTTGCCGCTGCGATCCACGCGCGAGATGGCGTGCTGCAGCCGGTCGTAGAATAAGTTGCGGTTGGCCAGCCCGGTAAGTCGGTCGTGGTTGGCCAGGTAGAACAGTTGGTTTTCTCGTTGGCGGCGGCCGTGCGCCAATTGCAGGTAGTGATGGGACACCAACAGCAAGCCGGTCAGCAGAGCCAGCGACAGGACCAGCAGCATGCCCCATTCGAACGTGCCGATCTGTCGCCAGCCCAGTTGCTGGTTGATAGTGAGCAAGAGCGGTTGGTTGGCGCCGCCCAGCGGGTGGCGAGCTTCCAAGCGCGGGAACAGCAGGGTCTCCAAGGCGCTGGCGCGCTCGGGGCCGCGCAGCAGGGCGGGTGGGCCTGGCGGAGGATCGTTGCGGTGGAACAGGCGAACTTCCACGCCTTCCCGCAGCGACAGCGGGCTGGGCAGCAGGCTGTCGGCGCGTATAGCCATGGCGGCGAAGTGCGCCGGCGCCAGGGAGGCGGCCAGCGGTTTGCTCAGCATGTCGTCCATGGCGCGGATGAGCAGGTAGCCGGCCGGCAGGCCGGGCAGTTTGATCTGGCTGGAGATTTCCATCCGGCCGCTTTCCAGCGTGTTCTGCAGGGCTTGGCGCGCGGCTTGCAGCCGGCCCAGGTCCGCGGCCAGCAGGTTGGACTGGGGCATGGGTTCGATGAAGACTAGCGGGAACAGGCCAAAGCGGCCTTCCCAGCCGCCGCCGCTGGCGGTGGGCATGGGCAGCGCTTGGCCGTACAGTTGCTTCAGGCGTTGGCCGAACATCGGCAACTGGTCAGGGCTTATGCGTTCGATATGACCCAGCCACTGGATTTGCGGATAGCGGCGGAGCAGTTGCCGAGCCAGTCTTTTTTCAGACGGCAGATCCCGGCGGCGATCCAGCGCGCTGAAGGTGGCGTAGCTGTCCAGCACGGTTTCATGGCTTTGTAGTTTTTGATTGAGCTGTTCGGATAGCAGTAGAGCGTCACGGTTGAATTGTTGCTCGGCGCCCAGCAACGCGTGACTGGCGATCGACAGAGCGACTAGCGCACTCAGCACCAGCCATATCGCGATGCATCCTGCATAAACCAGCCGTGTCCGCATGTAGCAACCGTAGGAAGGGGGAAAGAGGGGATGACAGATTTTATAAGAAGGCGCGGCTATTTTTTAGCTTTGACTGATGAAAAAGCGGGTTTTAAGTAGTTGTACGTAAAACAATACTGTTGTTTTTCGTCATGAAATTGAAACCAAACGGCCCGCCTAGGCGGGCCGTTTTGGTGATTGAAAACCGGCTGGGCGCTGCTTAGCGCCTGTTCAAAGTCTCGCGAGCAAGGGTGAGACAAGGCGAAAACGAACGAAAAAGCGGAATGTACGAGTGGTACATGAGCATTTTGAGCTTGTTTTTAACGCCGTATGGCTGAAGCGCAGCAGACTAGGAACAGGTTCTTAGCGCGTCTGCGCCCAATCGGCGACCAGGCGTTGCGGCGTGCCGCAGGCCTTGCGCTTGAACACGAAATTGCGGCATTTCTCCAAAAACTGGCCGCGGTTTTCCACCATGTCCTGGCGCATTTCCAGCAGCTCGGTTTGGCGGCAGCGCTCCATCCGTTCCAAGTCCAGCTCGGCCTTGCGCGCGCGTTGCGGGCGGAAGCGGTCGTCGTTCAGCGCCAGCCCGGCGGCTTGTCGCAACCAGACGCCGAAGTCGTGCGGGTCGTGCGGGCCGATGTCGTGAACCATGCCAAGACGCCAAGCTTCGCGCGCGCTCAGCGGCAGGCAGGCGTCGGTGAGCAGCCGGGCCTGTTCTTCGCCCACCGCGCGCGGCAGGCTGTAGGTCCAGTATTCCGAGCCGTACAGACCCATGGTCTTGTAGTGAGGGTTAAGCACCACGCCGCCGCGGGCGAAGACCAGGTCGGCGGCCAAGGCTAGCATCACGCCGCCGGCGCCGGCGTTGCCGGTCAGGCCGGATACCACCAGTTGGCGCGCGGTCAACATTTCCTGGCAGACGTCGTCGATGGCCTGGATATTGGCCCATGCCTCCAAGCCCGGTTCCGGCGCGGCCTGAATCACGTTGAGGTGGACGCCGTTGCTGAAGCTGCCGCGGCCGCCGCGCACCAGCAACACGCTGGTGTCCTGGGCCTTGGCCCAGCGCAGCGCCTCGCTTAGCCGTTGGCATTGTTCGGTACTCATCGCGCCGTTGTAGAACTCGAAGGTGAGTTCGCCTACGCGGCCGTATTCGCGGTAGCGGATGGGCTGGTAGCTTTCCTCGCAGTGTGGGTGGGTATTGATGGACCAGTCCAGCCGCGGCACGCCGTCCAGCAAACCGGCCAGCACATGTCGCGCCGGGCGCTTGAAGGTTTCCTCGCCGGCCTCCGGTTTGCGCCGCAGCGCGCCCAGCCACAGGCTGTGCTCGCCGGCGCCCACCAGCACGGCGTCGTCGTGCACCGCCAGTAGTTTGCCGGGCTGGCCGGCGCGGTGGTCCAGATGGGCGTCGTAGACGTAGTAGTCGCCACCGGCCAACTGCGTCAGCACGCCGGGCTGGCCGTCGGCGGCGTCGATGCGGCGCTTGATCTCTACGGCGGGCTGTTGCCACAGGAAAGCGCGGTCGCTTTGCTTCATATTGGGTTGCAACCGGCCGCGCACATGAACTTGGCCGTAGTCCAGCGGCGCGGGCTCGAAGCCGGTACCGAACTTCTCCACCACGTCGCGGATGCAATACATGGCGGCGTCGCTGACCGGGCCGTTGTAGAGCTCGGATTTACGCGTTTCCGCCGGCATGTCGAATTCGCAGCTGGACCAGATCGGGCCGGCGTCCATTTCCTCCACCGCTTGCAGCGCGGTGACGCCCCAGCGTTTTTCTCGCAGGGTGATGGCCCAATCCAGCGCCGAAGCGCCGCGGTCGCCGACGATGCCGGGGTGGATGATGACCACCGGCCGGCTGGCGTCGCGCCATAGGGTTTCCGGTACCCGGTCTTTGAGGAAGGGGCAGATGACGAGATCGGCGCCGGATTGCTGGATGTTGGCGCCGACCTCTTGCTCATTGGTGAATAGCTGCACGCTGACTTGGTGACCGGACTGGCGTAATTCCAGCCAAGCGCGTTGGGTGAGACCGTTGAACGCCGACGATAACAAAATGATTTTCAAAGACTGCATGACCACTCCTTGCCCAAAAATGAATGCATGGCCGGCGGTGGATGGCTGCCGCGTGGACCGTGCGCATGGGCGAGGATAATAGTTTTAGTTCTGATAATGACAAATGACTAATGTCAAGCTTGATGCGATTGAAAATCAAAACGCATTATTCTGTCTAAAATAATGACAGATACTTTATTTTTGTGATCTGTATATTGCTTGCGGTGGAATCAGAGGGGAGGTGCTGCCTAGTCCTGCTGGTTCAAGCATTGCTTGATGCTGGCCAACTGTCGCCGGCTGACCGGCAGAGGTTGGCCGATATCGGCCAGACGCACTTGCCATTGTTCTTCGCCGTCGGCGTTGGCGCGGAACAGTTCGCGCAGCGCGTGACGCATCACCAGGCAATTGCGATGGATACGCACGGCAGCGTCGCCCAGGCGTTGTTCCAGCGCAATCAGGGTTTCGTCCAGCAGGTATTCCGCGTCCGGGGTCACCAGAGTGACGTATTTGAGTTCGGCTTTGAGATAACGGGCCTGGGAGAAAGGGATGGGCAGTAGGCGGTCGCGCTGGCGCACTGTGAAGCTGGCTTCCGGCTGCGGCGCATCGCCGCGCTGGCGGCAGGCGCGTTCCAGCGCCTGGCGCAGCCGTTCGCGACGCACCGGTTTGAGCAGGTAGTCTATGGCTTCCAGTTCAAAGGCGTTGACCGCGTACTGTTCATGGGCGGTGGTGAAGATCAGCTGCGGCGCCAACGGCTGGCGGCGCAGCTGCTGGGCCAGTTCCAGGCCGGAAACGCCGGGCATGGAGATATCGGCCAGCACGATATCGGCTAGGTTCTGTGTCAGCCAGGCCATGGCCTGGCGGCTATCGGTCAGGCAGTAGACGTGTTGCAGCCCTTGTTCCCGCAAGAGCTGGCGCAGTCGTTCACAGGCCAGCGGCTCGTCGTCCACCACCAGCGCGCGCCAGTCTTGCCAGGGGCTTACAGCACCCATTGCGGCTTGCCCAGCTTTTCCACCAGCATGCGCCAGGCTTGAAGGATTTTCTGGAACTTGTTGTTGGTGGGGGCGATGTCGCGCACCTTGCCCAGCATGTCGTGGGCGCGGCGCATATGGCTTTCGTGCCAGCCTTGACGGTGGACGTAGGCCATGGTGGCGTTGATCAGGTTGAGCATGACCTGGATGTTTTGCGGCATTTCCTCGTGGGCTTTGACGAAGCGTTCGATGGCGGAGTCGAATTGCCCTGCCTGGGCTTCCCGCACCGCCTGGTTGTTGAGCTCCAGCACCGATTGCACGTTGTCGGCGATCAGCTGGCGGCCGTCTTCGCCCAGGCCCACTTCTTCGAACATGTCGCCGAAGCGTGCGAGCAGTTCCTCGTCGTCGTGATGGTTGCGCACCAGATCGCGCATCACATTGTTGCCGGCGTCCTTGTGCCCCTGGGCGTAGCAGGCGCGGGCGAACTCCATCTGCGCGTCGCTGCTGAGTTTGGGCGCCAGTTGGCGGAATTTGGCTTCGGCGTCGCTGAACAACTGTCGGGCCTTGTCGCGGTTGCCCTTCTTGTTTTGCAGCTGGCTGTCCACCACGCCGGCCATCCATTCGCCTTCTTCGTTGTAGCGATAGTCGCGGCGCAGATTGGACAGGGTGCGGCCGACGTTGGCGGTGTCGCCGCGCGCCAGTTGCACCCGCGCCAGCGCGGCGTAGTGGGTGGGACTGCGGTGCCAGGTGTATTTGGCGATGTCCAGCGTGGTCTGGCAGGCGTTTTCCGCCACTTCCAGCTGATTGTTGAGCAGGGCCACTTCCGCTAGCTGTTGCTGGCGGCGGAACACCACCGGCGAGATATCGGTGGCCTGCTTCAAGGTGGCCTGGGCTTCGTCCAGATTGTGGTTGCTGCGATAGAGTTTGGCCAGCCAGTCGTAGGCTTCCATCACCCGGTCGTTGTCGGTGAGCACTTCTTCGAACAGCAGCCGCGCCTCGTCGTAGGCTTTCAGGCCGGTCAGCGATTTGGCCAGGCCCATCTTGGCCCAGGGCACCGGCTTGATGCGCAGCACGTCCATATACAAGGAGCGCGCGCTGTCGAAGTCGCCAATCTTCAGCGCCAGCGAGCCCTTGAGTTTCATGAAGTCCAGCGTGAATTCGCCGCGCTCGCTAATCAGACGCGAGCAGACTTCGATGGCGCTCAGGTATTCGTGGCGCATGATGGCCTCGTCCACGAGGCGGAAGGCTTCGCGGCGGCGCATCGCCTTCTCCAGCCGTTCGCGCAGCACTTCGCCGGTGAAGGGTTTGAGCAGGTAGTCGTCCGGCCCCAGTTCCGCGGCGGAGATCACGCGCTGGGAGCGGCGCTCGCCGGTGACGATCATGAACACGCAAGACTGTTTGATCAGATTGCGCTCCTTGACCTCTTCGAACAGATAGAGGCCGTCGTAGCCGTTACCCAGATCGTAGTCGCACAGCACCACGTCGAACTCGTACTTGGCCATCTTGGCCAGCGCATCGCCGGCCTTGCTGGCGTACTCCACCTTGTCGGCGCCGAAGGACGACAGGGTCATCGCCAGCGCGCGTTGCATTTCCGGCAGGCTGTCGATGATCAGGAACAGGCGCTTGCTGTACGGATCGTCGTAGTTCTTCCGCGCGGAGGCGCCGGGCTTGCTCGCGGCGGCGACGCTCTGGAAGGTGGTGGAGTTGGTGTTGGCTGTGCTCATCTGGCTATCTTTGACGATTCTCCGCAAACTGTCATCAGTGCGACTTACAAAAATCGCTCAAGCGGCCGCCGCGGCGGCAAGCGGCTCAGCCCGAACTCAGCCGGCGCTCAGCTTGGCGTAGCGTAAATCCAGCCACTTCACGCCGTGTTCGGCGAAGTTGATTTGCAGGCGCACATCCTCGCCGCCGCCTTCGGCGTTGATCACCACGCCGCTGCCGAACTTGGCGTGTTCCACCGATTGGCCGATGCGGAAGCCCTGGCTGTTGTCGGCGGCCACGCGGCCCACCTTGGGAGCCGCGCGCCAGGAAGCGTTGGCTGATGCATTTGTCGTGGCCTGCGTTTTCACTTTAGCAGATAGGTCGTGGGTGAGCTCCGTCGGGATTTCGTCGACGAAGCGCGAGCGGATGGGGTAGCGGCTCTGGCCGTGCAGCATGCGGCTTTGCGCATTGGACAGATAGAGCCGCTGGCGGGCGCGGGTGATGGCCACGTACATCAGCCGGCGTTCCTCTTGCAGGCCCTTGCCGTCGTTCATGCTGTTCTCGTGCGGGAATAGGCCTTCTTCCAGGCCGGAGACGAAGACGGCGTCGAATTCCAGGCCCTTGGCGGCGTGCACCGTCATCAGTTGCAGCGCGTCGCTGCCGGCTTCGGCCTGGTGTTCGCCGGCTTCCAGGCTGGCGGCGCTGAGGAATTCGGTCAGCGCCTGCGCCGGCTCGTCCGGCATGAAGCCGGCGGCGGCGTTGATCAATTCGTCCAGGTTGGCTAGCCGCTCTTCGCCTTCTTTCTTGTCTTGCTCGTACATCGCGCGCAGGCCGGAGTCGTCTATGGCCAGGCTGACGGCTTCGGCCAGCGGCAGCTCGCGGCCCCGTTCGCGCATGCGTTCCACCAGCAGCACGAACTCGCCCAGTTTGGCCGCGGTGCGGCCGCCGCCGGAGGCGCAGGCGGCCTGCCACAGCGTGACGCCCTGTTCGCGGCTGACGGCCTGAAGGCCTTCCACCGTGCGCGCGCCGATGCCGCGCGCCGGCACATTGATCACGCGTAGCAGCGCGTTGTCGTCTTCCGGATTGGCGATCAGACGCAGATAGGCCAGTGCGTGCTTGACTTCCTGGCGCTCGAAAAAGCGCAGGCCGCCGTAGATGCGGTAGGGAATCTGGGCGTTGACCAGCACATGCTCCAGCAGTCGCGACTGGGCGTTGGAGCGGTAGAGAATGGCCATGTCGGACAGGTTGAAACCGTCGCGCTTGAGGCTGCGCACCTCGTCGGTGATGAATTCGGCTTCCTCGCCGTCGGAATAGGCTTCGAACAGACGGATCTTTTCGCCCTCGCCGGCGTCGGTCCACAGATTCTTGCCCAGTCGACCGTCGTTCTGCTCAATCAGCGCGTTGGCGGCGTTGAGGATGTTGCCCATCGAGCGGTAGTTTTGCTCCAGGCGCACCGGCTCGCTGACCGAGAAATCGTTGAGAAGAGAACGCATATTGCCCACTTCCGCGCCTCGGAAGGCGTAGATGCTCTGGTCGTCGTCGCCGACGGCGAACAAGGCGCCGCCGTCGCCGGCCAAGAGCTTGAGCCAGGCGTACTGCAGGCGGTTGGTGTCCTGGAACTCGTCCACCAGGATGTGGTGGAAGCGGCTGCAATAATGTTGGCGCAGCGCCTGGTTGGCGCTCAGCAGCTCGTAGCTGCGCAACAGTAGTTCGGCGAAGTCCACCACGCCTTCGCGGCGGCATTGGGCGTCGTAGGCGGCGTACAGCTCCACCAGCTTGGCTTCGTAGGGATTGAGCGCCGGCGGCAGCTTATCGGCGCGCAGGCCGGCTTCCTTGCTGCCGTTGATGAAGCTTTGCACCGCGCGCGGCGGAAATTTCTCGTCGGATAGCTCCAGGCTTTTCAGCAGGCGCTTGATGGCCGCTTGTTGGT
The DNA here is from genome assembly GCF_023507765.1 of Chromobacterium sp. IRSSSOUMB001. NCBI lineage: Bacteria > Pseudomonadati > Pseudomonadota > Betaproteobacteria > Neisseriales > Chromobacteriaceae > Chromobacterium > Chromobacterium sp. IRSSSOUMB001. The sequence continues at coordinate 50,203 of NZ_JALCYU010000006.1, forward strand.
CGGCGGAGTCCAGGATCTGGAAGGTTTGCGGCAGGCCGGCGTCGCGGTAGTGCGAGCGCAGAAAGCGGTTGCACAGGCCATGGAAGGTGCCTATCCACATGGTGCGCACGTTGACCGGCACCATGCTCGCCAGCCGAGTCTGCATCTCGCGCGCGGCCTTGTTGGTGAAGGTCACCGCCAAAACGCCGCTGGGGCTGGTTTGCCCGGTGGACAGCAGCCAGGCGATGCGGGTGGTCAGCACCCGGGTCTTGCCGCTACCCGCGCCGGCCAGCACCAGCGCGCTCTTGTCGGGCCAGGTGACGGCGCGCAGTTGTTCTGGATTGAGGCCGGCGAGGAGATCTGTCATGGCGAGGTGTCTATCTGGTTCAGGCAAAACGCCATTTTACACTAGGCGTCGACGTCGTCGGCATTGCGTGGGGAAAAGCGCGAATGGCAGCCAAGAGGCTGCCATTCGCGGGGCCGGGTTTAGCGTTCGGCGTTTCTTGCCCAGTCGAAGCTGGGACGGAAGCTTTCCGTCAAGGTCAGCGCCATGCTGGCGGTGATGTGGTCCTTGTCTTGATAGCGCACTTTGCCGTCACGGCTGGCGAAGCAGGTCTTGGCGTCGCAGAACTGGTCCAAAGGATCCCACAGCCGGATATTGGCGTGACGGGCGGCAACGCGTTGCAATAGTTGAACAATCTGCAGGCGACGGCTCTCAACTTCCGCGCGCGGAGCATCGCAGGCCGCCGCGCCCAAACGGGCCACGCATTCCGGCGGCGGCTTGCTCATCTCCGCTTCCGGCAGCACTAGGACGATTTTCAAGCCCAGGCCGGCCATGTCTTGCGCGCTGCGGTCCAGCGATTGCTCCAGGACCTGCAGCGAGGAGGCGCGGTCCAGCGGAGCGACGCCGGCCTTCATGCCGCCGGAGACGCTGGGGACGCCTTCGAGGCCGGCCGCCACCAGACCGGTCATGGCCGGTCTGCCCGGCAGATCTTGGGCGGTATAGCTGTTCCAGCGCGCGTTGAGCAGTACGCCGGTGACGCCTTGGGCCGCCAGCTGCGGCAATTCCGCGCGCACGGCCCGCGCGAAGCTGGGGCACCAACTGCGTTTTTTGCCTTCGCCCACCGGCATGGCGTCGGCCAGAGGCGGGCAACCGTGGTAGACCCTGCGCAGGATGGCGATGCCGCGCTCCTTGGCCAGCGCGTCGTACAGCGGCATCAGATGGTCGGTGTGGGAATCGCCCCAGGCCAGCAGTTTAAGCGGCGCGCCGGGCGCACCGACCTGGCATTGGGAGCGCGGGGACAAGGGGACGCCGGAGGTCGGCATGCCGCAATCGCCGACAAAATGGAAAGCGTCGCGCTTGGCTTGCAGAATGTTTTGTTGTCCCGGCCAAGGAAAGTGCTTGGGCAAATACATGGCGGCCGTGCCCAGCAACCACAGGCTTAGGGTAATGCTCAGGCCGGTCCGCAGCGTGGGTTTGACGTCGCGCAGCTTTCGCCATTGTCCCCGGCGCAGCGGCTGCTCCACATAGCGGTAGCTGAGCCAGGCCAGCGCCAGCGCCAGGATGCCGCCCAAGAGCAGGTCGCGCGTCAGGTCGCGCTCGCCCAGGCCCCAGTAACGGCCCAGCGCCAGCAGCGGCCAGTGCCACAGATAAAAGCCGTAGGACAAAAGGCCGACGTTGGTCCAGGGGCGGGAGCCGATGCAGCGGCTGATCGGGTTGGACGGGTCCAGCATGCCGGCCAGAATGAACAGCACGCTGCCGGCGACCGGCAGCAACACGATGACGCCGGGAAAGACCATGCGCTCATTCAGCAGCGCGATGGACCCCAGCAATAGCGCCAGGCCGAGCGCGGCGATGGGCAATGCCCAGCGCCTTCGCTTGCGTGGAGGCGGCAGCACCGCCAGCAAGGCGCCGGCGGCGAATTCCCAGGCGCGGGCGGGCATCAGGTAAAAGGCCTGCGGCGTATCGCGATAGGACAGCCATAAGCTCAGGGCCAGCGATCCGAGCAAGACCGCGCCAAGCGTCAAGCGCATGCGCACGTCGGTGATATGGCGATCCGCCTTGCTTAAGCGGAAGACGCCCCAGAGCAGCAAGGGCCAGACCAGATAGTACTGCTCCTCCACCGCCAGCGACCAAGTGTGCAGCAAGACTTTGAGATCGGCGTCGGAGTCGAAATAATCGAAGGCGTGCTTGAGAAAGTGATGGTTGGCGGACAGGGTGGCGACCGCGCGCACCTCCCGCCCCAGCTTGATCTGGTCGTCCGGCAGCATCACGAAGTAGGCCAGGATCAGGCTGGAGATCAATACCAGTGCCAGGGCCGGCGCCAGCCTGCGGATGCGACGCGCGTAGAATGCCTTGAAGTCAATGCGGCCTTGCGCCAGCAATTCTTGACGCAGCAGGCCGCTGATCAGAAAACCGGAAATGACGAAAAAAATGTCTACGCCGACAAAACCGCCGCCAAACCCAGGCAGGCCGATGTGGAACGCGACCACGCTGAGCACGGCCAGCGCGCGCAAGCCGTCGATGTCCGGCCGGTAAGCTTTGGCGTCGATGCAGGAATGAGGAGTGAGCGACATATTGCAGAGGGATCAAGCCGTGATTCGGGCTTGAATAATAAAAACCAAGCATTTTATCTGCTTTTCAGCTCAAACAGCCGGTTTTATCACCATAAGAAAGTATGTTGTTAGCATTGAAAGGAAGGCCGGATAGCCTAGGAACTCCCAATAGCGGGCGTAGCGCCAGTAACGCGCCGGCAGCGGCTGGCCGGCGGCCACGGCCGTGAGTGCTATCTCCGCCATGCGGACTTGCAGCCGCAGCACCGGCAGCCAGCACAGGCCGGCGAACAGGAACAGTCCGATGGAGGCGAGCAGCCAGCCGCTGGCCAGAGGCCAACCGGCCTGCCGCGCCAGCCACAGACCGGACAGCGGCTGAAAAATCATTGCTGGAGTGGTGAACCACCAGTCGGCGCGCACCACAAGCCGCGCTACCTCGGCCTGGGCGGCGCTCTTGCGGCGGCGGTTGACGAAGAACATGTAGAAGGCTGAGCCGAAGCCGGTGCCCACCATCAGGGTGGCGGACAGGATATGCAAGGTTTTGACCACGAGATAGGCGTTCATGCGGAAGTCTCCCGGCGAGCGCCCAGCCAAAGCAGCATGGCCAGAATGGGCAGGTTTTTCATTAAGGGCGCGAACGGATGCAGCCAGTTTTCCGGCAGCCAGATCGCCAGCGTAAGGCTGTAGCCGGCGACCGCGGCGGCCTGGGCCCGCCACAAGGCGCGGCAGGGGTGCAGTAGGGTCAGCATACCGAAGGCGAGGTCTAGGCCGCAGGCGGCGAGGAAGAGCGGCGCTGCCCAGCCGGTGGGTAGAGGCAAGCGTTGCAGCATGACAATGGATATGTCCCAAGCGCTGAGCGGCGGCTGTAGGCCGCTCCACAGCCACAGCGCCGCCAGCGCGTATTCGATATTGCGTGTGGACGGGTTCATGGCGCTTCCCGGAATTGGCTGCTGGCCAGCGGGGCGCGTTGCAGCAGCGCGCCGAGGGCGGCCGGGTCGCCGCAGCTGCCGCGGTTCAGCATGGCCAGGGTATCGCGGCTGATCAGGCTGGCCGGCCAGCGTTCGGCCAGCGTCGCCAGCGCCCGACTGGCTTGAGGCGGCAGGTTGAGTATGTAGGCGGGCGAGGGCAGGCCTTGCAGTTGGCGCAGCTGGCGCAGATAGTCGGCCAGCGTCAGCGCTTCGGCGCCGACGAAATCGACGACGCCCTCCGGCGCTTCATCGGCCGCGGCCAGCCTCGCCAGACCGTCGATCACGTCGTCGCGCGCGACCGGCTGCACCCGTTGGCTGCCGCCGTCGGGCAGCAGCCACAGCGGCAGCCGCGCCAGTTGCAGCAGCAGACGGCTGCTGGCGCCTTGTGGCCCGTAGATCAGCGAGGGGCGCGCGATGCGCGCCTCCAGGCCGCTGGCCAACAGGGCGGCGTCGCCGCGGCCCTTGCCGGCCAGGAACAGGGTGTCCGCTTGCGGATCCGCGCCGAGGGCCGACAATTGCACCCAGCGGCGGACATCGGCCTGATAGGCCATGCTGGCCAGCTGCAGCGGCCCCAGGTGATGAATGGCTTCCAGCGCGCCGGCCGGGCGGTCCAGCAGCTGGCCGGCGGCGTTGACCACCACGTCGACGTTTTCCAGCCAGTGACGCCAGTCGGCGCGCGGCTGGCGCAGGTCCAGCTGACGACGGCTGGGCGCGCTGACGTGATGGCCGTCTCGTTCCAGGCGCTGACGCAGCGGCCGGCCGATGAAGCCGCTGCCACCCAAGAGCAGTATCTTCATTGCGCAGCCTCCAGGGGAGCGGCCGGCGCGGTTTGGACCTGATGGGCGCCGGGACGCGGCGCCACTTGTCGCCACACCAGACGCAGCAGCACCAGCATTTGCGCCACTACGCCCAGCAAGGCCCACATCAGGATGCCGCGGATGTCCAGCCATAAGGAGGCGGAGGGGACATCCGGCGCGAACAGCAGCACGGCTAGCAGCGGGCCGGCCAGGATCAGGATCAAGAAGGCGCGTTGCCAGAACGGGCCGCCAGCGCCGTGCTCGCAAAGCGCTTGGGTCACTTGCCGCAAAGGCCCGGCCAGCAGCCACCAGCACAGCAGGCCGCACAACAGGGGGATGATGATCATACTGATGATGAATCCGCTCATGGTGTTCTCCTTGATTTCTGAAATTTCTGTCAAAACAGAAATTTAGTGGCAAAAAAAGGGCGGGCATTGTGGCTGCGCCGATCCAACCCGCGCCGTGTGTTTACTTGTCCCGGCCCAGCAGCTTCTGGATGCTGGCGCCCATCTTCAATACCCGGCTCAGGGTGGCGGTGGACAGTCGCAGCATTTCACGGGTCCAGGAGGTCAGCGTGTCCATGAACTGCCAGGTGTTGCGGATGCGTTCTTGCGCCAGCGGGCTTTCCTGCTGAAAGTCCGGGCTGTCCATGCATTCCTTCAGCACCAGCAGCGTGGGTTCGATTTCGCGACGTTGCCGCTCCGCCACGATGATGCGGAACAGTTCCCAGACATCGCCCGAGGTCTCGAAGTGGTCGCGGCGGTCGCCCAGCACATGCACGGTGCGGATCAGTTGCCAGTTTTGCAGCTCTTTCAGACTATTGCTGATGTTGGAGCGGGCCACGTTGAGGGTGTCGGCCAGTTCCTCGGCGTTCAGCGGGCGTCCGGTAATGAACAGCAGCGCGTGTATTTGAGCAACGGTGCGGTTCACGCCCCAGCGGGTGCCCATTTCGCCCCAGTGCAGCACGAAGCGTTGAGATACGGGTGTCAGTTCCATGGGGTTAACAATATTTGTTTCCGAAATTTCTGTCAACACAGAAATTCATTGGCATGATGAAAAAAAGGGAGCGGAGGGGAAGGGGCCGTGCCCGGTGAGCGGGCACGGCGTCGAAGAAGTCAGTGCTGATGGAACAGGGCGTTGTGCCCGGCAGCGCCGGTTTCGGCGGCTTGGGCCTTGCGGCCGCGGATGCGGTCCCACACTTTTTCGTGGAAGTAATAAGCCACGGTGTTGACCAGCGGTTCCACCAGGGCCAGCAGGCTGGAAACGCCGATATTGCCGGTCAGTAGATAGGCCACGCTAAAGGCGACAGTGAAATGGCAGATGGCGAAGGTGATGGTCTTGAGCATGGCTAGGCTCCTCGGTGAGAATCAACTAAATGATAGTCATTCTCATTTCCGTGCGCCAGTTGATTCTTTTGCTCAAGTCGATAGCGTAACACTAATGAATGTTTGATCTTAATTGTGGAATCCGCCGGCGGAGAGTGGGGCTTCCGCCGGCAGGGGCTTACTGTTTGACGCCCAGTTCGCGTAGGCGCTCGTTCAGATAGCTGTCCGCGGTGTAGCGGTTGGACAGCACGACTTCCGGCCGCGGGTGCAGGAACAGCGGCAGCGAGATGCGGCTCTTGGTCGCGCCTTCGCCGGTGGGGTTGACCACGCGGTGCTGGGTGGACGGGTAGTAGCCGCCGGAGGCTTCTTGCAGCATGTCGCCGATATTGACCACCAGGGTGCCGAAATCACAGGGTACGTCCAGCCACTCGCCTTGCTTGTCCTGTACTTGCAAACCGGGTTCGTTGGCGGCGGGCAGGATGGTCAGCAGATTGATGTCGCCGTGGGCGGCGGCGCGCAGCGAGCCGGCGGGTTCCTGGCCGGTGAGCGGCGGATAGCGCAGCACGCGCAGCAGGGTCTTCTGGCTGTCTGCGATCATGTGGGACAGCGGTTCGGTGTAGCTGGCGGCGATGTGGGCCGGGGTGTATTGCTGCACCCAGGACAGCAGTTCTTGAGCCAACTGGTTGGCGACGGCGTAGTAGCGGTCGGCATCCGCCTTGAGTTCCGGCGGCACACGGCCCCACGGGTAGATGTGGAAGTATTCCTTGATGTCTTTCAGGCTTGAGCCCTTGGCGGTTTCCGACACCTCCGGGGAAAACCAGCCATCCTGGCGCTCCATGGAGAAGGCGTAGTCGTATTTGGCCTGGCTGTTGAAGAAGGCAAGCCAGTCCGCATAGATTTTTTCGACCAGGTCCTGGGGTACCGGATGATTGACCAGCACGCCGAAGCCGGTTTCGTGCAGCGAACGGGTGAATTGTTCCGCGGCGTCCGGCGCGTGGTAGTCGACAACTCTGACATTCATGGGGTGGGGTTCCTGAGGATTGCAGGACGCTGCCATTCAATGGCGGGGCAGGCGTCAAGGGCTGGGATTTTACCCGCGCGGCTGTGCATCACCAAGCGCTTGCTGTAGTCCTTCAGGGCAGATGTCGCGCTGTAGCAACTGGGCTTCAGGCGCAGCGGCGGATTCGGGGGGAAGAACCCGTCGTTCCAGCCGCGCTTTCGGCGCAGAGCCGACCTGCGCGCAGCAGTTGCTGCACGCGCCAGAACAGAAGGTCGGATGAAACCAGTGCGTCCCGGATGCGGATGAACGCGGCGCCGACCAGGCGCTGGATAGCGAGCGGGTCCGCGCCGGCCTGTTCCAGCAGCAGCGCATCGTAATGCTCCAGCGGCGCTTCAACGATGGTGTTGTCCTGCCAGCGGCGTAGTCCCTGGCCGTGTTCGCGCCAGTGGCGCCATTGCGCGGCCAGCGCTTGCCGTTCCGCGGCGCTGAGCGGGCGTTGCAGCGACCTGCAGGCGGCCAGCCGGTCCAGCGGCAGCATGGCCAGGCTCCATTCCGCCATCTCGTCGCCGGCTTGCCATGCCGGCTCCGGCACGGTGATGACGGACAGCGGGCAGTGTGCAGGCAGTTGTTCTGCCAGCAGCGCCAGCGTCAGGTGGTCGCCGGCGTTGCGGCCCAGCCAGACGGTGAGCGGGCGCGGCTGTTCCAGAAGCCGCAGCAGCGCTTTGCGGCTGGCTTGGTGGCGGAGCAGCCAGCCGTCCTCGTATTCCGGCAGCCAGGGTTGAGCTTGTAGCAGCTGTTGGTGCCAGGCCATGCGCAGGCCTTGATCGATGGCGTCGGCGTCCAGAAGCGGGCCGGCGCTCAGATCTTCGATGAAGGGTAGGACGTCGCCGTTGAGCAGGCCGTCGCGTCGCAGCGCGTTCAGCATGCCGGCGGCGGAGTCGCCGACAGCGAGGTGGGCCCGCTCAGCGCTCATACGCGCTGATCCATATCCAGCGCCGGGGTGCCTTCGCATGCGCGGGCCACCACGCGGGCGGGTACGCCGACTACGGTGGTGTGGGCCGGCACGTCTTCCAGCACCACGCTGCCGGCGCCTATCTTGGCGCAGGCGCCCACCTGGATGTTGCCGAGGATGGAGGTGTTGGCGCCGATCAGCACGCCGTCGGCGATCTTGGGATGGCGGTCGCCGTGTTCCTTGCCGGTTCCGCCCAGGGTGACGCCCTGCAGCATCGAGACGTTGTCGCCGATGACGGCGGTTTCGCCCACCACGACGCCCGTGCCGTGGTCCAGCATCACGCCCTGGCCGATGCGGGCGGCCGGGTGGATGTCGGCGCCGGTGACTTCGGAAATGCGGTTTTGCAGGAACAGCGCCAGGGTTTTGCGCTCTTCCCGCCACAGCCAGTGGGTGATGCGCTGGCACTGGATGGCGTGGAAGCCTTTGAAATAGAGCAGCGGGGTGGAGTAGTTGTCGCAGGCCGGATCGCGGTCAAAGCAGGCGCTGATGTCGGCGCGCGTGGCGGCGCTGATGGCCGGGTCGGCGTCCAGCGCTTCTCGGAACAGTTCCATCAGCGCGCGGGCGTCCATCACCGGGCTGGCGAGCTTGCTGGACAGGTGAAAGGCCAGCACGTCTTCCAGGGTATTGTGGCGCAGCACGGTCATGTGCAGGAAACTGGCCAGCATGGGCTCGTCTTGCGCGGCTTGTTCGGCTTCCTGCCGGATGGCGAACCAGAGCGGATCGCCGTTTTCTTCGTTCATTTTGCGAAACTCCCTTACGCCGAGGCGATCGTCTCAGCGGTCTTTCAATTGCCAGAATAGTGCGTGGTCGAATGGGGACCACCAAGCGGTGCGCACGCCGCTGGCCGCCAGCGCGTCGCGCACCCACTGGTTGCAGGTGGTCAACGGGCTATAGCGGCCGTTGGCCAGATAAAACGCATCCTGATCATGATAATGATAGCCCTGCATCCAGAGGGCTTTTCCGATTGCGTCGCGGGCGACGGAGGCCTGGATGAAGCCGGCCAGCCGCCGGTATTGTTCCGGCGCAAGCATCAGGCGCCGGGTGGCGGCACCTTCGCGCGGCATCGGCAGATATTCCACATGCAGTACGGCGCCGTCCAGCCCGGACAGGGCGTAAAGCGCTTTGCCTGGGGTGAGGTCCAACCAGTCCCGTGTTTCCAGGAAAAAGCTGCGGCTGCCCCAGCCTATGCCCACATAGGGCAGTTTGTCCAGATTGGGCCCGGCGCGCGGATGCCCTGGGGGAAAGGTCTCGTCCCAGTTCATGCCGGGGCCGCTGCGCGGCAGCAGCAGGCCAGCGTGCACACCATTGCTGTCCAGGAAAACCGGAATGCCGGCGCCGCTCTGCCGCCAGTCACGGTTGACCGGGAGCAGCCCAAGCGTCAGCGCGGCGAGCAGGTAGAGAGAAATCAGCGCCAGCAGGCCCAGCGCCGCGCGGGACAACAGACGCGGCAGCCGGGCCGCCAGACGAAACGGGCGGAATGACATGGCGGCTTACAGCAGGACGACGTCGAATTGCTCCTGGGTGTAGGTGGCTTCCACAGACAGCGAGATCGGCTTGCCGATGAAGTCGATCAGCATCGCCAGGCTTTGCGATTCTTCGTCGATGAACATGTCGATCACCGATTGCGCGGCCAAGATGCGGTAACCCTTGGCGTCGAACTGACGCGCTTCGCGCACAATCTCGCGCTGGATCTCGTAGCACACGGTTTGCGCGGTCTTGATCTCGCCGCGGCCCTGACAGGTGGGGCAGGGCTCGCACAGTACGTGGGCCAGGCTTTCGCGGGTGCGCTTGCGGGTGATTTCCACCAGGCCCAGGCTGGTAAAGCCGTTGAGGGTGACGCGGGTACGGTCGCGCGCCATCGCCTTGGCCAGCTCCGCCAGCACCGCGGATTGGTGCTCGTCGTTGTCCATGTCGATGAAGTCGACGATGATGATGCCGCCCAGATTGCGCAGCCGCAGCTGTCGGGCGATGGTCTGGGTGGCTTCCAGATTGGTCTTGAAGATGGTTTCGTCGAAATTGCGGTTGCCGACGAAGCCGCCGGTGTTGACGTCAATGGTGGTCATCGCCTCGGTCTGGTCGATGATCAGATAGCCGCCGAACTTCAGGTTGACGCGGCGCGCCAGCGCCTTGTCGATCTCGGCCTCGATGCCATGCAGCTCGAACAGCGGGCGTTCTCCGCTGTAGCGTTCTATCTTGTCCACGGCGATCTGCACGTATTGCTCGGCGAACTCCACCATGCGGCTGTAGTTTTCCGTGGAGTCCACCACCACCTGGTCGGTGAAGCCGCTGACCATGTCGCGCAGCACGCGCACCGCCAGCGGCAGGTCCTCGTAGAGCAGGCTTTGCGCCGGCAGATGCTGGGATTTGTGGCGGATGTCGGACCACAGCTTGGACAAGTAGCCGATGTCGGCGGCCAATTCGTCGTCGCGCGCGGTCTCGGCGCTGGTGCGGATGATGTAGCCGCGAGGGCTGTTGGCCGGCAATAGCTTTTCCAGCCTGGATTTCAGATTGTGGCGCTCGCTTTCGCTGTCTATCTTCTGCGATACGCCAATGTGCTCTTCCTGCGGCAAGTGCACGAGGAAGCGTCCGGCCAGCGAGATCTGGGTGGACAGACGCGCGCCCTTGGTGCCAATCGGATCCTTGATCACCTGCACCAGCACGGTCTGCCCCTCGAAGAGCATCTTCTCGATGCGCTGGGGTTCGGTCGGGTGCTGGCGCTGTTCCAGCACGTCGGCGATATGCAGAAAAGCGGCGCGTTCCAGGCCGATTTCAATGAAGGCGCTCTGCATGCCGGGCAGCACGCGCTTGACCTGGCCCAGATAGATGTTGCCGACAATGCCGCGGCTGGCTGCGCGCTCCACATGCAGTTCCTGAACCACGGCGTCTTCCAGCACCGCGACTCGGGTTTCCTGCGGGGTGATGTTGACCAGGATTTGTTCCTTGGGGCGCGGCAGATCGCGCGGCAGGGGTATCGATTGATGCAGCATGGTGGTCCCCCGGGCGCTCATGGAAACTGGAAGCCGAATTCGCTCAGCAGCGCCGCGGTTTCGAAGATAGGCAGGCCCATCACGCCGCTGTGGCTGCCGTGGATGCGCTCGACGAAGACGCTGGCTTTGCCCTGGATGCCGTAAGCGCCGGCCTTGTCGAAAGGCTCGCCGCTGTCCAGGTAGCGCTCAATGTCCTGCTCGCTGAGCGGACGGAAGAACACCTCGGTGACCGAGGTCTTGAGCCGCACCTTGTCGCCTTCGCGCACCGCCACGCTGGTGATGGCTTGATGGCTGCGGCCGGAGAAGGCCCGCAGCATGCGGCGGGCGTCGTCGGCGTTTTCCGGCTTGCCGAAGATTTCGCCGTCCATCGCCACCGTGGTGTCGGCGGCCAGCAAGGGCCGGGACGGCAGTCCGCAAGACACCACGACCTGCCAGCCGGCCTCGGCCTTGGACCGCGCCAGCCGTTCTGTGTAAGCGACGGCGGATTCGCCGGGCCGCACCGATTCGTCGATATCGGCGTGGATGCGCTCCAGGTGCATGCCCAACTGTTCCAGAATTTCGCGGCGGCGAGGGCTGCCGGAGGACAGGTAAATCCGGGTGTCATTTGCGGTCATGATAGTCTGCTCATTTGTTCTTTCGGTCGCTGTCTAGGTTACCAGACGCGTGATGCCGCAACCATCGAATCCATCAGGCGCCAGGCTTTTTCAGGCCGCCGCTGTCCGTGTTAAGTGGCATCAATTTACTGTTTTTAAAGGCGCGGAAGCGGCGCCCACGCGGGTTTTTTTCCGGCGTTCTGCTGCGGCGACGCGCGCTCCCCGGTATCATGGCGGCTTGCTTCTCCATCCCCTGCCGTCATACCCCGATGCCGAATTCCAGCGTTTCCCCGTTTGCCCGCGCCGCCACCATGGCGGCCATCCTGTTGATCCTGTTCAATCCTCTGGGGATCGATCTTTACCTGTCGGCGATGCCGGCGATGCAGCGGCACTTCCAGGCCGATGTCGCGATCAGCCTCAGCGTGTTCATCTTCAGCCTGGGACTGGGGCAGTTGCTGTTCGGCCCGCTGGCGGACCGGATAGGCCGCAAGCCGGTGGCCTTGGGCGGCCTGCTGCTGTACGCGGCGGCGGCCTTCCTGGCCAGTCGCAGCGACAGCCTGGGCGGATTCCTGGGGCTGCGCGCGCTGCAGGGCTTGGGCGCCAGCGCCAGCTCGGTGTGCGCGTTCACCCTAGTGCGCGATTGTTTTTCCGGCAATGCCGCCGCGCAGCGCTACAGCCTGCTCAATGCCGCTCTGAACGTGGTGCCGGCGATGGCGCCCTTGCTGGGCGGCTGGCTGACTGCGCGCTGGGGCTGGCAGTCCTGCTTCCTGGCGCTGGCGGGCAGCGCGGTGCTGGCGGCGGCGTGGCTGGCCTGGAAGATGCCGGAAACCCGGCCCGTAGTCGCCAGCGCCGACGGAGGGCCGGCGATCAGCATGCGCCAAGTGCTGTCCACGCAGGCGCTGCGCCGCTACGGGGCTTGCTGCTGCGCGGCGCTGGCTTTGATCGTCAGCTATGTGACGCTGGCGCCGGCGGTGCTGATTGAGCGCGGCGGGGTGGACGCCACCACCTTCGGCCTGCTGTTCGGCGGCAACGCCCTCTTGGTGATGGCGGCCAGCTTCCTGGGCCTGAAGCTGATCGGCCGCTTCGGCCAGAAGGCGATGTTGCGTTACGGCCTCAACATCATGTTGCTGGCTGGCGTCTTGCTGCTGGCGCTGTCGGGGCAGCCGGGCGCTTGGCACTATATGTTGCCGATAGGCGTGCTGAGCGTGGGTTTCGCCTGGACGCTGGGGCCGGCCAGCGGCATGGCGATGGCGCCGTTTTCCCAGGCGGCCGGCCGCGCCGCCGCCTTGCTGGGCTGCGGCCAGATGCTGTTCGCCGCCGGCGTGTCGGCTGGCCTCGCCGCTTTGCCGTTGCCGGGCGAATGGGCGCTGGGCGCAATGGTATTGCTGCTGGCCGGCCTGTGTCGCTGGCTGACCCGCCCCGCCGCGGCGATTCGGGAAAATCCTCACTGATTTTCAAGTGTTTGGCATGTATTGTGAGATTTGTGGCGAATGGCCGGCTTTAGCTCTTGTCGGGCAGCCTACAATCGGCAGACAATTGGCCAAAACTTGAGAATTAACTTCGACAATGAGGCGCGACGGCAAGCTGCCCGGCGCTTCTCCGTTCTTTGTACTGATTAGCAGATTTCATGAACAAACATATTCCGCGCAAGCGCTTCGGCCAGAATTTCCTGCAGGACGCCAGCGTCATCGCCAACATCGTGCATGCGGTGAATCCGCAGCCGGACGATGTCGTCATCGAGATCGGCCCCGGACTAGGCGCGATCACCAAGCCGCTATTGGCCGCGCTCAAGCATTTGCACGTGGTGGAGATCGACCGCGACATCATCAGCCGTTTGCAAACGGAGTTTCCCGCCGAGCGTTTGAGCATTCACGCCGGCGACGCGCTGGTGTTCGACTTCGCCTCGGTGGCGGAGGGCAAACTGAAGATCGTCGGCAATCTGCCCTACAATATTTCCACGCCCTTGCTATTCCATCTGGCTACTTACGGCCAGAAGGTCACCGACATGCATTTCATGTTGCAAAAAGAGGTGATCGAACGCATGGTGGCGGAGCCGTCCACCGCCGACTACGGCCGGCTGACGGTGATGTTGCAGTACCGCTTTGAAATGGAGAACATCCTGCATGTGCCGCCGGAAGCGTTCTGGCCGCCGCCGAAGGTGGACTCCGCGGTGGTGCGGATGATTCCGGCGCCGGGCCGTTGCGGCGTGGCCGTCGACGAGGCGCTGCTGGAGCAGGTGGTGACCACGGCGTTCTCGCAGCGGCGCAAGACGCTGAAGAACAACCTGAAGGGCCTGCTGGACGCGGACGGCTTCGCCGCGCTGGAGCTGGACCCCGGGCTGCGGCCGGAAAACCTGCCGGTGGAGGATTACGTCCGCCTGGCCAATTATCTGAGCGGGAAAGGCCATAAGGCCAAACGCCCGTAACGGGGCGTTGTAAAGCAAAAATACGAGCGGGCGTTCAGCGCCCGCCGCACTACAAAGAGTCGTCCGTCCCCGTCCTTGTCGGCGGGGGCTGTCTATCACAGGAAGTGAAAAAGGAGAAACTTCATGCGTATTCGCTCCACCCTGATCTGTGCCGCCACTCTGGGCGCCTTCTGCGCCGCGCCGGCCATGGCCGCCGAACTGACCGGCACCCTGAAGAAGATCAAGGATTCCGGCGTGATCGTCCTGGGCAACCGCGACGCGTCCATTCCGTTTTCCTACTACGACAACAATCAGAAGCCGGTGGGCTACTCGGTTGACCTGGCCAACAAAGTGGTCGAGCAGGTGAAAAAAGAGCTGAAAATGCCCAACCTGCAGGTCAAGTACAATCTGGTGACCTCGCAGACCCGCATCCCGCTGGTGCAGAACGGCACCGTGGATCTGGAGTGCGGCTCCACCACCAATAACGTGGAACGTCAGAAGCAAGTGGCGTTCTCGGTGGGCATCTTCGAGATCGGCACCCGTCTGCTGACCGCCAAGACCTCGGGCATCAAGGACTTCCCGGACCTCAAGGGCAAGAATGTGGTCACCACCGCCGGAACCACCTCCGAGCGCCTGATCAAGGCGATGAACGCCGACAAGAAGCTGGGCATGAACATCATCTCGGCCAAGGATCACGGCGAATCCTTCCTGATGCTGGAGTCCGGCCGCGCCGCGGCCTTCATGATGGACGACGCGCTGTTGTACGGCGAGATGGCCAAGGCCAAGAGCCCGGCCAACTGGGTGGTAACCGGCAAGGCCCAGTCCTACGAGATCTACGGCTGCATGATGCGCAAGGAAGACCCCGCCTTCAAGAAGGTGGTGGACGCCGCGCTGAGCAACACCTTCAAGTCCGGCGAGGTCAACAAGATCTACGCCAAGTGGTTCACCAGCCCGGTGCCGCCCAAGGGCCTGAACCTGAACTTCCCGATGTCCGATGAATTCAAGGAGCTGATCGCCAAGCCGACCGACAAGTCTGCCGAGCAGATGTAAGTCGCGGTTGGCGCGCCGCCGCCCCGTCCTCCTCGCCGTTGCGCGCGGAGCCGGGGCGCACGGCCGTACCCGCTTTCTTTGTGTGTGGCCGGGCGCTTGCGCCGGGCCGCGGCCCGGCGGCGCATGAGCGCGCCCGACGGGCTGGCGTTGTGGGAGTGAAGCATGAATTACCACTGGGACTGGATGGTGTTTTTCAAGTCCACCGGGGTGGGTAGCGAGATCTATCTGAACTGGTTCGTCTCCGGCCTGGGCTGGACCATCGCCGTGGCGCTGGCCGGCTGGGCGATCGCCCTGGCTTTGGGCTCGGTGCTGGGCGTGATGCGCACGGTATCGAACCGGTGGGTGGCGGGCATCGCCACCGCCTACGTCGAGTTGTTCCGCAATGTGCCCTTGTTGGTGCAATTGTTCGTCTGGTACTTTCTGATCCCGGATCTGCTGCCCGAGGGCGCGCAAACCTGGTTCAAGCAGGACCTGGCGCCGGCCACTTCCGCCTTTTTGTCGGTAGTGGTGTGTTTGGGGCTGTTCACCGCCGCGCGGGTGTGCGAGCAAGTGCGCACCGGTATCGAGGCCCTGCCGCGCGGTCAGCGCAACGCGGCGCAGGCGATGGGCTTCACCTTGCCGCAAGCCTACCGGCACGTGTTGTTGCCCCAGGCCTTCCGCATCATCATTCCGCCGCTGACCAGCGAGTTTTTGAATATTTTCAAGAACTCCTCGGTGGCTTCGCTGATCGGCCTGATGGAGCTGCTGGCTCAAACCAAGCAGACCGCGGAGTTCTCCGCCAACATCTTTGAGGCCTTCACCCTGGCCACCATCATCTATTTCGTGCTCAATATGAGCTTGATGACGCTGATGGCCTGGATCGAGCGGCGCGTGCGCATTCCCGGCATGATGGGGGGCAAATGATGGAATTGGATTTCAGTCAGATCGTTCCGGCGCTGCCGGGTTTGTGGCAAGGCATGCAGTTGACCCTGAAGCTGCTGGTGATGGCGGTAGCGGGCGGCGTGGTGTTGGGCACCTTGCTGGCCCTGGCCCGGCTCTCCGAGCACCGGGTGTTGTCGCCGCTGGCCAAGTTCTATGTTAATTACTTCCGTTCCATCCCCTTGCTGCTGGTGATCTCCTGGTTCTATCTGGTGGTGCCGATGGTGTTGAACTGGATTACCGGCAGCCTGGAACCGGTGGGCGCGTTTACCTCCTGCCTGGTGGCCTTCGTGATGTTCGAGGCGGCGTATTTCTCCGAAATCGTCCGCGCGGGCATCCAGGCGATTCCCAAGGGGCAGGCCGGCGCGGCCTACGCGCTGGGGATGAACTATGGCCAGGTGATGCGGCTGGTGATCTTGCCGCAGGCCTTCCGCAAGATGACGCCCTTGCTGCTGCAGCAGTCCATCATTCTGTTCCAGGACACTTCGCTGGTGTACGCTGTGGGTTTGATGGATTTCCTGAACACCGCCCGCTCCAAGGGCGATGTCGTCGGTTTGCCGCATGAGTTCCTGCTGTTTGCCGGCGCAGTCTATTTCGTGATCAGTTTCGGCGCTTCGCGGCTGGTGAAGCGCATGCAAAAAAGGTTGGCTGTATGAGCGCAATGATTTCCCTGAAGCAAGTCAGCAAGTGGTACGGACAGTTCCAGGTTCTGACCGATTGCACCACCCAGGTCGCCAAGGGCGAGGTGGTGGTGGTGTGCGGGCCGTCCGGCTCCGGCAAATCCACCTTGATCAAGTGCGTGAACGCGCTGGAGCCGTTCCAGAAGGGCGAGATCATCGTCGACGGCATCTCGGTGGGCGATCCCAAGACCGATCTGCCCAAGCTGCGCAGCCGCGTCGGCATGGTGTTCCAGCACTTCGAGCTGTTCCCGCACCTGTCCATCACCGAGAACCTGGCCATCGCCCAGATCAAGGTGCTGGGCCGCGGCCAGGACGAGGCGCGGGACAAGGGCCTGAAGCTATTGGACCGCGTGGGCTTGAAAGCGCACGCAGATAAGTTTCCCAGCCAGTTGTCCGGCGGCCAACAGCAGCGGGTGGCGATTGCGCGCGCGCTGGCGATGGACCCGATCGCGATGCTGTTCGACGAGCCCACCAGCGCGCTGGACCCGGAGATGATCAACGAGGTGCTGGACGTGATGACCGAGTTGGCGCACGAGGGCATGACCATGATGTGCGTGACCCACGAGATGGGCTTTGCCCGCCGCGTGGCCAACCGCGTGATCTTCATGGACCAGGGGCACATCGTCGAGGATTGCGACAAGGACGAGTTCTTCGGCAATCTGGATGGCCGCTCCGAGCGGGCCCGTCATTTTCTGTCCAAGATCCTGCAGCACTAAGAACCTATTTACGATCCCGCGAACTAAGGCGAGACAAGGCGAAAACGGCTGAGAAAGCGGAATGTACAGGTGGTGCATGAGCATTTTGAGCTCGGTTTCAACGCCGTATCGCCGACGCGCAGCAGATCGTAAACAGGTTCTAAGCCAGGCTCTGGTCAAAAACAAAGCCCGCCGTTTGGCGGGTTTTTTGTTTGGGCGGCGGGCTCAGTTGCCGTTCTTGATCTGCTGGCTGACCTGGTTTTCCTCCTGGTTCAGCGTCTTTTGTTCCTGCCGGGTGATGTGGCCGTGGTCCAGCTTGGCCATGCCCTGTTCCTGCCGGCGGATGTCGCGGTCTTCGCCGCGCAGCTTGCGCGCTTCGTCGCGGCTGATTTTGCCTTCCTTCAGTTCGTGGTGGATGCGGCGATCCTGGTGGTGCAGCCGCTGATTGACTTCCTCGCGGCGCGGGTGTTCCTTCTGCCATTCGGATTCGGCCCGGGCCTGGGAGGCGAACAATAGGCTGGCGGCGAGCAGGCCGGTCAGCAGGAGGGGGCGAGCGTTCGTTTTCATCTTGATCTCCTTGGGTGGCAATGATTGCCAGATGTCAGCCTAGGAGAGCGCGCGGCAAGTGTTTGTTAAGGCTGGTTAATCTGTGTTGCCGGCGGCGGGGGCGACATGAAAACTGAGAAATCCCCGTCCGCGGGCGCGTGGCGGTTCAGAAAGTCCAGCTTGGCGGCGCGGTCCAGCCGCTTGAACGCGTATTCGGCCTTCAGCGCCTCGGAACGGCCGGCGCAGACCAGCACCAGGGCCAGCGCCTGCGGCGGGTTGAGCCGGGTGTAGCGCGCGCCCTTGCCGGCGGCGTGCTGGGCGTAGCGGCGCGTCACGTCGGTGGTGACGCCGGTGTAGAGCGCGCCGTCGCGGCAGCGCAGCACGTACAAAAACCAGGGCCGGGGGGAAGCCCGGCCCTGAGTGTCCCGCGCGGCGGCGGATTTAGATGCTGGCATCCAGATTGACCAGCGGGCTAATCAGCACCCGCTCGGTGCGGTTGCCCTTTTGCACGGTGACGCGCAGCTTCCATTCGCCGACGGTGATTTCATCGCCCTCGCGCGGAATGCGCTCCAGGCAGTCCATCAGCAGGCCGGCCACGGTGTGGAAGTCTTCGTCCTCGAAGTCGCCCAGCGCGATGTGCTGTTCCAGCGTCACCAGCTCCAGGCTGCCTTCCACGTCGAAGCTGCCGTCGGCCTGCTGCACGATGGCCGGCAGCTCGTGACGTTCGTGCTCTTCCGGAAACTCGCCGGCGATGGCCTCCATTAAGTCCTTCTGGGTGACGATGCCTTCCAGGCTGCCAAATTCGTTGACCACGAAGGCCATGTCCGCCGAATGTTGGCGGAAGCTCTCCAGCGCCTTGAGCACGGTGACGGTCTCCGGCAGCACCAGCGGCTGGCGCAGCGCGGCGTCGATATTCATTTCGCCGCCGTCCAGCAACTGGGTCAGCAAGTCCTTGCGCGCGACGATGCCCAGCGGCTCGTCGATGCTGCCGTCCTTGATCACCACCAGCCGCGAGTAGGGGCTGTCGCGCAGCACTTTGCGCTGCGCGTCGTGGCTCTGGCTCAGGTCCAGGCGATGCACGTCGGCGCGCGGCGTGGCGATCACGCGGATCGGCCGCTCGGCCAGGGTCAGCACGCTGTGTATCATCGCGCGCTCGTTCTGGGCGAAAGCCTCTTGCTGCTCGGCGTCCTTGCTGTCCTCCACCTTGCCTTCGTCGGCGCTGGGGCTGGTCAGCTTGCTGCCCATCAGGCTCAGCACCGCGTTGGCGGTGCGTTCGCGCAAGGACTGGTTGCGGTTCAGGTAGCGGATGCGGTTAGCCTGCGATACCTGGTTGAAGGCTTCGATCAATACCGAGAAACCGATCGCCGCGTACAAATAGCCCTTGGGAATGTGGAAGCCGAAGCCTTCCGCCACCAGGCTGAAGCCGATCATCAGCAGGAAGCCCAGGCACAGCATAACCACGGTGGGGTGGGCGTTGACGAAGGCGGTCAGCGGTTTGCTGGCGGCGATCATCATCAGCATGGCGATGATAACGGCCAGCATCATCACCGGCAGGTGTTCGGCCATGCCGATGGCGGTGACCACCGAGTCGATGGAGAATACCGCGTCCAGCACCAGGATCTGGGCGACGACGGTGCCGAAGGCGGCGTAAGCCTTCTGGCCATTGCTCTTCACTTCATCCACGCCTTCCAGGCGTTCGTGCAGTTCCGTGGTGGCTTTGAACAACAGGAACACCCCGCCGCCCAGCATGATGAGATCTCGCCCCGAGAAGGGTTGGCTGAGCACATGGAACAGCGGCGAGGTCAGCGTCACCAGCCAGGAGATGCTGGCCAGCAGCACTAGACGCATGATCAGGGCGAGCGACAAGCCGGTGATGCGGGCGCGGTCGCGTTGGTGCGGGGGGAGCTTTTCCGCCAGGATGGCGACGAAGATCAGGTTGTCAACGCCCAGCACCACCTCCAGGATGATCAGCGTGAGGAGGCCAAGCCAGGCGGAAGGGTCAGACAGCCACGAAACGTCCATGATGAAAACGAAGATTCCTTATAAATAAAAACGGGGTAAAAATAGCACAGTCGGGGCGCGATTAACAAAAATCCGTCGCGACCGGCCGCACCGGCAAGAGAAAAACCCCGCGTTGGCGGGGTGGCTCGGGAGGAGGTTTAGAACACGCTTACGATCTCGCAAGCTTGAGCGTTGAGGCTGAGAAAACGGAGTGTACCCGTTGTACACCCCGTGTCACATTCCACGAAGAGCAGCAGATCGCAAGCAGGCTCTTACAGGCCGCCGTAGGAATGCAGGCCGGCCAGGAACATATTGACGCCGAGGAAGGCGAAGCTGGTGACGAACAAGCCCACCACCGCCCACCAGGCCAGCGGCGCGCCGCGCCAACCCTTCACCAGGCGAATGTGCAGCCAGGCGGCGTAGTTCAGCCACACGATCAAAGCCCAGGTTTCCTTGGGATCCCAGCTCCAGTAACCGCCCCAGGCGTCTGCGGCCCACATTGCGCCCAAGATGGTGGCGATGGTGAAGAACAGGAAGCCGACGGCGATGGCTTTGTACATCACCTCGTCCAGCACTTCGGCCGGCGGCAGCTTGTCCTTGAGCCAGCCCTTCAGTGAGAGGAGTTCAGCGATGCCGAGCATGGCGGCGATGGCGAAAGCGCCGTAGCCGACGAAATTGGCCGGCACGTGTATCTTCATCCACCAGGATTGCAGCGCTGGGATCAGCGGCTGGATCTCATGGGCCTGGCGGTCGAAGGTGTACCACAGGATGAAGCCGACCGAGGCGCAGATCACCAGCAGCACGAAGGCGCCCATCTGACGCGCCGCGTACTTGGCTTCGTAGTACAGATACATCAGCGAGGTGATCAGCGTGAACAAGACGAAAACTTCGTACAGATTGGACACCGGTATGTGGCCGATGTCCGGACTGATCAGGTAGCTTTCGTACCAACGGGTGAACAAGCCGGCCAGGCCCATCACCGACGCGGCCCAGGTCAGGCCGGTACCCATGCGGTTGAGGGTGTCGGAGCGAGTCAGCAAGCCGATCCAGTACGAGAAGGCGGCCAGGAAAAACAGCGTGCACATCCACATGATGGAGGATTGACTGGACAGCATGTATTTGAGCAAGAAGGCGGTCTGCCCGCGTGCGAGCTCATGCTGATAAACCTGGATCGCCAGCAGCGAGATACAGCCGGCCAGCGGGAAGAACCAGCGCCAGGATTTCCAGAACCAGCCCAGGCCGATCAAGCCCAGCGCCGAGCCGGCCAGGATAGCCTGCTCGTAGCCGTCCATGTAATGGTTGTACAGCGCGTAGCTATAGACGGCGGCGCCCAGCACCAGCAGCGCGTAGAGCCAGTCGGCCAGATTCAGCCGTTTCAGCAGCGGCTGTTGCGAGAAAGAAGCGTGGGCCAGTTCCATCATGCACCTCGTACCAGCTGTTTGATAAGTTGAGTATGGCGCGCAAAGTCGCCGTCCAGATCGCGATTATGCCGGTTTGACGTCATCGCGACCCGTACTTTGGAACCGTTGACGCGAACCCACAGACGCAGCTCGCGCACGTAGAACATCAGGATGATGCCGAAGACCAGCAGCACCGAGCCCAGATAGACCAGGTTCTTGCCGGGCGAGCGGGTCAGCTGCAGACCGGAGGCTTGAACCTGCTCGAAGCCTTCCAGTTGCAGGAACACCGGCGCGCCGTAGTCGTGCAGCGAGCTGACCGCCACCAGGCTGTCCAGCAGGAAGCGGTAATGCTCGCTGTCCAGCTTCATCGCCGGCAGGCCGGCTTTTTCGTCCGCCACCGCCATCACGTCCGCCACCGCGCCTTGCAAAATCTTGATATAGGTCTGCGCCACCGCCTGGCGTTTGTCCTGCGGCACGCGGTCGTCCAGGAACTTCTCCAGGCCAACGAAGCCGCTGTCGCCGAAGCGGGCCAACACCCATTTGACGCTGTCGGTGAACTGCTGCTGCATCGCCGGGCTGATGGCGTCGCCTTTCAGCGCTTTGTGCGCGGCGTGGCGGGCGATCTCGTCATAACGCGCCGGGTCCAGCAAGGCGGCGCGCAGGCGCATGAAGCGTTCCACGCTCATATCCTCGTCCAAGGGAATGCGCACGTATTGGAACGGTTCAGCCACGGTCTTGCGCACGCCGGCCATCTGATAGCTGGCGCCGTCCTGCTGAATCGGGGCCATGTAATGCATGAACTCCACCGCCTGGCCCTGGGCATCGCGCAGTTTGAAGCTGATCGACGGGCCCTGGTTTTTCAGCTGCTTGTCTTGCTTGACCTCGCGAGCGTCGTGCATGCGCTGCGATAGAGTGCGCTGCTCGTCCTGAGGCTTGCCGATATTTTCTATGTTGAATACGCGCAGTTCTCCCACTTCCAGCGTGTAGTCCTTGCCGTTGGCTTTCAGGGGTTGGCTGGACATCGACACTGCCGGAATCTCGGTGGGACGCGCCTGCGGCGCGGCCAGGTTCCAGGCCTTGAACTTGAGCGGGGACGCGCCGTCGCCGAAGCTGGACTGGTAGATGGCGATGCCGTCCACGATCAGCGGGTGGTTGACCTTGACCGTGGCTTCGGTGGTCTTGCCGCTGGCCTTGTCGGTGACCACGATGTCGCTGGCGAACAGCTTGGGCATGCCGTTGCTGTAGTAGTCGACGTGGAATTTCTTCAAGGTGATGATGAAGGGCAGTTCCTGCACCAGATAGCCGTTGCCGGCGTTGAGGAAGGTGACGTCGGCGCTCTTGTTCTCCGCAATGGTGACGTTGCCGCGGAAGGACAGATTGTTCGAACCCAAGCGGCTGGCCGCCGGAATCTGGTTCTGCGGCACATCGCGGGTCTCCGGCACCACCTGGCCGGTCAGCTCGCCGATTTTCAAGGGCAGGTTGCCGTCCAGCAGGCCGCCGATGCAGATCACCACCAGCGCGATGTGGGCGAAGAAATAACCCAGCTTGCCGGCCGCGCCTTTCTTGGCCGCCAGCACCAGGCCGCCGTCCGCGCGCGGCTGCTCCTTGAGGCGGAAGCCCTGGGCCTGCAGATAGGCGCGCGCCGCGTCGGCGTCGAAGCCTTCGGCCTCGAAGCTGGCGCTGTGCTTCATCGCCGCCAGCGAGTTGTCGGAGGCTTTTTCGCGGTAGGCGCGCATTTCCTTGATGAAGCCGGGGCCGTTGCGCAGAATGCACAAGCTGGTGGACAGCACCAGGAAGGCGAGAATGGTCAGGAACCACGCCGAATGGTAGACGTCGTACAAGCCTAGCCATTCAAACGCTTGAAACCAGAATTGCCCGAATTCGAAGGCGTAATTGGGATAGGGTTCGTTCTGTTTCAGAACCGTCCCGATGACCGAGGCGATGGCCAGTATCGTCAGCAGACCGATGGCGAAGCGCATCGAGCTTAGCAACTCATACCAGGCGTGAGCCAGGCTGTTGCGGCTAGTTTTTTTCATAGTGGCGTAAAGTGCAAAAAGGAAAGCTCGTTGACGAGTCTTCCCTTTTGAGCCGGCGTGCCGGTCAAAGTTGCCGGCGCGCCCCGGAGCGCGGGCGGCGGAGCCCCCGCAGGGGCGGCCCCTGAGGGGCCGTCAGGCTCGGCCGGTGGCGGCCGGGCTGCTCAACGCTTAGCGCAAGCCGGAAATGTACTCGGCCACCGCCTTCATTTCGGCGTCGCTCATGCGATTGGCGATGTCCTGCATCGGGCCGTTCTTGCGGTCGGCACCGGCCTTGAAGTCTTGCAATTGCTTGACGATGTAGCCGGCGTGCTGGCTGCCCAGACGCGGGTACTGGTCGGGCAGACCCTTCCCGGCGGGGCCGTGGCAGGACATACAGGCGGGGACTTGGGTGCCGGCGTTGCCGACGCGGTAGATCTTGGCGCCCAGCGGCATTTGCGTCTTGTCGGAGGCCTCGCGGTCCTTCGGCTTTTGCTCGCTGTAGTAGGCGGCGACATTGCGCATATCGTCTTCGGACAGCGTGGAGGCCATGCCCAGCATGGTCGGGTTCTTGCGCACGCCCGCCTTGAACGCCTTCAACTGGGTGTACAGATAGTGCGCGTTCTGACCCGCCAGCGTGGGGTTGGCCGCGGCTACGCTGTTGCCGTCAGTGCCGTGGCAAGCCGCGCAAACCGTTTCTACGATCTGTTTGGCCTTCACCGGGTCCGCCTTGACGGCTACCGGCGTAGCCGCCAACGCGTTTCCGGCCAGGGTTGCAGCCGCCATCGCCAACAGCATCATACGTTTCATGGTCGCTCCTTTAGGGGCTATCCCTAAATATCTGTAAAAGTGGCAATTTCAAACCTGCTATTCTATACCAACTGATTTCACCCTTACTACTATGTCGACTTTTCAAAACGCCCGATTTTATACCACCGTCAACCACATGAAGGACTTGCCGCCCACCCGCGCGGAGGTCGCCTTCGTGGGCCGCTCCAACGCCGGCAAGTCCAGCGCCATCAACACACTGGCCAATCACGCCCGTCTGGCGCGGGTGTCCAAGACGCCGGGCCGCACCCAGCACATCAATTTTTTTGAGCTGGGCAACGAATGTTTTCTAGTCGATTTACCCGGTTATGGCTATGCCGAGGTGCCGGAAGCGGTGCGCGCGCACTGGGTGGAGCTGCTGGGACGCTATCTGCAATCGCGCCAGAGCCTGATCGGCCTGCTGCTGATCATGGACGCGCGCCATCCCTTGAAAGAGCTGGATCGCAAGATGCTGGAGTTCTTCCGCGTGACCCGGCGGCCGGTGCACATCCTGTTGTCCAAAGCCGACAAGCTGTCGCGCCAGGAGCAATCCAAGGTGCTGGCTCTGGTCAAGCGCGAGCTGAATGACTATCCGGACGTCAGCGTGCAGATGTTCTCCAGCCTGAAGAAAAGCGGGGTAGAGGACGTGGAGCGGGTGGTGAACGGCTGGTTCGGCCAGTACATGGAACCGCCGGCTTCGGACGAGGCCGAGCCGCCGGAACTTTAGGAACAGGCCCGCACCTAAACAAGCAGGTGGCCAACACCTCCCGCTTGCCTCCCTGAGCGGGGCCTGGATTGATCAGGCTTGCCCCGGCAGCAGCTTGCCGGGGTTTTTTATCGGCGGCGGAAACAAGAAAGGCGAAGGAGATGACTCCTTCGCCTTTGTCATGAACGCGGTCTTGCGGTTTACAGGCTGGTGACCACGGTTTCCACGTGCAGGTTCTCGGCGGCGTTGCGCACCGCGTCGCTGGAGCGGAACGGCCCCAGGCGCACTTTATAGATGCCTTCTTGGTTCACGATGCCGAGCTTGGACTCGTACTTGTCGTCCATCTCGCCCAGCATTTTCTGCACCATCGCCTCGGCGTTGGCCAGTTTGGAGAAGCTGCCCAGTTGCAAATACTTGGGCGTGTCTTCGGCTCGGCGCGCGGTGCTGACGGGACGGGTGCTGGCGACGTTCTCGCCGCCGGCGTCCGGCCACACGCGTTCGATGGCTATCTTGGCGCTGCCTTGCTTGACGAAGCCCAGGCGATAGGCCGCCGCATAGGAAAGGTCCATCAGGCGGTTCTTGTGGAAGGGGCCGCGGTCATTGACCCGCACCACCACGGATTTGCCGTTATTCAGATTGGTGACCCGGGCATAGCTCGGGATCGGCAGCGTAGGATGGGCGGCGGTCATGGCGAACATATCGTATTTCTCGCCGGAGGACGTTTTGCGGCCATGGAACTGCTTGCCGTACCAAGAGGCGCGGCCCGTGGCTTGATAGGGCTTCTCGCGCGTGTCGGGGCGGAAGCTCATCCCCAGAGCCGTGTAGGGCAGGTTGGCTGATCTGATCAGCGGCTCTTCCTGCGGCACGGCGTCCGGCACCAGGTTCAGGTTGACCGGAATATGGTCGGCGGGACCATCGTTCTGGAAATAAGCTCCATTCTTGGCAACGGTTTTCTTGTTGCCGGTCGACGAGGAGGCCGACTGGTTGGTGGCGCTGGCCGTCTTCACGGTGGAACAGGCCACGAGTACGAGACTGACGAACACAAGCCACAGCCATCGGAGTACTGATTGCATAGATCTCCCTTATGCTGTCGGAACCACTGCAAACCTCGGCGCGCCGCTTCAACGTCGGCGCTTCGCGCTTGCTAGCAAGCGCTCGGACCAGGTTTTTCAGAGTCCCTTGTTGGGCCGATCTGCGAACCGCTTCAGCTTCCCCCTGAGAAATCTAGCTGTCGCCAAGCCTCGAACACCGTCACCGCAACCGCGTTCGAAAGATTGAGACTTCTTGATTCTGGACGCATCGGCAAACGAATCCTCTGCTGCGGAGGCAAAGACTCCAGCACTTCAGGCGGCAGACCGCGGGATTCGGGACCGAACAAAAAAACGTCCCCAGGTTGATAGGAAATCCGGTCATGGCGCTCGGAGCCCTTGGTGGTGGCGGCGAAAATCCGCCGTCCGCGCAAAGTCTCTTGACAAGCCGCCCAATCCTCATGAACTACAACGCGAGCGTACTCGTGGTAATCGAGTCCCGCGCGCCGCAGTTTGGCATCCTCCAGAGGGAAGCCCATGGGCTTGACCAGATGCAGTTCACAGCCGGTGTTGGCACATAAACGAATCACATTGCCCGTGTTGGGCGGTATTTCCGGCTGAAAAAGAATTACAGTGAACATCGTTGGCAGCCTGGATTGTTCCAAAGAATCAAAATCTTGGTCAAGTTTTAGGAGAAAAGGCCCTGGCGAGCACCCAGCCATCGACCCGTTTTGCCCCCTGTTTTTTCAAAATTTCGGCCAGCGCCGACAGGGTGGCGCCGCTGGTGGCGACGTCATCGACAATGGCGATGGAAAGCCCGTCACAGCGGCAATTTACGCCGAAAGCATGGCGGAGGTTTTTCCGACGTTCGATGCGTCCGAGAGAGGCTTGGGGCGGAGTGTTGTATTTTCGCCAACAAACTTCGGCGCTTAAACGGCTCGCCATTGTAGCAGCGAATGCTTTTGCCAACTCATGACTTTGATTGAAACCGCGCTCGGCCAGCCGTTCTTTTGCCAGTGGAACAGGAATGACGAGGTGATATTTTGGGCTGAGCGGGAGGGCGAAATCAGCGAGCAAGCCACCCAAGGCCGCGCCCATCTGCAGCTGTTTTCCGTATTTGAAGGCGTGGATCAGCGCGGCGAGTGGGTAATCGAACAAATACGGCGCGTACAGCGCGTCGAAGGCGGGTGGCCGGCGCTGACACTGACCGCACAAGCCGGAGACGGACAGCGGCTCCGCGCAGCGCGCGCATTGCGCCGACGGCAGAGCCGGCAACTGCCGGCGGCAGTCCTGGCAAAAGCCCCGGTCTGCCCGCCAGTCCCCGCAGAGCAAACATGGTTGATTAAATATTGTGCACTTGTTAGATATGAACCTTTTCAGGTTTGACAGCATGGCGCCCTCCCCAGCAAGATGCGCGGATTCGCCCCACGCCCGGCCGGGCGTGGCACTCTGACGGTCCTGACGGCGCAATCCGGAATTATCCTTGCCTGATCAAGGTCTTCCATCGCTGGGCAGTGACCACAGCCAGGATAGACCATGCATTCTTCCGCTATTGAATTCAAGCCTTCCGCCACCCCGCACCCGGAATCACCCAGCTGGACTGTGGCGGAAATCGAAACTCTGCTGGCCTTGCCCTTCATGGAGCTGGTGTTCCGCGCGGCCGAGATTCATCGACAGTTCTTCGACCCCACCAAGGTGCAACTGTCCACGCTGATTTCCATCAAGACCGGCGGCTGTCCGGAGGACTGCGGCTACTGCCCGCAATCGACGCATCACGACACGCCGGTGCCCAACCAGCCGATGCTGACGGTGGACGAGGTCTTGAGCGCCGCGCGCTCGGCCAAGGCCAACGGCGCCAGCCGCTTTTGCATGGGCGCGGCCTGGCGCGGCCCTAAGGACGCGGACTTGGAGAAGACGTTGGAAATGGTCAAGGAAGTCAAAGCCTTGGGTCTGGAAACCTGCGCCACCTTTGGTTTGCTGAAGGGAGGACAGGCGGAAAAACTGAAGGCGGCGGGCCTGGATTATTACAATCACAATCTGGATACCTCACCGGATAAATATTCCGATATCATTGCCACGCGGGACTATGAAGATCGCCTCGACACTTTGGGAAAAGTACGCAGCGCGGGTCTATCGGTGTGCTGTGGTGGTATTGTTGGCATGAATGAAACCCGCAACGATCGCGCAGGTCTGATTGCACAGCTAGCGAATCTTGAGCCGCAACCGGAATCGGTGCCTATCAACAAGCTGGTCAAGGTAGAGGGCACGCCGCTGGAAGGCGCCGAGCCGCTGGACTGGACCGAGTTTGTGCGCACCATCGCGGTGGCCCGCATCGTGATGCCCAAAACCTATGTGCGATTGTCCGCCGGACGCCGCGAAATGGATGAGTCCACGCAGGCTTTGTGCTTCCTTGCCGGGGCCAATTCCATCTTTTACGGCGACAAGCTCTTGACAACCGGCAACCCCGAGGTGGATGCCGACCGGCAGCTGCTGGAAAAGCTTGATCTGACGCCGCTTTGAACGGATTGGGCGGCGGATTCGCGGGCGATGTAAAAAATGTATATATAAGGAATAGCTTGGGCGGCCGGCGAGGCTGGTTCCGGCCAAGCCCTTTTCACGGGATATTTCGAGCCGATATGCGCCTTCAAGACCTGCCTGCCGCCCTGCTGGACCTTTCCGCCACCCATTGCCGTCGCCAACGCGCGGTCATCGACAGCCCTCAAGGGGTCGAAGTGGTGGTGGACGGGCGTTCCTATGTCTCTTTCGCCAGCAACGATTACCTTGGATTAGCCGATCACCCGGTTCTGGTGCGCGCCGCGCAGCAGGGTCTTGAACGTTGGGGGGTGGGCGGCGGCTCCTCGCATTTGCTGGCCGGTCACTTCAGCGTGCAACAGCAGGCCGAGGAGGCGTTGGCGGAATTCGTCGGCCAGCCTGCGGCATTATTGTTTGGCTCCGGCTACGCGGCCAATCTGGCGATTGTCAGCAGTTTGCTGGACCGCGGCGACGCGGTGTTCGCCGACCGGCTGAACCATGCCTCGTTGAACGACGCCTGTAGACTGAGCCGCGCCGAGTTCAAGCGCTTTCATCACAACGACCTGGCGCAGCTGGAGCGTTTGCTGGCGGAGTCCAAGGCGCGCTCTAAACTGATCGCGGTGGAGTCGGTGTACAGCATGGACGGCGATGAAGCCCCGCTGTCGGCGTTGCTGGCCTTGGCCGAGCGCTATGACGCCTGGCTGTATGTGGACGACGCCCATGGCTTCGGTGTGTTGGGCGATGGCCGCGGCGCGCTGGCCGAGCATGGGTTGTCCAGCCCGCGCTTGATTTACATGGCGACCTTGGGCAAGGCCGCCGGCGTGGCCGGCGCCTTCATCTCCGGCGGGACGGACTTGGTGGAGTGGCTGATCAATTCCGCGCGCAGCTATATTTACACCACCTCTCAGCCGCCGGCGTTGGCCTGTGCGATTCTGGCTAGTCTGCGTTTGATTGCAGAGGCGGACGAGCGACGTGCGCGGCTGCGGGAATCGATAGAAACCGTCAAATCCGGACTATCTGAATTCAAATACTCCGTAGGGGCTTCCCGAACGCCGATTCAGCCACTTATCATAGGCGGCGAAGAACAGGCGTTGGCCCTGGCCGCCCGTCTGCGCGACCAGGGCTTGTGGGTGCCGGCGATTCGCCCGCCCACGGTAGCGGCCGGGACGGCGCGCTTGCGTCTGTCTTTGTCGGCCATGCATCAGCCGGAACACTTGCAGCGCCTGCTGTCCTGTATTCAGCGCGCCGCGGCGTCCTGAGCCGGCGCGCCCATGGGGAGGGGCGCACCGGCATGGCCGGATTTTCCAGCTAACTCATACTACGATAATCACATGAAGAGCATGGCTGAATATCTGGCGACGCCAGAGCAGGCCGCCGCAATGGCGCTGTCTCTGCTGCAAGAGCAGGGAGGGGTGCGCGTTGCCGCGGTCTGGCGTCAGCTGGGGGCGGCCTGGCAGCTCTTGGCGGCCTTGGGCGCCGCCGACGCTTTGCCCAGCGCGGAGACGCTGGAGGGCGGAGGCCGGTTGGACGCGGGCTGTGAGGCGATGCCCTTGCGAGCCGGGGAGCAGGTGCTGGGATGGTTGGTGTGGCGCGGGGACGCCGGGCCGGCGCTGAACCCGTCCGCCGCCTTGCTGTGCGCCCATCTGCTGTGCGCGCGGCTGGGCGCGGAGCAGGTGGCCGCGCGAGAAGCCAATGAAGCCTTGTTCGATATTTCGCAGTTGGCCGAAGAGTGCGGCACCATCGATCAGGTTCTGCCCGGCCTGCACCGCCAGATGATGCGGTTGATGGACGCCAGCAACTTCTACATCGCGCTGTACGACGATGAAGCCCAGGTCATCCACTTTCCTTTCTACATAGACCAACGCGATCCCGCTCCGCCCGCCAGCGACGCCATTTTTCCGCTGGCCGGCCACGCCCAGTCCTTGACTGCCTGGTTGATCCGCGGGGGCAAGCCGGTGGTGCTGAGCCGGGAGCGCCTGCTGGAAGTGTGCCAGCAGGAGGGGCTGAGCCGGCAGGGACTGCTGCCGGCTAGTTGGATGGGCGCGCCGCTGGCCAATGCCGGCGGCCATGTGATCGGCGCAGTGGTGTTGCAGCTGTACGAGGATCAAACGCCGCTGACTTCGGCCGAGCAGCAGTTGTTTCTGTTCGCCGCCCGCCATGTCGGTTTTGTGCTGGAGCGGGTGTTGCATCGCAGCCAGTTGGAGCGCCAGGTTTGGCTGCGCACCAGCGAGCTCGAAGGCGCCAACGCGCGATTGCGCGCGGAGGTGGCCGAACGCAAGCGCGCCGAGCGTTTCCAGGGCGCCTTGTTCCGTATCGCGGAGTTGTCCAATACCAGCTTGTCGCTGGAAGCTTTTCTCGGCGGTTTGCACCGGCTGCTGGCCGAAATGGTGCCGGCGCGCAATTGTCTGGTGGCTTTGTACGATCAGGCCGAGGATTGCATCAGCTTCCCCTACTGCGCCGACGAATACGCACCGCCGCTCAAGCCGCATCGGCCCGGCAAGGGCTTTGTCGAACAGGTGCTGCACAGCGGACGGCCTTTGCTGATTGATCCCTATTCGCAGCAGAACCGCCAGCCCGAGGCTGATGAGGAGCTGCCCCGGCCCAAGAGCTGGCTGGGCGTGCCCTTGTATTGCGGCACCGATCTCCTGGGCGTGCTGGCGGTGCAAAGCTATGAAGAGGACGTGGTCTACAACTTCCGCGATCAAGAAGTGCTGGAGTTCGTCGCCAACCATATCGGGGCGGCGCTGACCCGGGTCAAGGCGCTGGAGAGCCTGCAAACCGCTTACGTGGAGCTGGAGCAGCGGGTGCGCGAGCGCACCAGCGAACTGGACGCGGTCAACGCCCAGCTGGAGTTCGACAGCCTGCACGATCCGCTAACCAAGCTGCCCAACCGCAGTTATTTTTCCAAGGCCTTGCGCCGGGCCTGGGAGACGTATTCGCATGGCGGAGGCGAGCGCTTTGCGGTGCTGTTCATCGATCTGGATCGCTTCAAGCTGGTCAACGACACCTTGGGTCATCTGGCCGGCGACCACCTGCTGTTCGAGGCCGGCGCGCGCATCCGTTCCTGCTTGCGCCATTACGATTTTCTGGCGCGGCTGGGCGGCGACGAGTTCGCGGTGTTGATGTTCGGCATGGACGGCGGCGGCGACTGCGAGCGCATCGCGCAGCGCATCGTCAGCGAGTTCGAGCGGCCGGTGATCCTGGCCGGGCGGGAGGTGTTTTCCACCGCCAGCGTAGGCGTGGTGCTGGCGGACCACGAGCATTACCACAAGGCCGACGACCTGCTGCGCGACGCGGACCACGCGATGTATTGCACCAAGCAGCAGGGGCGGCAGGGTTATACCTTGTTCAACCATGAGTTGCGCATCAACCAGGCGGACCAGTTGGCGCTGGAGAGCGAACTGCGGCGCGCGCTGGAGGAAGAGGGGCAGCTACTGCCGTATTTCCAGCCCTTCATCGAAGGCGACAGCGGCGAACTGGTCGGCTTTGAAGCTTTGGCCCGCTGGCAGCATCCGCAGCGCGGTCTGATTTCGCCCGGCTTGTTCCTGCCCATCGCGGAGGAAAGCGGGCTGATTA
Source organism: Chromobacterium sp. IRSSSOUMB001 (assembly GCF_023507765.1). Taxonomy (NCBI): domain Bacteria; kingdom Pseudomonadati; phylum Pseudomonadota; class Betaproteobacteria; order Neisseriales; family Chromobacteriaceae; genus Chromobacterium; species Chromobacterium sp. IRSSSOUMB001. Next base: position 81,772 of record NZ_JALCYU010000006.1, read on the forward strand.
CCCGTCTGGACCGCTATATGTTGAACGCCGCCTGCGCTCAATTGAGCGCGTGGCGCGCTCAGGGCCGGGTGGGGCCGGAGGTGGCCCTGCACATCAATCTGTCGTCGGCCCATTTCCACGATCCGGAACTGGCGGCCTGGATAGGCGAGCGCATTCGGCATTACCGGCTGCCGCCGGCGACGCTGCATCTGGAAATCACCGAAAGCGCGCTGATCGATCAGCCGGAAATCGCCGCTACCGTGATGCACGCGCTGCATGAACTGGGAGTGAGGCTGGCGTTGGACGACTTCGGCACCGGTTATTCGGCGCTGTCCTATCTGCACCGCTATCGCTTCGACGTGCTGAAAATAGACCAGTCCTTCGTGTTCGACCTGGACCGCACTCAGGAATCGGCGGCCATTGTGCGGGCTATTCTGGCGTTGGCCAAGGCCTTGGATCTGGAGGTGGTGGCCGAAGGCGTGGAAACGGCCGCTCAACTGGCCATGCTCAAAAAGATGGGCTGCGGCAAACTGCAGGGCTTTTACTTCGCGGCTCCGGCGCCGGCTCAGGGCGTGGACTGGGAGCGGCTGGCTCGCTTCCGCAAGGAGTTCCAAGGTGAGCGCTAGCGGATGGCGGCGCTGGCCGCAGGCATTCAACCGCTGGCGCTACAATCTGTACGCGCCGGTCTACGACAGGGTAGCGCAGGCTTTCGCCGCGCGCCGTCGCCGTTCCATCGCCCTGCTCAATCCGCAGCCAGAGGAACGCATCCTGTTGGTGGCCGCCGGCACCGGCTTGGATCTGGACTTTATGGTGCGCTGCCGCCATGTGGCCGCCATCGACATCTCGGACGGCATGCTGGCGCGGCTGAGCGCTCACGCGGAGGCCCTGGGCATGGCGGTGAACGCCAGGGTGATGGACGCGCAGGCGATGGATTTCCCCGACGCCAGCTTCGACGCGGTGGTGCTGCATTTGGCGCTGGCGGTGGTGCCGGACCCGCAAGCTTGCATCCGCGAAGTGGAGCGCGTGCTCAAGCCTGGCGGCCGGGCGGCGGTGTTCGATAAATTCCTGCCAGACGGCCGGCGGCCGTCTTTGTTGCGCAGCGCCGGCAATCTGCTGTCGCGCGTGATCGCCACCGACATCAACCGCCGGCTGGAGGATATCCTGGCGGCCTGTCGTTTAAGCAAGGTTCATGACGAAGATGCCGGACTAGGTGGTTTCTTTCGCATCGCGATCTTGCGAAAATGAAGGTTTCACCCCATCTGGTCGTCCATGAGTCTGTTTGTTGAAACGCTGGGTCAAGGCCCGGACGTAGTCCTGCTGCACGGTTGGGGCTTGCATGGCGGCGTGTTCAGCCGCGTGGCGGCGCAATTGGCTGCCCGTCATTGCGTGCACCTGGTCGATCTGCCCGGTCACGGCGCGTCCGCCCCATTGGCCTCCTTCGACGCCGACGCGGTGGCCGATCTGTTGGATCAGGCTTTTCCCTTGCCGCTGCAATTGGTGGGCTGGTCGCTGGGCGGCTTGATCGCCCAGCATTGGGCGGCCCGCCATCCCGACAAGATCAAGAGCCTGGCCTTGGTGGCGACCAGCCCGCGCTTTGTGCGCGAGGAAGGCTGGCCGCACGCGCAGGAGCGCAAGTCCATTGAAGCCGTGGCCGCCAGTCTGGACGGCGCCTTCGAGCAGACGCTGGAACGTTTCCTGGCTTTGCAGATGATGGGCGCTCCCTCCGCGCGCGACACGCTGAAGGCCTTGCGCGCGGACTTGTTCGCCCATGGCCGGCCGCAAGGCTTGCTGCCGGCGCTGGAGCTGCTGCTTATGGCCGACGCGCGCGCGCTGGCCGGCCGCATTCAATGCCCGGTGGGCCTGTTCTACGGCGCCCGCGACGCCATCACGCCGATAGGCGCCGGCCGTTGGCTGGCCGACGCGCTGGGCGATGCCCGGCTTTATGAATTTCCGCAAGCGTCGCACGCGCCGTTTCTGTCGCACGAAGCCGAATTCGTCGCCGCGCTTGCCCAGCATTTGGAAACCCATGCATGACTGAAGCGTTTTACACCGACAAGGCGCGCGTGCGCGCCTCGTTCGAGAAGGCCGCCGCCAGTTACGACTCCGCCGCGGTCTTGCAGCGCGAAGTCTCCGATCGGATGTCCGAGCGGCTGGATTACATCAAGTTTCAGCCGCAAGTGGTGCTGGACGCCGGCGCCGGCACTGGTTACGGCTCGGCCCAACTACGCGCCCGTTATCCAGATGCGCGCGTGGTGGAGCTGGACCTGGCCCAGGCGATGCTGCAAGCCTCCCGCGCCAAGCAGCAGAGCGGCGACGGCTTGTTGAAGAAACTGTTTCGCCCCAGCCTGCCGTGGCAGGTTGTGGCCGACGTCGAGCGCTTGCCGCTGGCGGACGCCAGCGTGGATATGATCTGGTCCAGCCTCACCATCCAGTGGGTCAACGTGCCGGATAGCGTGTTCGCCGAATTCCGCCGCGTGTTGAAGCCCGAAGGCATGCTGATGTTTTCCACCCTGGGCCCGGACACCCTGCATGAACTGCGGGGCGCCTTTGCCGGAGTGGACCGCGCCACCCACGTCAACCAATTCATCGACATGCACGATCTGGGCGACGCGCTGATGCGCGCCGGTTTCGCCGAGCCGGTGATGGACATGGAAAAAATCGTGTTGACCTATGGCCGCGCCCGCGAGGTGATGGCGGACCTGAAAGCCATCGGCGCGCACAACGCCACTAGCGGCCGCGGCCGCGGCCTGATGGGCAAGCACGCCTGGCAGCGGGTGGAGGCGGCGTATGAGGATCTGCGCCGCGACGGCAAGCTGCCGGCCACCTACGAGGTGGTGTATGGCCATGCCTGGAAGGGCGGCGACAAGAAACTGGCCAAGTTCAGCGACGACGGCCGCCAGGTGATCGAGTTCGTCAAGAAACGGCCGGAATAAGGATGCCGATCATCCGCTCGGCGACGCAGGCAGACGCCGCTTGCCTGGCCGCCTTGTCGATTCAAGTGTGGCTGAGCACCTACGTGACCGACGGCGTCCGCCGGGACATGGCCGACTATGTGCTGAACGAATTCACGCCGGTCAATTTCGAGGCGCTGATCGCCAGCCCCTCGCATCATCTGCTGGCGATGGAGCAAGATGGATTTTTGCTTGGCTATGCGCTGATGAAGCTGGACAGCCCATGCCGAGGCTGCGATTTCCCCACCGTGGAAATGCTCCGGCTTTACCTGGTGGAGAGCCGAACCGGGGAAGGCCTGGGCCGACGTTTGCTGGAAGCGGCGCGGCGATGGGCGCTCGATCTTCCCGGACAACCGCGTTTGTGGTTGACGGTGTGGCACCGCAACGAGCGCGCGATCGCGTTCTACCGCCGGCTAGGCATGACCGTTCACGGCGAATGCCATTTCGAATTGGAGGGCGCGCGGCATCTGAATTACATGATGCTGGATTGCGCGTCCGTTGGGGCGGTTCCGACCACCGCCGATGCCTGAAAGCCCGATGAAATCATGATGAGTAAACACACACTCCGCCCCTGGCTGTTGGCGGGCATGGCCGCGCTGCTGTCGGCTTGCACCAGCTTGTCTTCCCCTCCCGCTGCGGTGGCGCCCAAGCCGGCGCTGAAGCCCAAGATAGGCTTGGCGCTGGGCGGCGGCGCGGCCAAGGGCTTCGCCCACGTCGGCGTGATCAAGGTGTTGGAAGCCGCCGGCCTCACGCCGGACCTGGTGACCGGCACCAGCGCCGGCAGCGTGGTCGGCAGCCTGTACGCATCCGGTCTCAGCGGCATGCAGTTGCAAAGCCGGGCGATTCAATTGGACGAATCCAATCTCACCGACTGGACCTTGTCCAGCAAGGGCGTGATCAAGGGCGAGAAACTACAGAATTGGATCAACGCTCAGGTGGCCAACAAGACCATGGAACAACTGCCGCGCCCGTTCGGCGCGGTGGCCACCGAACTGGACAGCGGCCGCAAAGTAGTGTTCCGTCTGGGCAACACCGGCCAGGCCGTGCGCGCCTCTGCCAGCATTCCCAATGTGTTCCTGCCGGTGAAGATAGGCAACAAGAGTTATGTGGACGGCGGCCTGGTCAGCCCGGTGCCGGTCAGCGCCGCGCGCGAGATGGGCGCGGACTTCGTCATCGCCGTCGATATCTCGGCGCGGCCGCGCAAGGGCGCCGCCACCGGCTTTCTGTCCATGCTGGACCAAAGCCTGAACATCATGAACGGACCGGCGCTGGCGCAGGAGCTGAAGCAGGCCGACGTGGTGATCCGCCCGCAAGTGCAGAATATCGGGTCCGCTCAATTCGACGCGCGTCATCAGGCTATTCTGGAAGGTGAGCGCGCCGCGCAGGCGGCGCTGCCCCAGATCCGGCAGTTGCTGCAGCAAAAAGCCATTGCCATGAATAAGTAATGGCATAATGCTGCCGGGCTGGTCCTGCATCGCAGCATGGCCGGCCGTCTTCCATCAGCAACCGCAGGCACGGCCTGCCTGGAGACCTGAATGATCAAGCTTTACGGCGCTGCGCTGTCCCCTTATTACAACAAGGTCAAAATCGCCTTGCTGGAAAAGGGCGTCAACTTCCAAGAAATCCTCACCGCCCCTTCGCAGCAGGAAGAACTGCTGGCGAAGAGCCCGATGGGCAAGATTCCTTTTGTCGAAGTGGGCGGCCACGCCATGGCGGAGTCATCGGTGATCCTGGAGTGGCTGGAGGACGCTTATCCCACCGCCTCCTTGCTGCCGCCTACGCCGAACGGCCGCGCTCACGCGCGCCAACTGAGCGCAATGCTGGATTTGTACGTGTTGATGCCGGCGCTGCCGCTATACCGCCATTGGCTGTTCGGCAGCCCGCTGGAAGCCGGCGCCATTGAAGCCGCTCGCCAGCAGGTCACGCGAGGCGTGGCGGCCTGCGCGCAGTTGCTGGATTACGGGCCTTGGGCCTGTGGCGAAGATTTCAGCAGCGCCGACATCAGCGCCGCCTGCATCCTGCCGGCGCTGGAGCAGATGAGCAAAGCCTTGCTGGGCGAAGACATCACCGCCGGTTTTCCCGACCGCGAGGCTTATCTGCAGCGTCTGTCCGGACGCAGGAGCGTGAACCGGACCTGGAGCGAGAGGGAGGCGGCCTTGACCGCGTTCCGCGCGCGTCAGCAGCAGTAGGGTAGACCGCAGGACAGGGCTGATCCGCTTGCCGGCATTCGGCGTTTGAGTAATTATAGAGCTCAAACTCCAATCAAGTGTTTGCGTTAGCGCGTGGACACAGTTCCCAAGCGGGAGGCGGTGATGAAGTTTGACATTCAGCTGCTGCTGCTGGCGATGGCGCCGGTGTTTCTGGCCTTCGTGGCCGGCGAGTTGTGGCATCTGCGCCGGCAGGGCCGGCTCAGCCTTTACGACTGGCGGGACTCGGTGTGCTGCGCCTGTTTGGGTTTGTTGCATCAGGGCGCGGACAAGCTGGCCTGGGTGCTGGTGCTGCCCTTGTACGCATGGATTTATCAGCAGCACCGCTTGTTTCAGTTTTCCGATTCCTGGCTCAGCTTCCTGCTGTTGTTCATAGGCCAGGATTTTCTCTACTACTGGTTCCACCGCGTCAGTCATCGCGTGCGCTGGCTGTGGGCGGCGCACAGCGTTCATCACAGCTCCACCCGCATGAATTTCACCACCGCCTTCCGTCAAAGCCTGATGTATCCATTGGCCGGCATGTGGGCGTTCTGGCTGCCGCTGGCCTGGCTGGGTTTCCCGCCGGAGCAGGTGGTGGGCGTGGTGTTGCTGAACCTGGCGTTCCAGTTCTTTGTGCATACCCAGGCCTGCCCCAAACTGGGCTGGCTGGAGTACGTGCTCAACACCCCGTCCATCCATCGCGGCCATCATGCCAAGAATCCGCGCTACATCGACCACAACTACGCAGGCGTACTGGTGGTCTGGGACCGCCTGTTCGGCACCTATGTCGAAGAGAGCGCCGACGATCCTTGCGACTACGGCACGGTCAAGCCGGTGAACAGCTTCAATCCGCTGTGGGTCAGCGTGGTGGAATGGCGCGACATGCTGCGCGAAGCCTGGCGCGCGCCCAACTGGAAAGACCGTTGGACGGTCTTGTTCGGCCCGCCAGAAGAGGCGGAGGCGGTTGCTGCGCGTTGGCGCTGAGAACCTGTTTGCAATCGGCCTCCGCGTCGGTGGTGACATTGCGCGATGCGTATCGGTTTCGAAATGCTCGTATACCGTATTGAGCAAAGCGGGCTTCGCTGCGGCAGCGCCTTGCTTCACTTTAGCGCGCGAGACTTTGAACAGGCCCTGAGGGTATGAAAAAAGCGGACCGGGAGGTCCGCTTTTGCGTGGCAAGGCTTAGGGGGTTAAGCGCGACCAAAAAATTCAGCTTTTACGGCTGAAGCAAGTCGCGCGGCAAGTCGGTGCAACGCAGCATCAGGATTTTAGCCGTTCTAAACCAGCACCTTGCCGTTCTTGGCCGGCAAGGTTTTACCCTTGGGCTTGCGATCCATGCGTACGGTGCCGGTCTTGCCGTCAAGCGAGTATTTGACGTCGTAGCCGACGACCTTCTCGCTGCTTTCGTTCACTTCATTGCAAATAGTCTGGGTGCTGTTGACCTGATCGCGTTGCTGCATGCCTTCCTGCACCTTGTTGCCAGCCAGACCGCCGGCCAATGCGCCAATCACGGTGGCGGCCTTCTTGCCGTTGCCGCCGCCCACTTGATTGCCCAGCACGCCCCCGAGTACGCCGCCTATCACGGAGCCGGCGATGCGGTTTTCATCCTGCACCGGCGCCTGGTGAGTCACTTGCTGCTGATGGCAGACCTGCTTGGGCGCATTGACGGTTTCCTTGATTGGCGTCACCGCCAGAATGCGGGCATGCGTGGCGTGAACCGGCGCCGCCGGCTTGGCCGGCGCGCTTGGTTCGGTGGGCTTCGCAACGGCTTGAGCCGTTTGAGCGGCGGCCGGCGCGGCCGCCGCGACGGTAACCGGAGCGGAGGCCACCGTGGGCGGCAGAACCGCGGCGGCGGATGCTGCGGCCGGCGCGCTGGCGGTTTGCTGAGGCGCGGTCGCGGTTTGCGGGTTGGATTTCACGGCCTGATAGCCGGCTACGCCCAGGCCGCCAAGGGCAATGCCGCCGCCCAGCACGCTGGCGATCAACAAGGATTGTTTCATGGTTCGTCTCCAAAAAGCAGGCCGTCTATGCGGCCGTAATCATGATGAGTGAGATGAAATTCAGACACTTTATGGTGGCAGACAGTTGCAAATTAAATGTTTTCCATTTGTTACTAAAAGTGGCGAGTCGTTAGCGTTTACGGGAGCGAGGACGGGGGGTGACTATCGATAGCGGTTTGATTTAAATCAAGATATCGGCAAGCAAACGCTTGCTTATGTGTCATTGTACTGATACGGACGGAGGAGAGGGAGCGTGGCAGAAATTTGCAGTAGTCTGTAGCTTGTTGAGCAATTTGAGCAAAGTATTTGTTTAAATAATCGAATTTAATTTCATTGTATTCAATATATGACGTGATCGAGGCATAAAAATCCAATGTCGTCGTTTGACTCAGTCTGCGCTTAGGTGCTTAATGTTCAGCTTGTCGATGTTTGCAACAGGAACGACGCGGCTTGCCTGAATTGTCATGCTGTTGGTATTAATGTTGCTGGAAAATGATGATTTGAGGGGGCAGCCTTGACTGATATCTCCACCGAAGCCGGTTTGAAACGCGGCTTGAAAAACCGCCACATACAATTGATCGCGCTGGGCGGCGCGGTCGGCACCGGCCTGTTCCTCGGTTCGGCCAGCGTGCTGAAAGCCGCCGGCCCGTCGATGATTCTGGGCTACGCCATCGCCGGCCTGATCGCCTTCATGATCATGCGCCAACTGGGCGAAATGGTGGCACAGGAGCCGGTGGCCGGCTCGTTCAGCCACTTCGCTTATCGTTACTGGGGCGATTTCGCCGGCTTCCTGTCCGGCTGGAACTACTGGGTGTTGTACATCCTGGTCAGCATGGCCGAGCTCACCGCCGTAGGCGCCTATGTCCAGTACTGGTGGCCCCATGTGCCGACCTGGGTGTCAGCGCTGGTGTTCTTCGTCTGTATCAACGGCATCAACCTGGCCAACGTCAAAGTTTACGGCGAAGCGGAGTTTTGGTTCGCCTTGATCAAGGTGGTGGCGGTGATCGCGATGATTCTGTTTGGCGGCTATCTGCTGCTGACGGGCACCGGCGGTCCGCAGGCCTCGGTGAGCAATTTGTGGAGCGACGGCGGCTTCTTCCCGCACGGCTTTGGCGGCTTGTTCATGATGATGGCGGTGATCATGTTCTCCTTCGGCGGCTTGGAGCTGATTGGCTTGACCGCGGCTGAGGCGGACAATCCGCGCACCACCATCCCCAAGGCGGTGAATCAGGTGATTTACCGTATCCTGATCTTCTACATCGGTTCGCTGGTGGTGCTGCTGTCCTTGTATCCGTGGAGCAAGGTGGCGTCCGGCGGCAGCCCTTTCGTGATGATTTTCCAGCAGATTGGCTCCGGCCTCACCGCCAACCTGCTTAACTTTGTGGTGTTGACCGCGGCGCTGTCGGTGTACAACAGCAGCGTCTACGCCAATAGCCGCATGCTGTACGGGCTGGCCAAGCAAGGCAATGCGCCCAAGGCCTTGATGCAGGTGGACAAGCGCGGCGTGCCGGTGATGGCGATCCTGGTTTCGGCGGCGGCGACTTTCGCCTGCGTGATCCTCAACTATGTGTTGCCGGGCGAGGCATTGGGCATCTTGATGTCGCTGGTGGTGGCCGCCTTGGTGACCAACTGGGCGATGATCAGTCTGACGCACTTGAAGTTCCGTCGCGCCAAGATCGAGGCCGGCGAACAGCTGGTGTTCAAATCCTTCTGGTTCCCGCTGACCAACTGGGTCTGCCTGGCCTTCATGGCGATGATTTTGCTGATCCTGCTGCTGACGCCGGGTGCCGCGGTATCGGTCTATGTGTTGCCGATATGGTTGGGGCTGTTGTGGGTGGGTTATCGCGCCAAGGGCACACCGGCGGCGGAGCCCGCGCGTCAAACGCCTTGAGGATGACTTCATCGGTCGCCGCTCTGGCGAGACCGTAATCGGCAGGGCCGCCTCAGCAGGCGGCCCTGCTCTTTTACGCCGGTTTCTCCGACATTGAAATGTTTTTGGACAAAGTGTCCGATAATTTGAAGCTATAGCATTGGTCGGCAATTCTTTGCTAAATGCAGTGAAATGCTTTTTGACCTTATGTCTTGTTTTGTTTAATCTGGTCGTGGTTTGTTTGAAGTTGATGTATGTAATAGGGATGTCTTGCTGGTTTTGTTGGACTTATTGTCCAATTTTGAGTGGTAAGGGCCTTGCTGCATTGATGAAGCAATACCGTTCCATTCACTCAATCAGCAGGAGGCGCCAAAGTGAGCGTTACCCCCACTTCCACCGGTTTGAAGCGCGAGCTGAAAAACCGCCATATTCAGTTGATCGCGCTGGGCGGCGCGATCGGCACTGGTCTCTTCCTGGGCTCGGCCAGCGTGTTGAAAGCGGCCGGACCGGCGATGATTCTCGGCTACGCCGTCGCCGGCTTCATCATTTTCCTGATCATGCGCCAATTGGGCGAGATGTTGGTCGAGGAGCCGGTGGCCGGCTCGCTCAGCCATTTCGCCGATCGCTACTGGGGCAAGTTTCCCGCCTTCCTGTCCGGCTGGAATTACTGGGCGCTGTATGTGCTGGCCGGCATGGCCGAACTGACGGCCGCCGGCGAATACGTGCGCTACTGGTGGCCGGATGTGCCCACTTGGGTCACCGCGCTGGTCTTCTTCACGGTGATCACCGGCGTCAATCTGAGCAGCGTCAAATATTACGGCGAGACGGAGTTCTGGTTCGCGCTGATCAAGGTGGGCGCGGTCATCGCGATGATCGTGTTCGGCGGCTATCTGCTCTTGTCCGGAAACGGCGGTCCGCAGGCCTCGGTGAGCAATCTGTGGCGCGATGGCGGCTTCTTCCCGCACGGCGTCGGAGGCCTGTTCATGACGATGGCGGTGATCATGTTCTCCTTTGGCGGCCTGGAACTGATAGGCATGGCGGCGGCGGAGACCCAGGACCCGCAGAAAACTATCCCCAAGGCGGTGAATCAGGTGATCTACCGCGTGCTGATTTTTTACATCGGCTCGCTGTTGGTGCTGCTGTCTTTGTATCCGTGGAGCAAGGTGGCTGCCGGCGGCAGCCCCTTTGTGATGATTTTTGAGCAGATCGGGGCTGGTTTCGCCGCGCACGGGCTTAATTTCGTGGTGCTGACCGCAGCCTTGTCGGTGTACAACGGCGGCGTCTACGCCACCAGCCGCATGTTGTTCAGCCTGGCTCAGCAGGGCAATGCGCCCACGCGCATGGCCAAGCTGGACAAGCGGGGGGTGCCGGTCAACGCCACTTTGTTCTCGGCGCTGGCGACTTTCGCCGGCGTGGTGCTCAATTACCTGCTGCCCAACGGCGCGCTGGCGCTGTTGATGTCGCTGGTGGTCACCGCGCTGGTGATCAACTGGGCGATGATCAGCTTCACGCATTTGAAGTTCCGCCGCGCCCAGGGCGGCCGCAAGCTGGTGTTCGCCTCCCTGTGGCATCCGTTCGCCAACTGGCTGTGTCTGGCCTTCATGCTGATGATTCTGGGCGTGATGTTGTTCACGCCGGGCATTGCGGTGTCGGTGTATGTGTTGCCGGCCTGGTTGCTGGCGCTGTGGCTGGGTTTCCGGCTGAAGAGGACGGGGCCGTCCGCGACGGGCTTGGCCGTCGACAAGGCGTGAGCGTGCATGCCGGGCTTGACGCGCGGGGGCGGAAACCGGCATGCTGACGCCCTTATGAAGCAGATCATCCCTTTCCAGACCAAATCGTGGTGGTGGCGCAGCTAATCGGCGCGCCAGGGATTTTTGCATCTGTTTTCCGGGCCGCCGTCATGGGCGGCCTTGTTGTATCCAGCCTTACCCCGTGCGGCGGCAAATTGTTCTGACTCAGGAGTTGTCATGTCTCGCACGCAATGGGGTTCCCGCCTCGGTTTCATTCTGGCTTCGGCCGGCGCCACGGTCGGTCTGGGCTCCATCTGGAAGTTTCCCTACGTCACCGCGATGAACGGCGGCGGCGCGTTTCTGCTGATCTATCTATTGTTGACCTTCACCCTGGGCATCGCCTTGCTGATGGCCGAGATCGCCATCGGCCGCGCGGCGGCCTGCGGCGCGGTGAGCGCGTTCGCGCGGCTGGGCTCGCGCCGCTGGAAGCTGGTGGGCTACGCCGGCGTGTTGTGCGGCTTCCTGGTGTTTTCCTTCTACAGCGTGGTGGGCGGCTGGACCCTGGGCTATCTGCTGCGCGCCCTCGACGGCCGGGTGATGAGCAACGACCCGGCGGCGCTGGCGCGGCTGTTCGGCGATTACGTGTCCGACCCCTTCGAATCGCTGCTGACTCACGCCTTGTTCACCGGGCTGACCTTGCTGGTGGTGATGTGCGGGGTGCAGAAGGGGATTGAGCGGGCGGGCAAGGTGTTGATGCCGCTATTGTTCCTGCTGATGCTGGGCTTGATCGCGCGCTCGCTGACCTTGCCGGGCGCGGAGGCCGGCGTGGCGGCCCTGCTGACGCCGGATTTCTCCAAAGTGACGCCGGGCATGCTGGTGGAGGCCTTGGGTTTGGCATTCTTCTCCTTGTCGGTGGGCGCCGGCTGCATGATCGCCTACGGTTCCTACCTGGGCAGGGACGCGAAATTGGCGGGCGCGGCTTTGTGGGTCACCGGCCTGACCACGCTGACCTCGGTCCTGGCCGGCCTGATGATCTTCCCGGCGATCTACGCTTTCGGTCTGGATCCGCAGGCCGGTCCGGGCCTGACCTATATGACCATGCCGGTGGTGTTCAACCACCTGCCTTTCGGCCAAGGCTTGGCGGCGGCTTTCTTTCTGCTGCTGCTGATGGCGGCGCTGACTTCTTCGGTGTCTCTGCTGGAGTTGGTGGCGGTGTTTCCCATCGATGAGTGGGGCGTCGGCCGACGCAAGGCGACGCTGCTCATTTGTCTGCTGGTGTTTTGCGCCGGAGTGCCGGCGGCGTTGTCCTTTGGGCCGCTGGCGGGTTGGAAGTTGTTCGGCCGCAATGTGTTCGAGCTGATGGACTACACCGCGTCCAACATCCTGCTGCCGCTGGGCGGCATCGGCACCGCCTGCTTCGCCGGCTGGGTGATCTGGCCGACCATGCGAGCCGAGTTGAAATTGCCCAGCGCCTTGGCCTCCGGCGTGCGCTTTATTTATTGCTGGGCGGCTCCGGTCCTGATCAGCTTGGTGCTGGTCTACAATATCTGAGCCGAGGTTCCGCGCGCGGCCCGCGGCCCGCGGCCCGCTGCCCATTGCCGGCCGCGCGCCGCAAAGCGGCTCACGCTGGCTCCGAACGGGCTCTTAGAACGTGTTTACGATCTCGCGAGCTAAGGCGAGACAAGGCGAAAACGAGCGAAAAAGCGGAATGTACAAGTGGTACATGAGCATTTTGAGCTTGGTTTCAACACCGTATCGCCGACGCGCAGCAGATCGTAAACAGGTTCTTAGAGCCAGCGCAGCAAGCCGTAGACGATGAAGCTGACCACAATGGCGAGCAGAGTCTTGCCGTTTTTCCACGCCACCGCGACGGCAACCAAGGTGCCGATCAGATAGGCGTTGCCCAGCGACAGGTCGATGCGTCCGGCGGGAGCCAGGGCCATCGGCGCCACCAGCGCCGACAGCACCGCCGCCGGGACATAGTGCAGCGCGCGGTTAAGCCAGTCCGGGAAAGCCAGCCGCTGACCGAACACCAGGAAGCTGGCGCGGATCATCAAGGTGGCCGCCAGCATGCCGAGTATCATCCACCAATGATTCATGCCGCCTCCTTGCGCTTGCCTTCCAGCAAGAATCCGGCGCCGACGCCCAGCAGCGCCGCCAGCATCAGATCCAGTTTGTAGGGGAGGCCGCGCGCCAACAGCGCGGTCAGGCCGGCTACTGTCGCGGCCGCCAGCGTGGGCCGTTTTTTCAATTGCGGCGCGACGATGGCGGCGAAGGTGGCCACCATGGCGAAGTCCAGCCCCAGTTGCGCCAGCCCCGGCACTGAACGTCCCAGCAGCACGCCGGCCAGCGTCCATGCCTGCCAGTTGCCGTACATCGCCAGCGAAGAGCCCAGCCAATACCACTGGCCGCCGGCCGCGCCCTGGGTGCGGAAGCGGTGCTCGACCACGGCGAAGGTTTCGTCTGTGAGCCAGAACGCCAGCGGCCAGCGCCAGGCCAGCGGCCATTGCCGCGCGTAAGGCAGCAGGGTGGCGCTGTACAGCGCGTGACGAAGATTGACCACGAAAGTGGTCAGCCACAGTACCGGCAGCGCGGCGCCGGCCGCCACCAGGCTGACGGCGATGAATTGCGAGGAGCCGGCGAAAACCAGCAGGGACATGGCTTGGGTCGTCAGCGGGCTGAGGCCGGCGGCGATGGCCAGGGTGCCGAAGATCACGCCGAAGGGCGCGGCGCCTATCAGCATGGGGAGGCTGTCGCGCGCGCCTTGCAGTGCCCAGGCGACGGGGGTGGAGCTCGTCATCGGAACGGGTCCTTGCGGAAACGAAGTCCATTCATCATGCCGCCGAAACCAGTCGTCGTCTTGAACGATTTTGCAGGATGGGTTTGCGGTGTGGCCTGGCGCTTGCGCACTAGCGCGAGATGGGGCGGCTGCGGTGGAGAAAAGCGTGAACAGATGTTCAGCGGCGCAGACCCAGCGCGCGTTGATAAGCCGCCGGCGCCAGCCCCACGGTGTGGCGGAAGGCGCGGGTGAGATGAGCCTGGTCGGCGAAGCCCAGGCTGAGCGCCACCGCGCCCGGCGTCTGGCCCTGAGCCAATAGCTGGCGCGCGCGGTTGACGCGCAACTGATTGCGCCAGGCCACCGGCGGCAGGCCGAAGTGCTGGCGGAACTGGCGGCATAGTTGCCACGGCGAGAGCTGGGCCGCTTCCGCCAGCGCTTGCAGAGACAGGTTCTCGTTGATGGCGTCGGCCAGCATTTGCCGCGCCAGCTCCACCGCGCGCGGAGCGGCGGCGTGCGTCTGGCCGCGCACCTGCATATGGCGTTGCAGCACCGCGCCGAATACCCGCTGCAAGGCGGATTCGCGCAACAGCCGGTCTTGGCTGCCGCGCAGTAGCCGGTGCAACTGGTCCAGGCCGACGGCCAGCGTAGCGTCCAGCACCACGGTGTCGCGAAAATAAGGCCGGGAGTGGGCGTCGCCGCTGATGTCGGCGGCCAGCCGCTGGAGGAAGTCCGCTGATGGATAGAAGCCGCGGTAGGCCCAGCCGCGCGCATCAGCGGTTTCGCCGGTATGCACTTCGCCGGGATTGATCAGCACCAGCGCGCCGACGCCGGCGCGGTGGGTGCCGCCGCGGTGGTGGTAAGACTGCGCGCCCAGGGTTAATGCGTTGACTACGTATTCTTCATGGAAATGGGGCGGAAACACGCGCTGGGCGTAGCTGGCGTCCAGGCATTCCAACTGGCCGATGTCGTCGGCGCGGAAGAAGTCGGAACGGTCGGACGCCTGATAAAACATGGCAGGGCGTCGCGGCCGGCCTCAGGAACCGGCCATGAAGGTGCGGATGCCGGAACCGACGAATTGCACGCCAATGCAGATCAGCAAGAAACCCATCAGCCGCGTCATCACCTCGCGGCCGCCCCGGCCTAGGCGCTGGGCGATCAACTGCGAGGATTGCAGCGTCAACCACATGCCGAAGCAAGTGCCGCCGATGGCGGCGAAGGTCATCGCGAAGGCCAGCGCCTTGGCTGGCAGAGTCGTCAGTTCGGCAATCTCCGTGGAAATGCCGATGACCACGGCAATGGTGCCGGGCCCGCTGATGCCGGGCATGGCCAGCGGGAAGAAAGCGTAGTCCTCGCGCTCGCCGGTCTTGGGCGCGTTGCCCGGATCCTGCGACAGGAACAGCATGCGGTAGCCGAGCACGGCGACGACGAAGCCGCCGGAAATGCGCAGCGCGCCGTAGGAAATGCCGAAAGCGGACATGATCACGTTGCCGGCCAGCAGGCTGACTACCATGATGGCCGCCGCGAACACGCAGGCGCGGCGCGCCTGGTTGTCGCGCGCAGAGTCCGTCATTTCGCGGGTCAGGGTGATGAACAGCGGAATTTTGGACAGCGGGTTAGTGATGGTGATCAGGCTGAGTAGCCCGCCGAACAGGAATTGGAGCGACAACGTCTTGAGCATGGCACTACGCTGATGAAGCGAACATTACAATGGATGGACGCAGTCTGCCTGAGGCCGCGGGCCGGTGACAAGGGAAATTCTGCTAGGAGCCCCGCGGCGCGCGCGCGGCATGACATTGGCTGTGGCATTATGCCGCACGGCTGCTGTGGGCGGCTGTGCTAGAGTGCGGAAAACCCAAGGAGTTGATTATGCGAAAGACATTGAGCGCCCTGCTGGGCCTGTGCCTGCTCAGCGCCGGAGCGATGGCGCACGAATTCAAGCTGGGCGATATCAAGATCGGCCATCCGTGGAGCCGGGCAATGCCGGAAAGCAGCCCCACCGGCGGTGTTTATCTGTCGTTGAACAATCAGGGCAAGACCGCCGACAAGCTGCTGTCGGCCAGCACGCCGCGCGCGGCCAAGGCCGAATTGCACACCCATCTCAACGACAAGGGCGTGATGCGCATGCGCGAAGTGGCCGGCGGCGTGGCCGTGGCCGCGGGCCAGGAAGTCAAATTCGCGCCCGGCAGCTATCACGTGATGCTGATGGGGCTGAAGCAGCCGCTGCGCGTGGGCGACCGTTTCCCGCTGACCTTGCGGTTCGAGAAGGCGGGCAGCGTAACCGTTGAAGTGGTGGTGGAAGACGGCGTCGCGGCGGCCGCCCCGGCAGAACACGCGCATTGATTCGCTAGGCGTGATCGTTTGCTACCGGTAACGTTGCGCCGAAGTTACATCGTGCAGCGCAGCAATCGGCGCGGGCTGGAGTAAATGCTTTACCCCGAGCCGGCGACTGGGCAGACTTGGCCTCGGGAATGTGTTGCGAACAAGACGTCATTGCCACTGCCGGCGCCCTGAACAAGGTCAAAACGCCAAGTCTGCACAAAGAGAGAAACGATGGAGGAGCGGGCGCTTGCGCTCGCACACAACAAAATCCAGGGACGCCGGCAGTTCCTTTCCCCTCCATGCCCCCTTCTATACTGTTATGCTGTCAGCCATCCTGTAGCCGACCGCGTTTTCCCGCATGACATCTTCTATCCCCCCCGCCAAAACTCCGAGCCTGAGCATTGAGTACTGCACCGGATGCCGCTGGCTGCTGCGCGCCGCCTGGATGGCGCAGGAGCTGCTGACCACCTTCGAGAAGGAATTGGCTGAAGTAGCCTTGCAGCCCGGTAGCGGCGGCGTGTTCCGCGTGGAGCTGGACGGCGAGCTGTTGTGGGACCGCAAGGCCGACGGTGGCTTCCCCGACATCAAGCTGCTGAAGCAGCGGGTGCGCGACCGGGTGGCGCCGCAGCGTTCGCTGGGCCATAGCGACGGCGCCGTCTCCTGATTCAAGCATCGCCATGAGCGAGCCGCAGCGCAAAATCATCCACGTCGATTGCGATTGTTTCTACGCCGCCATCGAGATGCGCGACGACCCCGCCTTGCGGCCCTTGCCGCTGGCGGTGGGCGGCCGGCCGGAGAGCCGCGGCGTCATCGCCACCTGCAATTACATCGCGCGCCGCTACGGCGTGCGCTCGGCGATGTCATCGGCGCGCGCGCTGCGCCTGTGTCCCGATCTGCTGATCCTGCCGCCGGACATGGCGCGCTACCGCGAGGCCAGCCAGCAGATCATGCGCATCTACGAGCGCTACACGCCCTTGATCGAACCCTTGTCGCTGGACGAGGCCTATCTGGATGTGAGCGGCCAGCCGCACGAGCAGGGCAGCGCCACGCGGATGGCGGAGGCGATTCGCCGCCAGATTCGCGAGGAGGTGGGCATCACCGCCTCGGCCGGCATCGCGCCGAATAAATTCCTGGCCAAGGTGGCCAGCGACTGGAACAAGCCGGACGGGCAGTTCCTGATCCGGCCGCAGGATGTGGCCGGCTTCGTTGCCGCGCTGCCGGTGGAGAAGATACACGGCGTGGGCCGGGTCACCGCGCAGCGGCTGAACGAATTGGGCATCCGGCGCTGCGGCGACATGCTGGCCTGGGAGCTGGCCGATCTGCTGCGCCACTTCGGCCGTTTCGGCGAGCGCCTCTACGAGTTGGCGCGTGGAGTGGATCCGCGGCCGGTGTCCACTGACCGCAGCCGCAAATCGATCAGCGTTGAGGAGACCTACGCGGTGGACCTGCCCGACGCCGCCGCCTGTCTATCCAAGCTGCCGGAGCTGATAGACCGGCTGAGCGCGCGCATCGCGCGCAGCGGCAATCCCGCGTTCAAGGGCTTGTCGGTCAAGCTCAAGTTCGACGATTTCAGCCAGACCACGGTGGAGCACACCGGCGGACAGTTGTCGCCGGCGCGTTTTGGAGAGTTGTTGCGGGTGGGCTTCGAGCGCGGCCGGCGGCCGGTGCGCTTGGTGGGCGTCGGCGTCAAGCTGGCGGACGAGCACGACCTGCCGCGTCAGTTGCGCCTGTTCGGCCGCGACGGCCGTCCGCTGCCGGACCAGCCGGCGGACGCTGCCGCGGGCGAGGCGGAGCCGCCTATGATAGACGCCGACCAGCCCCCGCAGAACAGCTGAGGCCAGCCGGCGCAAGGCCGGATCAGGGGCGCTTGAAGTCGCCGGCGTAGACCTGGAGCAGTTGGGCCGGGTTGATGTGTTTGCGCAGCGCGGCGTTGACCTGCTCCACCGTCAGCGCGGCGATGGCGGCATCCACCTTGGCGTTGAACTCCATGCCGCGGCCGATCTGCAACTGGCCGTCCAGCGCGCCGCTCAGTGCGCCGTCCTGAGCGCGGGCGATTTCCCTTTCCTGTTGCAGCGCCTTCTTGGCGTCGGCCAGCTCGGCGGCGTTGACGCCGTCGCGGATGAAGCGCGTCAGCTCCTCGGCCACCCCCTGTTTCAGCTTGTCCAGGTTCTGCGGCGCGTAGATGGCCACCAGGCTCAGGCTGGCCACCGGCTCGAAGCTGCCGGCCTTGAACTGGCTGCCGGCGTAGTAGCTGATGCCGTCCTTCTGGCGCAGGCGGTCCAGCAGTCGCGATTTGACGCCGCCGCCCAGGATCTTGTTGGCGACCAGCATTGCCGGGTAGTCGGCGTCGCTGTCCCGCATCGCCAACGGCGCGGTGGCCAGGTAGAAGGCGTTGGCTTTGTCCTTGGCCTGCAGTTGTTGTTGGCCCGGCTTGGCCGGCGGCAGCAAGCTGGGCGCGCGGCTGTACGGCACAGGGCTGTTCCAGCCGCCGAACAATTTTTGCAGCTGGCTTTGCGCGGCCTTGGCGTCGAAGTCGCCGACCAGGGCGAAGCGGGCGTGGTTGGCGCCGTAGAACTGGCGGTGGAAGCGCTTGAGCTCGTCCAGCTTGGCGGCTTTCAGCTCGGCGGCGGCCTCGTCCAGCGTCGGACGGTAGCGCAGATCGCCCTTGCGATAGATGTTGAGCGCCTGGCCAACAGCCTGGGTGGCCATGGCCTGCGGCTCGTTGCGCTGGGCGTCGATGGCGGTCAGTTCTTCCTTGCGCAGCAGCTCGAACTCGTGTTCCGGGAAGCTGGGCTGCTTGAGCAGGCCGGCGATCAGGTCCAGCAGCGCCGGCAGATGGGCGCGGGTGGTTTCAAAATCCACGCTGACTTCCTGACCGGAGCCGGAAATGCTGAGCTTGGCTTTCAGCTGATCCAGGCGATTGCTGATTTCGGCGCGGCTGAGCTTGCCGCTGCCGCGTTCCAGCATGTCGGCGGCGAGGCTGGACACGGCGCCGCGGCCGAACAGGCTTTTCTCGTCGCCGAAGGCGAAGCTGAAACTGCCGTTGACGGTTTCGCCGCGGGTCTTCTTGGACAGCAGCGCCAGCTTGGCGCCGTTGGCGAGCGTGGTTTTCTCGGTGCGGGCGTCGATATTGGCCGGGCTGGGATCGAAGGCCTCGCCCTGGCTGATCGCGGCGCGGCCCTTGTAGCCGTCCACCAGCTTGGCCACGTCCGGCGTGGCCGGGATCACACTGCGGTCCGGCTTGGCGGTGGGCACGAACTGGCCGTAGGTGCGGTTGGACGGCTTGAAGTAGTTTTCGGCGGCCCGCTCCACGTCCTTGACGCTCAGCGCCTCGATGCGGTCGCGGGTCAGGAAGAACAGGCGCCAGTCGCCCTTGGCGATGGCCTCGGACATCTCCACCGCCAGCTGCTGCGGATCGTTCAGGGTCTTGTCGATGTCGTTGAGCAGGCTGGTCTTGGCGCGCTTGAGTTCGGCCTCGGTCACCGGCTTGCTCTTGAAGCCTTCGATGGCGGCGAGCAGCGCCTGGCGCGCGTCGGCCAGTTTTTGGTCCTTGTTCAGCTCTGCCCAGAAGATGATGTAGCCGGGTTCGGCCAGCGCGAACGGCCAGGCCTCGACGCCGACGGCTTTCTTGCCGCCCACCAGCGCCTGGTACAGCCGGCCGTTGGGCGTGCTGGCCAGGATGTCGGCCAGCACGAGGATGGCCGCCGCGTCCGGGTGGCTGCCGGCGGAGATTGGATACAGCACCGCGGCCAGCTGGGTGTCGCCGATGCGCTCCACGGTCAGCTCGCGCGCGCCGTCGCGCTGCGGCTCCTCGGTCCAGGTGGGCGTCAGCTGGCGCTGCGGCTTGGCGATCTTGCCGAAGGCCTGCCGGACGACGGCCAGCGTCGCCGCCGGGTCGAACTTGCCGCTGATCATCAGCACCGCGTTGTCCGGCTGGTAGTACTTGCGGTAGAAGGCCTGCAGATTGTCGATGCGGACTTTTTCCACGTCCGAGCGCGCGCCTATGGTGTTGTGGCCGTAGTTGTGCCAATCGTAGCTGACCGCGGTCATCTGCTTCCACAGCACGCGGCGGGGATTGTTTTCCCCCATCTCCATTTCATTGCGCACCACCGAGAACTCGGTGTCCAGATCGCTCCTGGCGATCTTGCTGTTGACCATGCGGTCGGCTTCCATTTCCAGCGCCCAGCGCAGATTGTCGTCGTTGGCGGGGAAGGTTTCGTAGTAGTTGGTGCGGTCCAGGAAGGTGGTGCCATTGAACTGCATGCCGCGCTTGCCCAGCTCCTGCATCAGATTGCCGCTGCTGGGCGTGCCCTTGAACAGCATGTGTTCCAGCAAGTGGGCCATGCCGGTTTCGCCGTAGCTTTCGTGACGGCTGCCCACCAGATAGGTGATGTTGACGGTGGTGGTGGGCTTGGAGGCGTCCGGCGCCAGCAGGACGCGCAGGCCGTTGGGCAGCCGGTATTCGGTGATGCCTTCCACGCTGGTGTAGGCTTGCAGCTGGCTTTGGCTGGCGACGACGGGTTCGGCGGCGATGGCCGGCAGGGTGTGGCCCAGGGACAGGGCGAGCAGCAGGCTCAGGATCTTGATGCGCATGCGGTGGCGTTTCCTCTGGCATGAATGCGGGACAGGGCGCGCGGCGGCGCCGGAATTCTATAGGCTTGCGATTTTGCCTGCGTTCGTCAAGTCGGAAACCTTCCGGGCATGACGTAAGTCTGGGGCAAACAGGGGTAGGCCGCCGCGGCGGGGCATTGGTTCCCGCCATGGAACTCAGAGCCTGTTTACGATCTCGCGAGCAAGAGCGAGACAAGGCGGAAATGACCGAAGAAGCGGAATGTACATACGGTACATGAGCATTCTGAGGTCATTTCCAACGGCGTGTCGCCGAAGCGCAGCAGATCGTAAACAGGCTCTCAGCGTTTTAGATTGCTGATGCTCATCAGCATGCCCATGCCGACGAACAAGGTGACGGTGGCGGTGCCTCCGTAGGACATGAAGGGCAGCGGCACGCCCACCACGGGCAGGATGCCGGACACCATGCCCATGTTGACGAAGGCGTAGACGAAGAAGGACAGAGTGATGGAGCCGGCCATCAGCCGGCCGTACAGCGTTTGCGCGCTGGCGGTGATCATCATCGCGCGGCTGAGCACCAGCAGATAGAGCACCAGCAGAAGCACATTGCCGGCCAGGCCGAACTCCTCCGAGTACACGGCGAAGATGAAGTCCGTGGTCCGCTCCGGGATGTAATCGAGGTGGGTCTGAGTGCCGTTGAGCCAGCCTTTGCCCCAGGGGCCGCCGGAGCCGATGGCGATCATGGACTGGATGATGTGGTAGCCGTCGCCCAAGGGGTCGGTGGTGGGGTCTATCATGGTCAGCACCCGGCGGCGCTGGTAGTCGTGCAGCAGGTTCCAGACGATGGGCAGGCTGGCGGCGCCCAGGCCGATGCCGGCGAAGATCACTTTCCAGGGCAGGCCGGCGAAGAACAGCACGAACAGGCCGGCGGCGGCGATCAGCAGCGTGGTGCCCAGATCCGGCTGCTTCAGCACCAGCGCGCTGGGCACGGCCATCAGCAAGGCGGCCACCAGGTAGTGCCACCAGCGCATTGATAGTTCGTATTTCTGGAAGAACCAGGCCAGCATCATCGGCAACGCGATCTTCATGATCTCGGACGGCTGGATGCGGGTAATGCCCAGTTCCAGCCAGCGGGTGGAGCCGTTGACGGTGACGCCCTTGAAGTGGACGGCCAGCAGCAGCAGCACGCCCAGCCCGTAGATGGGCGGCGCGAAGTTCATGATGCTTTGCGGCCGCATGCGGGCGATGATCCACATGATGATCAGCGACAGGCTGGTGTAGATCAGCTTGTTGTCTATCTTGTCGAAGGACTGGTTGTTGGCCGAATACAGCAGCACCATGCTGACCACGAAGATCATGCCCAGGAACAGCATCAGCCAGCCGTCCAGCGGTTCTTGGATCTGTTGCCAGACGCGTTTAATTAGAGAGGTCTGCATTGTCGTTGGCGGTGTCGGTGGGCATGGTCTTCAGTGTGCCTTCGATGTCTTTCGGCACCTTGCCCAGCAAGTAGTAATCGAACAGCGCGCGCACGATGGGCGCGGCGGCGGCGGCGCCGAAGCCGGCGTTCTCCACGATCACCGCCACGGCGATGCGGGGCTTGTCCACCGGGGCGAAGGCGATGAACCAACTGTGGTCGCGGTATTGCTCGGCCAGGGCGGAGGCGTTGTACTTGGCGCCTTGTTTGATTTGCACGACTTGGGCGGTGCCGGTCTTGCCCGCCATCGAGTACTGCAGGCCCACGCCCAGCCGCGCGCCGGTGCCGCGCGTCATCACGCCCTCCATGCCGCGCTTCACGTATTCGAAGTTTTCCTGCTTGAACGGAATCTGGCGGATGGGCATCGGTTCGATGATGCGCGCCTTGCCGCTGCGGGTGTCCACCACTTGCTGCACCAGGTGTGGCTTGAACACCTGGCCGTCGTTGGCGAGGATGGCGGTGGCGTTGGCCATTTGCAGCGGGGTGTAGGCGTTGAAGCCCTGGCCGATGCCGATGCTGACCACGTCGGCCGGATACCAGCGGCGGAATTCCTCTTTGTAGCGGGAGAAGCGGCGCGCCTTCCATTCCTTGGACGGCAGCACGCCTATGGACTCGCCGTCCAGGTCGATGCCGCTCTTGCTGCCCAGACCGAACTGCGCCAGCGCAGGGTGGATCTTGTCTATGCCCATGTCCCAGGCCAGCTTGTAGAAGAAGGTGTCGCTGGAGACTTCGATCGCGCGCTGCAGATTGATCATGCCGTTGCCGGCCTTCTTGCTGTCGCGGAACTGGTGGCTGGAGCCGGGCAGGGTGAAGTAGCCGGGCGCCGGGCGGATGTCGCGCATGCCGATGGCGTGGTTCTCCAGCGCCGCCATCGCCATGAAGGGCTTGAAGGTGGAGCCGGGCGGGTAGGTGCCGCGCAGCGCGCGGTTGATCATCGGCTTCTGCCAGTCGTTGTTCAGATTGGTCCAGGTCTGGGTGTCGATGCCGTCGATGAACAGATTGGGGTCGAAGCCCGGCTTGGACAGGAAGGCGAGCACGCCGCCGGTGGACGGCTCTATCGCCACCAGCGCGCCGCGGCGGTTGCCGAACAATTTGTCCGCCATTTCCTGCAGGCGGATGTCCAGCGCCAGCTTCAGGGTATTGCCGTTGACCGGCGGCGTGCGGCGCAGCGAACGCACCGCGCGGCCGCCGGAGTCGGTTTCCACCTCCTCGAAGCCGACTTTGCCGTGCAGGTCGTCCTCGTACACCGCTTCCAGACCGGTCTTGCCTATGTAGTTGGAGCCCTTGTAATTGGCGGTTTTTTCTTCCTCTTCCAGCCGCTCCTTGTCGCGCTGGTTGATGCGGCCGATGTAGCCGAGCACATGGCTGGTCATTTCCTTGAACGGATAGTCGCGGAACAGCCGCGCCTTGACTTCCACGCCAGGGAAGCGCCAGGCCTGGGCGGCGACCCGAGCGGCCTCTTCCTCGCTGAGCTTGGTTTTCAGCGGGATGGATTCGAAGTTTTTGCTTTCAGTCAGCAGGCGTTTGAACTGGCGCTCGTCACGCGGGGTGATCTCCACCAACTTGCGCAGCTCGGCCTCGGTGGCGGCCAGGTCCGGGATCTTGCTGGGCGTCAGCTCCAGCGTGTAGGCGGAGTAGTTCTGCGCCAGCACCACGCCGTTGCGGTCCAAAATCAGGCCGCGGTTGGGCAGGATGGGCACCAGCGAAATGCGGTTGTTCTGAGCCAGCGTGGAAAAGTGTTCGTGCTGCAGCACTTGCAGCCAGATGAAACGCGTGAGCAATACCAGAAACATCAGCACGATCAACGCGTAAGCGACGATCAAGCGCAGCTGGAACTGGCTGTCTTCGGCCTGCGGGTTCTTGAAACGGGTGGGTTGAGGCATGGACGGTCCGCGGCGCTACACCGCGTTGTGGCGGTAGGGCATCAGCATCAGCTTGGTCAGCAACGGCCATAGCAGGGCGCCGATCAAGGGCGGCAGGAAGTAACCCCAGCCGACGAAGGCGGAGCCGGTGAGCATGCGCACCACCACCATGATGATCTGGTTGGTCAGCAACAGGCCCAGCACCACCAGCGTTTGCTGGCCCAGGTTGAACATCACCACCTGGCGCTGGCGCGCCAAGGCCAGATAGGCTGTGATCGAATAGGCCAGCGCGTGCTGGCCGAACAATCCCGCGGTGGAGATGTCTGCCACCAGGCCCAGCAAGAAGGCGGTGCCGATATTGACCCGGCGCGGCTGGTTGATCACCCAGTACAGAATCAGCATGCCGATGAAATCCGGCAGCCAGCGCGTGCTGCCGTGCGGCAGCGGGATCAGTTCGATCAGGACGGCGAAGATGAAGGTGAACAGGATGAAGCGGCGCTTCACCGGTTTGAGCAGTTCCTTGGGGCGCTCGAACGTCATCGGGGCTTACTCCTCGGCGGCGGCTTTCTTGCCGCCCCTGCTCTTTTTGACGATGGGGGCCGGTTCCGGCGGGCGCGGCGGCGCCTGCTTTTCGCCCAGCACCAGCATGTAGCGGGTTTGCTGCACGCCGGCTAGCGGCGCGGTGGCGATGCGTGCGAAGGTGGCGCCTTGGTTTCGCTCCACCCGGGTCACGCGGGCCACCGGGATGCCGGCGGGATAAACGCCGTCCACTCCGGACGTGACGATGTGATCGCCGTCCTTGATGTCGGCGCTTTGCGGCAGATAGCGGATTTCCACGCCGCCGCCGTAGCCGTACAGGATGGCGCGCTGGCCGGTGCGGGTCACCATGACCGGCACCATCTGGTTCTTGTCTATGACCAGAGTGACTTCCGCGGTCAGCGGCTGCACCCGGGTGACTTGGCCTAGCAGGCCGGTGGCGTCCACGACCGGCTGGCCGGCCTTCAGGTTGGCGTCGCTGCCTTTGTCGATGATGATTTTGTAGGAAAACGGATCGCGGCCGGTATACAGCGTTTCGGCCATCTGCGCCTGTTGGTGATAGCTGGACTTGATGCCGTTTAGCTTGCGCACTTCGTCCAGTTCCCGTTGCAGGGTTTGCAGCCGCGACAGTTGCGCCGACATTTCCAGCTGGCGCACGCGCAAGGCGGTGTTTTCCTGTTTCAGTTCAGTTTGGGAGCTGAGAAAGTCGCTGACGTGGCGCATCGCCTGCGCGGGCATGTTCACCGCGCGCTGTACGGGGTAGAGCGCCAGCGAAGTGGCTTCGCGCGCCTGTTCCATCAGGCCGAAATAGCTGTCGCCGACCAGGAGCGCCACCGAGGCGGCCACGGCCATGGCCAAGCGCGCGCCGGGCGGCGGCCCGGAGCGGAAAAAGCTGGGGGTGTTGGCAAAGTCCATCGGCTCAGACCTCGCCCCTTGACACGGGGCGCTGTGCTTCAAAAACGGGCGCGCTTGCCGCGCGCCCGCCATCATCGCTTGCTTTACGAGCGGCCGCCGCCGCCGGAGCCGGGCTCAGGCGGACGGCGGCCGTTCCGGTTTAAGGGACGTTGGTGAAAATAGTGCCAATCTTGTCCATTTTCTCCAGCGCCTTGCCGGAGCCGCGCACCACGCAGGTCAGCGGTTCTTCGGCCACGAACACCGGCAGGCCGGTTTCTTCGGCCAGCAGGCGGTCGATGTCTTTCAGCAGCGCGCCGCCGCCGGTCAGCACCATGCCCTTGTCGGCGATGTCGGCACCCAGTTCCGGCGGAGTTTGTTCCAGCGCGATCTTCACCGCGGACACGATCTGGTTCAAGGGTTCGGTCAGCGCTTCCAGGATTTCGTTGGACGACACGGTGAAGGCGCGCGGAATGCCTTCGGCCAGGTTGCGGCCCTTGACTTCCATTTCGCGCACCTCGGCGCCCGGGAAGGCGGAGCCGATGGTCTTCTTGATTTCTTCGGCGGTGGTTTCACCGATCAGCATGCCGTAGTTGCGGCGGATGTAGTTGATGATGGCTTCGTCGAACTTGTCGCCGCCGACGCGGACGGAGTTGGAATACACCACGCCGCCCAGCGAAATCACGCCGACTTCGGTAGTGCCGCCGCCGATGTCCACCACCATGGAACCGGTGGGTTCCTCAACCGGCAGGCCGGCGCCGATGGCGGCCGCCATCGGCTCTTCGATCAGTTCCACGCGGCGCGCGCCGGCGGCCAGCGCCGAGTCGCGGATCGCCTTGCGCTCCACCTGGGTGGAGCCGCAGGGCACGCAGATCACGATGCGGGGGCTGGCGGCGAAGAAGCGGTTGGGGTTCACCTTCTTGATGAACTGCTTGAGCATCTGTTCGGTGACGGTGAAGTCGGCGATTACGCCGTCCTTCATCGGGCGGATCGCCTGGATGCTGCCCGGGGTGCGGCCCAGCATGCGTTTGGCTTCCAGGCCCACGGCCAGGATGGATTTCTTGTTGGTGGGCGCGTCGCTGTGAATGGCGACAACCGAGGGCTCGTCCAGCACGATGCCTTTGGCGCGCATGTAGATGAGGGTGTTGGCTGTGCCAAGGTCAATGGCGAGGTCGTTGGAGAAGTATCCGGTCAGCGAACGAAACATTGGGCGATCCTGGTCAGTTTTCGTCATGTGGCGGACGCGCCGTCGCGTCCGCGTTTAATCTGTTGTTTGTTGTCTACTCGTACGACCCGAGTCTACCCGCCGCGTGGCAAAACGACGCTTGGCGCCCACTGGGCGACACCGGCTAAGCGGCTTCGCCCGGCTGGCCTTGCGCATCATTTTCCGACGCTGTGTCGGGTTGATGAGGCCTGCACGATCCGGCCCCGGCGCGGCGGCTTGCCGCCTGTCGGCCGCGCGGTGAAAGCGCTGCCGAAATAACGCCGTGGCGTGATGTCGATCTTGGGAGAATCAAGCGGGCTATGATACCCTATAACGCTTGAAATATTAAAGGTTTTGAACGAGGACACCATGTCGCTGACGCATCAGGATGTCGCACGAATTGCCAAGCTTGCCCGCATCAATGTCAATGAAGCGGAAATTGCCGCGACAAGCAAGCAACTCAATAATATTTTTGGCCTGATCGAACAGATGCAAGCGGTGAACACCGACGGCATCGAGCCGATGGCCCATCCGCAGGATGTCTCTTTGCGTTTGCGCGAAGATATCGTTACCGAAACCAATCAGCGCGAAGCTTTCCAGGCCGTGGCCCCGCAAGTGGAAAAGGGCTTGTTCCTGGTTCCCAAGGTCATCGAGTGATGCTCTGATTGCCTGCGCCGGTTTAGGTTCCCCCCGCGCGGGAGGCCGGCGCCGGTCGCTGTCTGAAAGGACGGCGGCGCCATTCCCGGATAGCTAAAGATTCCATTTGAAATGACACAGTCTACTTTAAAGCAACTGTCGCGGCAGCTGGCGGCCAAGGAAGTCTCCAGCGTTGAGCTGGCCACCCAATATCTGGATCGGGTCGAGGCGCTGAACCCGGCGCTCAACGCGCTGGTCACCGTCGACCGGGCCAAGACCCTGGCCGAAGCCGCGGCCGCCGACGCGCGCATCGCCGCCGGCGACGCCCATGCGCTGACCGGCGTGCCCATCATCCACAAAGATCTGTTCTGTCAGCAGGGCTGGAGAACCAGCTGCGGCTCCAAGATGCTGGACAACTTCGTGTCGCCTTACAGCGCTCACGTGGTTGAGCAATGCCAGGCCGCCGGCCTGGTGACGCTGGGGCGCGCCAATATGGACGAGTTCGCGATGGGTTCGTCCAACGAGAACTCCTTCTACGGCGCCGTGAAAAATCCCTGGGACCAGAAGGCGGTGCCGGGCGGCAGTTCCGGCGGTTCCGCCGCCGCCGTGGCCGCGCGGCTGACGCCGGTGGCCACCGCCACCGACACCGGCGGCTCCATCCGCCAGCCGGCTTCCCATTGCGGCGTTACCGGCATCAAGCCGACTTACGGCGTGGTGTCCCGATACGGCATGGTGGCCTACGCCTCCTCGCTGGACCAGGGCGGCCCGATCGCGCAGACCGCCGAGGACTGCGCGTTGATGTTGAATGTGATGGCCGGCTTCGACCAACGCGACTCCACCAGCCTGGAACGCGCCCGCGAAGACTACGCCCGCGATCTGAACCAGCCGCTGGCCGGCCTCAAAGTGGGCCTGCCGCGCGAATACTTCGCCGCTGGCCTGAGCGCCGACGTGGCGCGCGCCGTGGACGAGGCGGTGGCGGTGTTGAAGAAGCAGGGCGCGCAGGTGGTGGAAATCAGCCTGCCCAATACCGAGCTGTCCATTCCGGCTTACTACGTGATCGCGCCGGCCGAGGCCTCGACCAATTTGTCGCGCTACGACGGTGTGCGCTACGGCCATCGCGCCGCCGAGTACAAGGACCTGGTGGACATGTACGAGAAGACCCGCGCCGAAGGGTTCGGCAGCGAGGTCAAGCGCCGCATCCTGGTGGGCAGCTATGTGCTGTCGCACGGCTATTACGACGCCTATTACCTCAAGGCCCAGAAGATCCGCCGTCTGATCGCCAACGATTTCAAGGCCGCCTTCGAGCAGTGCGACGTGATTCTGGGGCCGGTGGCGCCGACCGCGGCCTTCGACATCGGCGAGATGAACGACGATCCGGTGCAGATGTATCTGTCCGACATCTACACGCTGTCGGTGAACCTGGCCGGCTTGCCAGGCATGAGCGTGCCGGCCGGCTTCAGCGGCAATGGCCGCCCGATCGGCTTGCAGATCATCGGCAACTACTTCGGCGAAGCCAAGATGTTGAACGTCGCGCATCAGTTCCAGTTGGCTACCGATTGGCACAGCCGCGCGCCGGTTTTGTAATTGAATGAATTAGCCACGGAAGTACACGGAAAGGCACAGGCAAACCCTGGCTTCCAAGGGGCGGATTAGCTGATGGGGGCTAGTGTCAGCCGTTTTTCTTCCGTGTTTTCCGTGTGCTTCCGTGGCAAAAATAATAGAAGGATTTTCCAACCATGAAATGGGAAGTCGTCATCGGCATCGAGGTGCATGTGCAGCTCAATACCGTCTCCAAGATTTTCTCCGGCTCCAGCACCGCCTTCGGCGCGGAGCCGAACACCCAGGCCTCCGCGGTGGAGCTGGCCTTTCCCGGCGTGCTGCCGGTATTGAACAAGGCGGTGGTGGACAAGGCCATCCGTCTGGGCCTGGCGCTGGACGCCAAGATCAATCAGAAGAACGTGTTCGCGCGCAAGAACTACTTCTATCCGGATCTCCCCAAGGGCTACCAGATCAGCCAGATGGACCTGCCCATCGTCGAGCACGGTCAGCTGAAGATCCTGGTGGGCGAGCAGGAGAAGGTGATAGGCGTGACTCGCGCCCATATGGAAGAGGACGCCGGCAAGAGCCTGCATGAAGACTTCCACGGCCTGTCCGGCATCGACCTCAACCGCGCCGGCACGCCGCTGCTGGAAGTGGTGTCCGAACCGGACATGCGCTCGGTGGACGAGGCGCTGGCCTATGTCAAAGCCTTGTACGCGCTGGTGACCTGGCTGGGCATCTGCGACGGCAATATGCAGGAAGGCAGCTTCCGCATGGACGTCAACGTGTCGGTGCGCCCGGAGGGGCAGAAGGAATTCGGCACCCGCCGCGAGATCAAGAACCTTAACTCCTTCCGCTTCCTGGAGCAGGCCGCCAAGTACGAAATCCAGTGGCAGATCGACACCCTGGAAGACGGCGGCAAAGTGCAGCAGGCCACCGTGCTGTTCGACCCGGATACCGGCGAGACCCGGATGATGCGCAGCAAGGAAGACGCGCATGATTACCGCTACTTCCCGGACCCGGACCTGCTGCCGGTGCGTATTTCCGACGAGCAGATCGCCCGCATCCGCGGTGAGATGCCGGAGCTGCCGGCGGCGATGCAAGTCCGTTTGGCCGAGACCTACGGCGTGTCCGCCTACGACGCAGCGCTGCTGACTTCCAGCCTGGCCCTGGCTCAGTACTTCGAAGCCGCGGCCAAGGCTTCCGGCCAGGGTAAGCTGGCCGCCAACTGGATCAACGGCGAGATCGCCGCGCGGCTGAATCGCGACGGCAAGGAGATCGCGGACTGCCCGATCTCGGCGGAGCGTCTGTCCGGCCTGATCGCGCGCATCGCCGATAACACCCTGTCCAGCAAGCTGGCCAAGCAGGTGTTCGACGCCTTGTGGGACAGCGAACTCTCCGCCGACGCCATCATCGAGCGCGACGGCCTGAAGCAGGTGTCCGACGTCGGCGCCATCGAGAAGATGGTGGAAGAAGCGATCGCCGCCAATCCCAAGGCGGTGGAAGAATTCCGCGCCGGCAAGGAAAAGGCGCTCAACGCCTTGGCCGGTCAGGTGATGAAGGCTTCCAAGGGCAAGGCCAACCCGGCCCAGGTGCAGGACATACTGCGCCAAAAACTGGCCTGATCCTGCGGGACTCCAGGACGGCGGCGCCGAATGCGGCGCCGCCGTCCTGTTTTTGTGCTGCGGCGCGGAAAGTGGTCTTGCATTGGACTGTCCTTGGAAATATTCCCAGGCCCGGGGTGTGGTGTTTCGGGAATAGTTCGAGTGTTAACAGCTCACTTTGACTGATGTTTTTAAGCCTCTGATTTGACAAGGAATCCGCTTTTTGCGCTGTCCGCTAAGTCATTGTCTCAAAAGGTGAATTAGAACTTCTCGATGTTGACCGTGGAGAAGTTCTTTCTTATAGTGGCGGAAAGTGGGGCGAAGTGGGTGAAAGTGGGGCATTTGCCCCAGGGGGCGACGGCCCCTTAGGTTTATTCGGTCAGCGGGCTCGAAATCATGATTGGTGGTGTCAGCATCTTGTCTCTCGATAGCAAGGGGCGTTTGGCTATTCCGGCTAAACACCGCGAGACACTGCTGTCCGCTTTCGGGCACAAACTGGTCGTCACCCTCGAGTCCCAAGACCACTTGCTGATCTACCCCGAACCCAACTGGCGTCCGGTCGAAGCCCGTCTGTTAGCCCTTCCCACCGGCAATCCCACTCTGAAACGTTACCAGCGCCTCGTGCTCGGCCACGCGGAAACGCTGGAAATGGACAGTGCCGGACGCATTCTGCTGCCCGCGCGCTTGCGCGATCTCACCGGACTCGACAAAGACGTCGCGCTGGTGGGCATGGGCAACCGCTTCGAGCTGTGGAACGCAGAGGAATGGGACAGCCAGACCGCTGACGCCCTGGCCATCGATCAAACCGATCTGGCCCAACACCTTGGAGACTTTACGCTGTGAGCACCACCCCTTTCGTGCACCTGACGGTGCTCTTGACCGAAGCGGTCGACGCGCTTGCCATCCGGCCGGATGGCACCTACGTCGATTGTACTTTCGGTCGAGGTGGCCACAGCCGCTTGATCCTGTCACGACTGGGGCCGCAAGGCCGCCTGATCGCCTTCGACAAGGATCCCGAAGCCATCGCCGTGGCCACGCGGCTGGCGGAGGAAGACCCGCGCTTTCAGATCGTGCACAACGGTTTTGAAGCGCTGGGGCAGGAACTGGACCGCCTGGGCGTGCCCCAGGTGGATGGCGTGTTGATGGATCTGGGCGTGTCCTCGCCGCAGATCGACGACGGGCGGCGCGGTTTCAGTTTCCGTTTCGACGCGCCCCTGGACATGCGTATGGATACCACCCGCGGCATCACCGCGGCCGAATGGTTGGCGACGGCAGACGAGGCCGATATCAGAGAGGTCATCAAGACTTATGGTGAAGAGCGGTTTGCTCGCAAGATCGCAGCAGCCATTGTTGCGCAAAGGGCTGACGCCCCCCTCCAGACCACGCGTGAGCTCGCCGTGCTCGTTGGGCAAAACGTCCGTACTCGGGAACCGGGTCAGGACCCCGCAACGCGTACCTTCCAAGCGATCCGGATCTTTGTGAACCGCGAGCTGGACGAACTCAAGGCGGTGCTGCCGCAGGCGGCGCGCCGCCTGGCGGAAAACGGCCGTCTGGCGGTGATCAGCTTCCATTCGCTGGAAGACCGCATCGTCAAGCAATACTTGCGCGACGCCAGCAGCGAGGAAAAGCTGCCGGCTTGGGCGATGGTGCGTGCTTCCGACATGGCGCAGCCACCGATGTCCACCGTGGGCAAGCCGGTGCGCGCGGGCGATGAGGAGGTGCGCGCCAATGCGCGCTCCCGCAGCGCCATCATGCGCGTGGCCGAACGCACCGCCGCGCCGTGGCGGGAGATCGACGCATGAACAAGCTCAACGCGATACTGCTGGTCATCGTGGTGCTGTCCGCCTGGTCGGTGGTCACCTCGACCCATGTGTCGCGCAAGCTCTACAGCGATTTGCAGAAAGAACGCAAATCCGCCCAGCAGCTGGAGATCGAGTTCGGACAGCTGCAGCTGGAGCAGAGCACTTGGGGCGCGCATGCGGTGATTGAGAAAGCCGCGTCCAGCCGCCTCGACATGCATACCCCGGATCCGCGTCAGATCCAGGTGGTTTCACCTGGAAAGGGGATGTGATGCGCACTTACTCCCCGCGCCATCAGCAACGCATCCCGGATGCCAGCCCCGCGCTGCGAATGAAGCCGGGCCGCGTGCGTTTCGTGCTGCTCATGCTGGCGCTGTTGTTCCTGGCGCTGATCGGCCGCGCGGTTTACCTGCAAGTGATGCAGCAGGATTTTCTGCAGAACCAGGGCGAGGCCCGTTTCCGCCGTGCGCTGACGCTGGAGGCCAACCGCGGCGTGATCACCGATCGCAACGGCGAACCGCTGGCGATCAGCTCGCCGGTGCAGACCATCTGGGCCAGCCCGGCGGACATGGAGCCGGTGCCGCCGGCCAAGCTGCGCGAACTGGCGGCGATGCTGGATCTGTCGCCGGAAGAGTTGTCGGCCAAACTGTCCGACCGCAAGAAAGAATTTGTTTACATCAAGCGCCAGATCAGCCCGGAGTTGGCCGACAAAGTAATGGCGCTGGGCGTGCCCGGCATCGCCAAGCAGCAGGAATTCCGCCGTTTCTACCCGGCCGGCGAGATTGTGTCCCACATCATCGGCTTCACCGGCGTGGACGGCAAAGGCCAGGAAGGCGTGGAACTGGCGCGCGAGAAGATGCTGGCCGGCAAGGATGGCCGCCGCGTGGTACTGAAGGATCGCCGCGGCCACATCATTGAAGACGTCGCCGCCATCGAGCCGCCGCGAGACGGCCAGAAGCTGGCGTTGGCGGTGGATCACCGCATCCAGTATTTGGCTTACCGCGAGCTGAAGGCGGCTGTGGAGCTTAACAAGGCCAAGGCGGGCAGCGTGGTGGTGCTGGATGCCCACACCGGCGAACTGCTGGCGCTGGCCAACTATCCGTCGTTCAACCCCAACAACCGCAGCGGTGTGACGCCGGAAATGATGCGCAACCGCGGCGTGATCGACCTGTTCGAGCCGGGTTCGACGATGAAGCCGCTGTCCATCGCGCTGGCGCTGGAAAACGGCAAGGCCGGCCTCAACACGGTGCTGGACACCCACACTTACATGATAGGCCCGGCCACCATCCGCGACGTGGCGCCGCGCCCCAGCCTGGACATCCTCGGCATCATCCAGAAATCGTCCAACGTCGGCACCAGCAAGCTGGCGCTGATGAGCTCGCCGGAACAAACCTGGAAGCATTACGACGCGCTGGGCTTCGGCCGCGCGCCGGAAACCGGCTTCCCCGGCGAGGCCGGCGGCCGGCTGCGAGACTGGCACAACTGGCGGCCCATCGAGCAGGCGACGATGTCCTTCGGCTACGGCATCTCGGTCAGCCTGATCCAGATGGCGCGCGCCTACACCGTGTTCGCCAACGACGGCGTGATGCTGCCTATCTCGCTGTACAAGACCAATACGCCGATGCCGGGCAAACGCGTGCTGGCGGAAAAGACCGCGCATGAAATGCGCGACCTGCTGATCGCCAACAGCCAGCCGGGCGGCGGCGCAGTAGGCGGCCGCATCATCGGTTACAGCATCGGCGGCAAAAGCGGCACCGCGCGCAAGCTGGAGGGCCGCACTTACGTGGCCAACAAGCACCGCGCGCTGTTCATGGGCTTCGCGCCGGGCAAATCGCCGCGCGTGATTGTGTCG
Source organism: Chromobacterium sp. IRSSSOUMB001 (assembly GCF_023507765.1). NCBI lineage: Bacteria > Pseudomonadati > Pseudomonadota > Betaproteobacteria > Neisseriales > Chromobacteriaceae > Chromobacterium > Chromobacterium sp. IRSSSOUMB001. The sequence continues at coordinate 115,553 of NZ_JALCYU010000006.1, forward strand.
GTGATGATAGACGAGCCCTCCGCGGGCAAATATTACGGCGGCGCGGTGGCTGCGCCGGTGTTCTCGCAGATCGCCGGCGGCGCGCTGCGAGTGCTGAACGTGCAGCCGGACGAGCCCTCCAACAACACTTTATTGCCGGAATCCACCCCGGTGCCGGTGGATTTTTGATCAAATCATGAAAAGCCGTTTGACCCCCATGCCGGATTGGAATCCGGCCGACATCAAGCAGTTGGGACTGCCCGTCAAGCGGGTGGAGACCGACAGCCGCCGCGTGCTGCCCGGCGACGTGTTCCTGGCGTGCCCCGGCCTGCATTCCGACGGCCGCGACTACATCCAGGCCGCGCTGGCGAAAGGCGCGGCCGCGGTGTTGTGGGACGATGCCGGCGGCTTCGCCTGGAACCCGCTGTGGCAAGCGCCCAATCTGCCGGTGCCGCATCTGCGCGACCGCATCGGCATGCTGGCGGCCGAGGTCTACGGTTACCCCAGCCGCGCGCTGCGCGTAATCGGCATCACCGGCACCAACGGCAAGACTTCTATTTCCCATTGGCTGGCGCAGGCTTTTTCGCTGCTGGGCCAGAAGGCGGCGCTGATCGGCACCGTCGGCAATGGTTTTTACGGCGAACTGACCGAAACGACCCACACCACGCCGGACCCGGTGACCATTCAGCAGAAACTGGCTGAATACCGCCGTCAGGGCGCGCATGTGGTGACGATGGAGGTATCCAGCCACAGCCTGGATCAAAGCCGCGTCAACGGCGTGGACTTCGCCACGGCGGTGCTGACTAATCTGACTCGCGATCATCTGGACTATCACGGTTCGATGGAAGCCTACGGCGAATCCAAGAAGAAGCTGTTTTTCTGGGAAGGCCTGAAACACGCGGTGATCAACGCCGACGATGAATTCGGCAGGCAATTGGCCGCCGAAATCGATCCGGCCCAGACCCAAGTGGTGACTTACGGCCTGGAGCAGGGCGATGTGCGTCCGCTGGCGCTGGCCGCGACGCTGGACGGCCTGCAACTGACGGTGACCACCCCCTGGGGCATCGCCGATGTGCGCACCGGCTTGGTAGGACGCTTCAACGCCGCTAATCTGCTGGCCTGTCTGGCCACCTTGTGCGTCAACGGCGTCAGCCTGCGCGACGCCGCCGCGGTGATGGCGCGCATCCAGCCGGCGCGAGGCCGCATGCAGAGCGTGGGCGGCGCGCACGAGCCGCTAGTGGTGATCGACTACGCCCACACCCCGGACGCGCTGGAAAAAGCCTTGTCCACCTTGGCCGAGATTCGCCCGGAAGGCGGCCGCCTGTTCTGCGTGTTCGGCTGCGGCGGCGACCGCGATCCGGGCAAGCGCCCGATGATGGGCGCCATCGCCGAGAAAATCGCCGACGTGGCGGTGCTGACCAGCGACAACCCGCGCACTGAAGACCCGCAAGCCATTCTGCGCGACGTGTTGGCCGGCATGGACGCCGCGCGCACTCACGTTGAGGTAGACCGCGAAGCGGCCATCCACTGGGCGGTGGGCCAGGCGCGCGCCGGCGACGTGGTGCTGGTGGCCGGCAAGGGCCATGAGGAATACCAGGACATAGCCGGCGTCAAACGGCCGTTCTCCGACTTCCGCGTGGCGGAAGAGGCGCTGACCGCTTGGGGGGAACGCGCATGATGACGCTGCTGCAGGCCGCCGAACTGGCCCGGGGCGCTTTGAGCGGCCCGGACGGCGACATCCTGCGCGTAGTGACCGATAGCCGCGAGGCCGGTCCCGGCGATCTGTTCGTCGCCTTGAAGGGCGAACGCTTCGACGCCCACGACTTTGTCGCCGAGGTTGTCGCCAAGGGCGCGGCCGCGCTGGTGCGCGCGGATTTTGACTTGCCCGGCGCGAGCCTGATCCGCGTCGACGATACCCGGCTGGCCCTGGGCCGGCTGGCTTCCGGCTGGGCGCTGCGCCAAGCGGCGCTGCGCATTGGCGTCACCGGTTCCAACGGCAAGACCACGGTCAAGGAAATGCTGGCGGCGATTCTGCGTCGCCACGCCGGCGCCGACGCGGTGCTGGCCACCGCCGGCAACTTCAACAACGACATTGGCCTGCCGCTGACCCTGCTGCGCCTGACGCCGGAGCATCGCTACGCGGTGCTGGAGATGGGCATGAACCATCATGGCGAGCTGCGTTACCTGACCGGCCTGGCCCGGCCGCGCATCGCGCTGGTCAATAACGCGATGCGCGCTCACTTCGGTTATTTCGGCTCCACCGAGGAGGTGGCGCGCGCCAAGGCGGAAATCTTCGAAGGTCTGGACGCCGACGGCGTGGCGGTGTTGAACGCCGATGACGCCAATCTGGCGCTGTTCCGCCGCGCGGCGGACGGCCATCGCCAGATCGCCTTCGGTCTGAACCCCGAAGCCGATGTTCACGCCGTCGACATCGAGCTGGGCGCCTTGAACAGCCGCTTCACACTGCGCTGCGCCGACGGCGAGCGGCGGATAGAACTGCCGGCGCCGGGCGAACACAATGTGCGCAACGCGCTGGCCGCCGCCAGCCTGGCCCTGGCCGCCGGCGTGCCGTTGGATGGCATCGCCACCGGTTTGGCGGCCTTCGGCGGGGCCAAGGGCCGTTTGCAGCTCAAGCAAAGTCCGCGCGGCTTGAGCGTGATCGACGACAGTTACAACGCCAATCCGGACTCGATGAAGGCCGGAATCGACGTGCTGACGCGCTTGCCCGCGCCGCGCTGCTTCGTGATGGGCGACATCGGCGAATTGGGCGAAGCCGCCGATGCGCTGCACGCGGAAGTGGGCGAGTACGCCCAGGCGCGCGGCATTGATCTGCTGCTGACCTTGGGCGAAGCCTCCCGTCACGCCGCCGTCGCCTGCGGCGCGGGCGGCAAACATTTTGATTCGATTGACGAGTTGTACGAGTTTCTCGACGCGCAGTTGCCGTCGGGTGCCTCCGTTCTGGTCAAGGGGTCGCGCTTCATGCGCATGGAACGGGTGGTGGAACACCTGATGCAACAATTTAGAGAGGAACAATAACGTGCTGCTCTGGCTGGCTGAAATGCTGGGCTCCCACATCCGGGCCTTCAACGTCTTCAACTACATCACGCTGCGCGCGGTGATGGCGGCGCTGACCGCGCTGGCGATCTCGCTACTGCTGGGGCCGTGGGTGATCCGCAAACTGACCGAGCTCAAAGTGGGCCAGGCGGTGCGCAACGATGGCCCGCAAACCCATCTGGTCAAGGCCGGCACCCCGACCATGGGCGGCTCGTTGATCCTGCTGGCCATCGGCCTGACCACGCTGCTGTGGGCGGACCTGTCCAATAAATACGTGTGGCTGCTGCTGGCGGTGATGTTCGGCACCGGCGCGCTGGGTTTTTACGACGATTGGCGCAAGGTGGTGTACAAGGACCCGAAAGGGGTGTCCGCCAAGTTCAAGATGGTCTGGCAGTCCGCCATCGCCATCGGCGCCGGCGTGTTCCTGATCGCCACCGCCAAGCTGCCGGCGTCCACCGAGCTGATCGTGCCTTTCGTCAAGACCATCTCCTATCCGCTGGGCGCGATCGGTTTCTGCATCCTGACCTATTTCGTCATCGTAGGCACTTCCAACGCGGTGAACCTGACCGATGGCCTGGACGGCCTGGCGGCCTTGCCCACCGTTCTGGTGGCGGCCGGTCTGTCCATCTTCGCCTATGTCGCCGGCCACGCGGTGTTTTCCAAATACCTGGGCCTGCCCTTCATTCCCGGCGCCCACGAGGTGGTGGTGTTCTGCGCGGCGATGTGCGGCGCCTGCCTGGGGTTCTTATGGTTCAACGCCTATCCAGCCCAGGTGTTCATGGGCGACGTCGGCGCGCTGGCGCTGGGCGCGGCGCTGGGCACCGTGGCGGTGATTGTGCGTCAGGAAATCGTGCTCTTGATCATGGGCGGCCTGTTCGTGATGGAAGCGCTGTCCGTGATGATCCAGGTGGCTTCGTTCAAGCTCACCGGCAAGCGGGTGTTCCGCATGGCGCCGCTGCATCACCACTATGAATTGAAAGGCTGGAAGGAAACGCAAGTGGTGGTGCGTTTCTGGATCATCACCATGATGCTGGTGCTTGCCGGCCTGTCCACCATCAAGCTGCGTTGAGGAAGAACATGGATTACGCGAATCGTCACGTCGTGGTGGTGGGCTTGGGAGGCTCGGGCCTGGCGGCCGCGCGCTACCTGGCCGCGCACGGCGCGCGCGTGAGCGTGGCCGACGCAAAACCGTCGGCCGAGCGCGTGGCCGAACTGCGCGCCTTCCTGCCGCAGGCGGAAGTGCGCGGCGGCGACTTCAACGAACAGACCTTCGCCGACGCCGACCTGCTGGTGCTGAGTCCGGGCGTGCCGCTGAAGAACCCGGCCGTCGCCGCCTTCCGCCAAGCCGGCGGCGAGGTGATAGGCGATATCGAAGTGCTGGCGCGCGCGATTCGCGGCGACGGCAGCAAGGTGATCGCCATCACCGGCTCCAACGGCAAGAGCACAGTCACCAGCCTGGCCGGCCATCTGTGCGCCGTAGCCGGCCTGGACGTGGTGGTGGCCGGCAATATCGGTCTGGCGGTGCTGGAAGCGCAGCTGGAGCGCGAGCAAAGCGGCAAGCGTCCGGACGTGTGGGTGCTTGAACTGTCCAGCTTTCAGCTGGAATCCACTTACAGCCTGGAGGCCGACGCGGCCACGGTGCTGAACATTTCCGAGGACCACCTCGACCGTTACGACGACCTGCTGGACTACGCCCACACCAAGACCCGGGTGTTCCATGGCGCCGGCGTCCAGGTGCTGAACCGCGACGACGCGCTGGTGCGCGCGATGGTGCGGCCCGGCCGCGCGGTCAAATGGTTCTCGCTGACAAAGAATGCCGCATTCGCGTTGCAGCAGGATGACGGCAGCTACTGGCTGAGCCTGGACGGAGAGCGGGCCTTCGATTGCGCCGAAATGCGTCTGCAGGGCCTGCACAACGCCGCCAACGCGCTGGCCGCGCTGGCTTTGTGCGAAGCCGTGGGCGCGCCGCGCGCGGCGCTGCTGCAAGGGCTGAAAACCTTCCAGGGTCTGGAACATCGCGTCGAACTGGTAGACGAAATCGGTTCGGTTGCGTTTATCGATGATTCCAAGGGCACCAATGTCGGTGCCACCGAGGCGGCCCTGAACGGCATGACCCGTCCGGTGGTGTTGATCGCCGGCGGTGACGGCAAGGGACAGGACTTCGCGCCGCTGGCGCCGGCCTGCCGCCGCATCGCCCGCGCCGTGCTGTTGATTGGCCGCGACGCCGGCAAGATTCGCGCCGCGCTGGCCGCCACCGGCCTGCCGCTGCAGGACTGCGCGACGCTGGAAGAAGCCACCCGCCGCGCGGCGGAACTGGCGCGGCCCGGCGACGTGGTGCTGCTGTCGCCAGCCTGCGCCAGCCTGGACATGTTCCGCAACTACGCGCATCGCGCCCAGGTGTTCATCGACGCCGTGCGCGAGCTGAAGGCGCGGCAAGCGGAGGCGACGCGGCCATGATCGTGCACGGAGCCCGGCGCTACGCCGCCATCAAGCCGTTCGACGAAGCGCTGTCCTGGGCGCTGGCCCTGCTGTTGTCGATCAGCCTGGTAATGGTGTACTCGGCGTCCATCGCTTACGCCGAGGCCGACGCGGCCACGCACAACCGTTACTTCTATCTGATCCGTCACATGATCTTCATGACGATAGGGCTGAGCGCGGCCTATATCGCCTTCCAGATTCCAACGGCGTTTTGGCAGAAGTACTCCGGCAAGATTTTTCTGATTGGGCTGGTATTGCTGGTGCTGGTGCTGATTCCCGGCATCGGCAAGATGGTCAACGGCTCGCGGCGCTGGATCAACTTGATCGTGTTGAACCTGCAGCCGTCCGAAGTGATGAAGTTCGCCACCGTGCTGTACGCGGCGGATTACACCGTGCGCAAGAGCCATCTGCTGCACAGCCTGAAAGAAGGCTTCGCGCCGATGTTCGCCGCCATGGTAGTGGTGGCCTTCCTGCTGCTGCGCGAGCCGGACTTCGGCGCGCTGATGGTGGTGATGAGCATCGCGATGGGCGTGCTCTTCCTCGGCGGCATCAATATGCGCATCTTCAGCGGGCTGGCGGTGATGGCGGTGGGCGCCATCGTGGTGCTGATCATCTCCTCGCCGTATCGCTTGAAGCGGGTGTTGGGCTTCATGGACCCGTGGGACGACCCGTACGGCAAGGGCTATCAGTTGTCGCACTCCTTGATCGCCATCGGTCGCGGCGAGTGGTTCGGCGTCGGTCTGGGCGGCAGCATAGAGAAGCTGTTTTACCTGCCGGAGGCGCATACCGACTTCATCATGGCGGTGATTTCGGAAGAGTTCGGTTTTGCCGGCATTTGCGTGGTGGTGGGTTTGTACGCCTGGATTGTGCGGCGCGCCTTCCACATCGGCGTGGAGTCGAAAAAGCTGGAGCGCTATTACCAGTCGCTGGTGGCGCAGGGTCTGGGCATCTGGCTCGGCATCCAGGTGTTTTTCAACATCGGGGTGAATATGGGCCTGCTGCCGACCAAGGGTTTGACCTTGCCGCTGATGTCCTTCGGCGGCTCGGCGATGTTGATGAATTTGATCGCGGTGGCGGTGCTGCTGCGGGTTGATTATGAAAACCGCCGCATCATGCGCGGCTACAAAGTGTAGCCGCACATGAGCAGCGCTGTCAGGCGCGTGAGGGCGTAAGCCCGTAGGTGGCGGTTTCTGCGAGCCCGAAGGGCGAAGCAAAAACCGGCGCATGATGCGCGGCAACGAGAGTTAACGGAACGGATTAGAGATGGCGAATCGCACGGTCATGGTGATGGCGGCTGGTACGGGTGGACACATCGTCCCCGGCCTTGCCGTGGCCAAGGAATTGCAAAACCGGGGCTGGAACGTGGTGTGGCTGGGCACCCGGCGCGGCATGGAGAACAAATTGGTGCCGCCCACCGGCATTCCGCTGGAGCGGCTGAACTTCCACGGTGTGCGCGGCAAGGGCCTGTTGGGCTCGGCCAAGGGCGCGTTGCAGCTGCTTGGCGCTTTCTTCAGCAGCGCGGCGCAGATTTTCCGCCATCGCCCGGACGTGGTGCTGGGCATGGGCGGCTACGTCTGCCTGCCCGGCGGCGTGATGGCGGGCCTGCTGTGGAAGCCGCTGGTGTTGGTGAACGCCGACGCCGGCCTGTTGTTGAGCAACAAGGCCTTGCTGCCGTTCGCCAAGAAACTGGTCTGCGGTTTCGATGGGGACGCGGCGCGCAACGGCAAGGCCCTGGTCACCGGTAATCCGGTGCGCGGCGAGATCGAGAGCATCGCCCCGCCGGCTGAGCGTTTTGCCGGCCGCGGCGGGCCGCTGAAGGTGCTAGTGGTGGGCGGCAGCCTGGGGGCCAAGATTTTGAATGACACTTTGCCGCAGGCGATGGCCAAGTTGCCGGCCGACAAGCGACCGCAATTGACGCACCAGACCGGCGAAGCGAATTTCGCCGTGGTCGAAGCCGCTTATCAGGCCGCTGGCTTGCGGGATCAGGTGGAATTGTTGCCCTTTGTCGACGACATGCCTAAGCGCCTGGCCGAATGCGACTTGGTGATTTGCCGCGCCGGCGCGATCACGGTCAGCGAATTGTGCGCGGCCGGCGTGCCCAGCGTGCTGGTGCCGCTGGTGGTGTCCACCACCGGCCATCAGCGCGACAACGCCGAGTGGATGGCGAAGGCCGGCGCGGCCTGGCATCTGCCGCAGAAAGAATTGAACGCCGATGGGCTTGCGGGCTTGTTGGCGGGTTTGGATAGAGACCAGTTGCTGGACAAGGCCGAACGCGCGCGCGCGCTGGCCCATTCCGGCGCGGCCGGCCGGGTGGCCGACCTGTGCCAGCAACTGGCCAGGGAATGACAGGGCGTCATATGAGCGCTCAAGCAGAGACACAGACATGAAACACAGGGTCAAACACATACATTTCGTCGGCATCGGCGGCGTGGGCATGTGCGGCATCGCCGAGGTGCTGTACGGCCTGGGCTTTACCGTGTCCGGCTCCGACATGACGGAGAGCGCTACCAGCAAACGGCTGATCGATCAGGGCATTCGCGTGTTCTACGGCCACGACGCCACCTATATGCACGGCGCCGACGTGGTGGTGACCTCCACCGCGGTCAAGTCCGACAATCCTGAAGTGCTGGAAGCGCGCGCCAACAAAATTCCGGTGATCCCGCGCGCGCTGATGTTGGCTGAGTTGATGCGCTTCAAGCAGGGCATCGCCATCGCCGGCACCCACGGCAAGACCACCACCACCAGCCTGACCGCCTCGGTGCTGGGCGCGGCCGGTTTGGATCCCACCTTCGTCATCGGCGGCAAGCTGACCGCGGCCGGCACCAACGCGCGGCTGGGGTCCGGCGAATTCCTGGTGGCCGAGGCCGACGAATCGGACGCCTCCTTCTTGCATTTGACTCCGGTGATGGCGGTGGTGACCAATATCGACGCCGATCACATGGACACCTACGACCACAGCTTCGACAAGCTCAAGCAGGCTTTCGTGGACTTTCTGCAGCGCTTGCCGTTCTACGGCCGCGCGGTACTGTGTGTGGACGACCCCAATGTGCGAGAGATCCGCGGCCGCATCACCAAGCCGGTGACCACTTATGGCCTGGACGATTCCGCCGACATCTACGCGGAGAACGTCCGCGCCGCGGCCGGACAGATGCATTTCGACGTGGTGGTGAAGAACGGCAAGGAAGTGCGCTTCCCGGTTGTGCTGAACATGCCGGGCCGCCACAACGTGCTCAACGCGCTGTCCGCCATCGCCATCGGCCTGGAGTGCGGCGCCAGCGTGGAAGCTATCCAGCAAGGCCTGGCCGAGTTCGCCGGCGTCGGCCGCCGCTTCCAGCGCTATGGCGAAGTGCCGGCCAAGGACGGCGGCAGTTTCACCCTGGTGGACGACTACGGCCACCATCCGGTGGAAATGGCCGCCACGCTGGCCGCGGTGCGCGGCGCCTTCCCGGACAAGCGTCTGGTGCTGGCCTTCCAGCCGCACCGCTACACCCGCACCCGGGACCTGTTCGAGGACTTCGTCAAAGTGCTGTCCGGCGTGGACGCGCTGCTGTTGTCCGAAGTCTACGCCGCCGGCGAAGCGCCCATCGTCGCCGCCGACGGCCGCGCGCTGGCGCGCGCGGTGCGGGTGCTGGGCAAGGTGGAGCCGGTGTTCGTCGAGGACATCGCCGAGATGCAGCAGACCATTTTCGATCAAGCTCGCGACGGCGACGTGGTGGTGACCATGGGCGCGGGCTCCATCGGCGCGGTGCCGGCCAAAGTGGCGGCGGGCGCGTGATGATGAATGACAAGGACAAGGCAATGAAGCAGTACGGCAAGGTGGCGGTGATGATGGGCGGCAGTTCCTCCGAGCGCGAAGTGTCGCTGATGAGCGGCGCCGGCGTGCTCAAGGCCCTGCAGTCCCGCGGCGTGAACGCTCACAAGTTCGATCCGTCGGAACAACCGCTGAGCGCGTTGAAGGAAGAAGGCTTCGACCGCGTGTTCAACATCCTGCATGGCCCCTTCGGAGAAGACGGCACCTTGCAAGGCGTGCTGGAAAGCATGGGGCTGCCATATACCGGCTGCGGGGTGATGGCGTCGGCGATCTGCATGGACAAATGGCGCACCAAGCTGTTGTGGCAGGGCGCCGGCCTGCCGATCCCGGAGTTCGAGCTGCTGGACGAGAACAGCGACTTCGCCGCGGTGGAGGCCAAGCTTGGTCTGCCCATCTTCGTCAAGCCGGCCACTGAGGGCTCCAGCATCGGCGTGACCAAGGTCAAGCAGCCGGGCGAGCTGAAAGCCGCGTTCGAAGAGGCGCGCAAATACGACAGCATCGTGATTGCCGAGCGATTCATCGGCGGCGGCGAGTACACCTGTGCGGTGATAGGCGACACCGCCTATCCGACCATCAAGATCGAGCCGGCGACCGAGTTCTACGACTACGACGCCAAGTATTTCCGCGACGACACCGTCTACCGTTGCCCGTCCGGCCTGAGCGAAGCGCTGGAACAGCGCGCGCGCGAACTGTCGCTGGCCGCGTTCCGCGTATTGGGCGGCCGCGGCTGGGGCCGGGTGGATTTCCTGATGGACGAGGCCGGAGGCATTTACTTGCTGGAAGCCAACACCAATCCGGGCATGACCAGCCACAGCCTGGTGCCGATGGCGGCGCGGGCGATGGGCATCAGTTACGAGGATTTGTGCCTCAAGGTGCTGGATATGGTGCATGTGGGATAACCATCGGTTGCTAAGAGGCCTGGCCAATTTGATGCTGGCCGCCGCAGCGCTGATGTTGCTGTATGCAGGAGGGTTCTGGTTGACGCACGCTCCGGTGTTTCCGGTGAAGAAGATCCAGATTCGCGGCGACATGAAACGCGTGACGCCGGAACAGCTGAAGTTCATTGCCGAGCATGAACTGTCCGGCACCTTCTTCACGCTGGACATCGACAAGACGCGGGCGGCCTTCGGCAAATTGCCGTGGGTGCGGGATGCCCAGGTGCGACGGCGCTGGCCGGACGCGCTGGACATTTCAGTGGAAGAGCATGTGGCGCTTGCGCGCTGGGGAGAGAACGGCCTGGTCAATACCCGAGGAGAGCGGTTCGACGCCGCCAGCGATCAGGACCTGCCGGTGTTTTACGGGCCGGCGGGGGCAGAGAAGGACATGAGCGAAATGCTGGGCGGCCTGCGCCAGGATCTGGCTCCGGCGGGCGTCAAGCCCGCGGCGCTGTGGCTGTCCAGCCGCCGCGCCTGGAAAGTGGGGCTGGACAACCAGGTGCAGCTGGAGTTGGGACGCAACGACGTAAGTCCGCGCGCCCGCCGCTTCGCCCAGTACTGGAAGAGCAAATTGGCGGCGTTGCCGTATCACGTGGAATACGTGGATATGCGCTACCCGAATGGATTCGCCGTGCGGATGCCCGATTACAAGGCGCCGCCGGCCAAGGGAAACAAGTAATTAGCAGTTGGAGCGACAGGTGAGCAAACCAAAGGAAAGCAAGAACATGCTGGTTGGCCTCGACATCGGCACATCCAAGATCGTGGCGATCGTCGCAGAAGTCCTGGAGGACGGCCAACTCAATATCGTCGGCATGGGCCACACCCCGTCGCGCGGTTTGAAGCGCGGCATGGTGGTGAACATCGAATCCACGGTGCAGGCGATCCAGCGCGCGCTGGAAGAGGCCGAGCTGATGGCCGACTGCAAGATTCACGAAGTGTTCGCCGGCATCGCCGGCAGCCACATCAAGAGCGTGAACTCGCACGGCATGGTGGCGATCAAGGATCGCGAAGTCACCAAGATGGACATCGACCGCGTGATTGAAACCGCGCGCGCGGTGACCATCCCGCCCGACCATCAGGTGCTGCACATCCTGACTCAGGAATACAGCATCGACGGCCAGGAAGGCGTGCGCGAACCGCTGGGCATGAGCGGCGTGCGGCTGGAGGCCAAGGTGCACATCGTCACCGGCGCGGTGTCCGCCGCCCAGAACGTGACCAAGTGCGTGCGCCGCTGCGGTCTGGAAGTGTCCGACCTGGTGCTGCAGCCGATGGCCTCCGCCATCGCGGTGCTGTCGGAAGACGAAAAAGACCTGGGCGTGTGCCTGATCGACATCGGCGGCGGCACCACCGACATCGCGGTGTACGCCAACGGCGCGATTCGTCACACCGCGGTGATTCCGATCGCCGGCGACCAGATCACCAACGACATCGCCATGGCCTTGCGCACGCCCACCAAGGAGGCCGAGGACATCAAGATCCAGCACGCGGTGGCGCTGGTGGCGATGGCCGACCCCAGCCAGATGATAGAAGTGCCGGGCGTGGGCGAGCGCGGGCCGCGTCAGATGTCGCGCGCCACGCTGGCCGAAGTGGTTGAGCCGCGGGTGGAAGAGCTGTTCCAACTGGTGCAGCAGGAACTGCGCCGCAGCGGTTTTGAGGATTTGCTGTCCTCCGGCATCGTGCTGACCGGCGGCGCCAGCCTGATGCCGGGCATGGTGGAGCTGGCGGAGGAAGTGTTCCACATGCCGGTGCGCGTCGGCGTGCCCAAGTATGTGGGCGGCCTGGCGGAAGTGGTGAAGACCCCGCGCTTCTCCACCGGCGTCGGCCTGCTGTTGTATGGCAAGGATCAGATTCAAACGCATACCGGCCCCAAGGTGGAGTCGGCGGGTGTAGGCCAGATGTTCACGCGCATGAAGGCGTGGTTCGCTGGCAATTTCTAAGCGCTACGCGGCCGGCGCACTCGCTGGCCACGATAGCGATCGGGCAGATGTATATGAAGTCGGTAGCTCATCTTTATTGAGGAGAGGAAAATGAGCGGAATGGTCTTTGAAGTTATGCAAGAAACCGCCAATGTGGCGATCATCAAAGTCATCGGCGTTGGCGGCGGCGGTTGCAACGCCATCGACAATATGATCGACGGCAATGTGCACGGCGTGGAATTCATCTGCGCCAATACCGACGCTCAGTCGCTGCTGCGCAACAAGTCGCCGCAGAAACTGCAGTTGGGCAACAACCTGACTCGCGGCCTGGGCGCGGGCGCCAATCCGGAAGTGGGCCGCAGCGCGGCGCTGGAAGACCGCGAGCGCATCGCCGAGATGCTGCGCGGCTCCAATATGGTGTTCGTCACCGCCGGCATGGGCGGCGGCACCGGCACCGGCGCGGCGCCGGTGGTGGCCGAAGTGGCCAAGGAAATGGGCATCCTGACCGTGGGCGTGGTCACCCGTCCGTTCGAGCACGAAGGCAAGCGCATGAAAGTGGCGCAGAACGGCATCGAAGACCTGAAAAAGCACGTCGATTCGCTGATCGTGATCCCCAATGAAAAACTGATGGAAGTGCTGGGCGACGACGTGACCATGCGCGAAGCCTTCCGCGCCGCCGACGATGTGCTCAAGGGCGCGGTGGCCGGCATTGCCGAAGTCATCACTTGCCCGGGCCTGATCAACGTAGACTTCGCCGACGTGCGCACCGTGATGAGCGAAATGGGCCTGGCGATGATGGGTTCCGCCTACGCTTCCGGCATCGACCGCGCCCGCGTGGCCGCCGAGCAGGCCGTGGCCAGCCCGCTGCTGGACAATATCACTCTGGAAGGCGCGCGCGGCGTGCTGGTCAACATCTCCACCGCGCCGGGCTGCCTGAAGATGAGCGAGTATCGCGAAATCATGGGCATCGTGCGCCAGTACGCGGACGAAGACGCGCAGATCAAGTTCGGCACCGCCGAAGTGGAAGACATGCCTGAAGACACCATCCGCGTGACCTTGATCGCTACTGGTCTGGGCCAGAAAAAGACCGCGCGCAACACCGAGGAGCGTCCGGAGTACATCAAGATCGTGAAGACCGGCACCGACGACCGCGCGGTGGAAGTGGTCAGCTACGACGACTTCGACACCCCGGCCATCATGCGCCAGGGCCGTCGCCGCGCCGCGCCGTCCATGGACTTCTCCAATCCGGAAGTGAGCGAAAGCTACGATATCCCGGCCTTCCTGCGCAAGCAGGCGGACTGAGGCGGAGTCGCTATAGAAGAAAGCTATTTAATACTGCAAATCAATCAATAAAGTGCGGTTTTTGACTGTGCTAGAATCGGGCATTCCCATCCGTTTGAGAAGTCCGACATGATATTGCAGCGCACGCTGAAACAAGCGATAAGCGCCACGGGTGTGGGTTTGCACTCCGGCGAGCGGGTGAAACTCACCCTGCTGCCGGCCGCGCCCGACACCGGGATCGTCTTTCGCCGCACCGACTTGCCCGAGCCGGTGGAGGTGAAAGCGGATCCATCGCTCGTCAACGACACGCGACTCTCCTCCACGCTGGTGACTGACACCGGCGTGCGTGTCGGCACGATCGAGCATTTGATGTCGGCCCTGGCGGGCTTTGGCATCGACAACCTCGTGATTGAGGTCACGGCGGCGGAAATCCCCATCATGGACGGATCCGCCGCCCCTTTCATTTACCTGCTGCAGACCGCGGGCGTGGCCGAGCAGAACGCCAAGAAGCGTTTCATCCGCGTCACCCGGACGGTGGAGGTGGAAGAGCGCGGCGTGTGGGTGAAGCTGGAGCCGCACGACGGCTTCAAGGTCACCCTGTCCATAGACTTCAACCATCCGGCTTTCAATCTGGCGCCTCAGACCGTGGCGGTGGATTTCGCGCGCCATTCCTATACCGACGAGATCAGCCGCGCGCGCACCTTCGGCTTCATGCACGAGGTGGAATACATGCGCAACCACGGCCTGGGCCGTGGCGGCAGCCTGGACAACGCCATCGTCATCGACGACGAATATGTGCTGAACCCGGAAGGCCTGCGCTTTCCGGATGAATTCGTCCGCCATAAAATCCTGGACGCCATCGGCGACCTTTACATCATCGGCCATCCGCTGATCGCCGCCTTCTCCGGCCACAAGTCCGGCCACGCGATGAACAACAAGCTGCTGCGCAAGCTGCTGGAAACGCCGGAAGCCTGGGAATACGTCAGCTACGACGATCCGCTGGACGCGCCGTCCAGCTTCCACCGGCTGCCGGAGGTGGCCTAGCGGTGTTCGGCTTCTGGCGCTTGTGGCTGCTCGTCACCATCCTGTTGTTGGGCTGGGCAGGCGTCTGTTATCTATTGACCCGCAATCCGCTCTACCTGCGCTACCTTGGCCGCATCGCCCGCTGGAGCGGCGGCCTGGTGGTGCTGGTCAGCGCCTTCTGGCTGATTTACCGGCTGCTGTCCTAGCAGGCCGGAGGAGATATCCATGTCCGAATTGACCCATTTCGATGCCGGCGGCCAGGCCCATATGGTCGACGTCGGCGCCAAGGCGCACACCCGCCGCCGCGCGGTGGCCGAAGGCCATATCCGCATGCTGCCCGCCACCTTCGCGCTGGTGAAGGGCGGCGGCCATAAAAAAGGCGACGTGCTAGGCATCGCTCGCATCGCCGCCATCATGGCGTCCAAGAAAGCCGCCGACCTGATCCCGCTCTGCCACCCGATCGCGCTGACCCGCGTGGCGGTGGACTTCGAACTGCTGGAGGCCGACAACGCGGTGCGTATCGAAGTCACCGCGGAATGCAGCGGCCAGACCGGGGTGGAAATGGAAGCGCTGACCGCCGCCAACGTCGGCCTGTTGACCATTTACGATATGTGCAAGGCGGTGGACCGCGGCATGGTCATCGACGGCGTGCGGCTGCTGGAGAAAGAGGGCGGCAAGAGCGGGCATTGGCGGGTGGAGAGCTGATCCGGCGCGATGTCGCGCGCAGTTTCATCGTTACCCGTGTTGTTCCGCACCGGCCGGCGTCCGCTCGGCGGGCTTGTCCCGCCAATAGCCGGCCAGCAGCGAGCCGGAAATATTGTGCCAGACCGAAAACAGCGCTCCCGGCAGCGCCGCTAGCGGGCTGAAGTAGGCCTTGCCCAGCTGGGCGGCCAGGCCGGAGTTCTGCATGCCTACCTCGATCGCCAGCGTGCGGCATACCGATTCGTCGAAGCCCAGCAAGCGTCCTCCCCAATACCCGCCCAACAGGCCGATGGCGTTGTGCAGCATCACCGCCAGAATAGTCAGACCGCCCACCGCGGCGATGTGGTTCTTGCTGCCGGCGACGATGGCGGCGATCAGCGCGACGATGGCCAGCATCGACAACAGCGGCAGCAGCGGCTCCAGCCGGCGGACCTGAGGCGCGAAGAAACGGTGGGCCAGCAAGCCCAGCCCTATCGGCAGGATGACGATTTGGAGAATGCTCAGCAGCATCGCCGCCACTTCCACCTTGATCGCCGCGTCCACGTACAGCCGGGTCAGCAGCGGCGTGGCCACCACGCCCACCAGCGTGGATAGCGAAGAGATGGTGACCGACAGCGCCACATCGCCGCGCGATAGATAGATGATCACATTGGACGCGGTACCGCTGGCGACGCTGCCCACCAGAATCATGCCTATGGCCAGCTGCGGCGGCATCTGGAACAGCTGCGCCAGTGCCCAGGCCGCCAGCGGCATCACCAGATAGTGCAGACCGAGTCCGGCCAATACCGGTGCCGGCCGGCTCAGCACCCGTTTGAAATCGTCCAGCGTCAGCGTTAGCCCCATCGCGAACATGATCACCGCCAGCAGCAGCCCGGTATGCGGCAGCAGCGGAGTGAACGTCGCCGGCCGCTGGTAAGCGATGGCGGATAGCAGCAAGGCCCATAGCGGAAACAGGCGGGTGATCTTGGCGAGCACGGCGACTCCTGACGGCGGATAATCCGCACATCATAGGAGATGGACCCCGGCGCGTGGCAAGTCCCCGAGTCCGCATGGCTGATCCAGCGTCAGCCGTCGCTTGCGCAATCGTCTTTTGCCAGCGGCGGCGCGGCGCGGTTTAATCGGGTCTTCGATTCCATGGAGCGCGCGATGCAAGCGACGATTGCCGGCAAGACCGTGGCCGATTGGCAGGCCAGCCACCCCTTATTGACGCCCTTGATGGCCTTGCAGCCTTTGAGCTGGTTCAATCCCGCACGGGCGCCGGCGGCGGAAGCTTTGGCCGACGTGGGCTTGAGCCGGGCCGACGTCGAGGACGCCGACGCGCGGCTGCGCCGCTTCGCGCCCTATCTGGCGCGGGTGTTCCCGGACGCGGCCGCCAGCGGCGGCATCATAGAGTCGCCGCTGTTGCCGATTCCGGCGATGCGCGCGGCGCTATGGGCCGAGGCCGGCTTGGAGGCGGGCGGCAGCCTGTGGCTGAAGGCGGACAATTTGCTGCCGATTTCCGGCTCAATCAAGGCGCGCGGCGGCATCTACGAGGTGCTGAAACACGCGGAAGCCTTGGCGCTCAGCCACGGCCTGCTGCGGGAGGGCGACGACTATGCCGGATTGGACAGCGATGAGGCGCGAGCCTTCTTCAGCGGCTATCGGGTGGCGGTGGGCTCCACCGGGAATTTGGGCCTGTCCATCGGCATCATCAGCGCCAAGCTGGGTTTCCAGGCCAGCGTGCATATGTCGGCGGACGCGCGGCAGTGGAAGAAGGACTTGCTGCGCAGCCACGGCGTCAATGTGCTTGAGTATCCGTCCGATTACAGCGTGGCGGTGGCCGAAGGCCGCAAGCAGGCGGCGTCCGATCCGCGCTGCCATTTTGTCGACGACGAGAATTCGAAGAACCTGTTTCTAGGCTACGCGGTGGCGGCTGAGCGCCTGCGTGGCCAATTGGCGGAGCAGGGCGTCCGGGTGGACGCGGAACACCCGCTGCTGGTGTATCTGCCCTGCGGCGTGGGCGGCGGGCCGGGCGGGGTGGCCTTCGGCCTCAAACTGGCTTTCGGCGACGCCGTGCATTGCCTGTTCGCCGAACCCACCCACGCGCCCTGCATGCTGCTGGGCGTCTACACCGGGCTGCATGACGCGGTGGCGGTGCAGGATTTCGGCATCGACAATCTGACCGCCGCCGACGGTCTGGCGGTGGGGCGTCCGTCCGGCTTCGTCGGCCGCGCGATGCAGCGGCTGATCGACGGTTATTACACGGTGGACGATGGCGAGTTGTACCGTTTACTGGCCTTATTGGAACGGGAGCAGGGGTTGAAGCTGGAGCCGTCGGCGCTGGCCGGCATGCCGGGCCCGCTGAGGGTGCTAGGCGAGTCCCAGGGCTACCGCCAGCGGATGGGCTTGAGTGCGGAGAGGCTGGCGCGCGCCGCGCATCTGGTATGGGGCACCGGCGGCGGCATGGTGCCGCCGGCGGAAATGGACACCTATCTGGCGGAAGGCCGGCGGCGGCTGCCTGCGTGAACGATAATGGCGGCATGCTGAACCTTCCCCCACGCGCCGGCGTTCGGCTGGACGGCGCACAATGGTCCAATCTGCACACCTTCGCGGCGGCGGCGCGGCATCTGAGCTTTGCCCGCGCCGCCGAGGAACTGTGCCTGAGCGCCAGCGCGGTCAGTCATCGCATCGCCCGGCTGGAACGGGCGCTGGGCACCCGCTTGTTTCTGCGGCTGACCCGCAGCCTGCGGCTGAGCGAGGACGGCGAGCGCATCTACCAGGCCTGGCTGGCCGGCCAGACGCAATTGGAGGCGGCCCTGAATCCACAGGACGACGCCGAGCCGGCCGGCGCGGTGGCGCTGTACGCGCGGCCCTCGCTGGCGCAATGCTGGCTGGCGCCGCGGCTGGCGGATTTCACCGAGCGCCACCCACGCATCGCGCTGGACATCCGCAGCGGCAACGAGATGGTGGATTTTCGCACCTGGAACATCGACCTGGCGCTGTATTACTCCACCGGCGAGTTTCCCAGCCTGGAGGCGCAGCGCCTGATGGACGAGCAAGTAGCGCCGGTGTGCAGCCCGGAGTACGCGGACCGGCATGGCCTGCGCGGTAATCCGGCGGCCCTGGCCGATTGTTTGCTGTTGCACGACGCCCAGGCTTGGGAGCGGGCGGCCCACGATGCTGAATGGCGCGAGTGGGCGCGCCGCCGCGGCGTGGCGCTGCCGTCGCGCGGCATGAGTTTTGACCGTTCCGATTTGTGCGCGCAGGCGGCCGCGCATCACGCCGGGGTGGCGCTGGGTCGGCGGCGTCTGGTTCAAGAACGGGTGGAGCGCGGCGAACTGATGCTGCCGCTAGGGCCGTTCGAGCCGCTGGGACCACAGGCGTATTATCTGGTGCGCGCGCCGCAAGCGCCGTCCCCTCGGGTGCGGGCGGTCATGGACTGGCTGCATCGTTGCGCGGCGGATTAACTCTCTTCTCCCCCTTTTCACGCAGCCCTCTCGCGCGGGCTCCCGACGGCGTGCTAGTCTGCCTCAGTTCAATGTCATGTTGGCAGCGGGAGGCGCTTGATGATCACCCTGTACCAGTTTGGCCCGGCCATGGGCCTGATGGATCCCAGCCCCTTTGTGGTGAAGGCGGATCTGCTGCTTAAGCTGTCCGGCCTCCCGTACCGCCGCGTGCGCGGCGATATGCGCAAGGTCCCCAAGGGCAAACTGCCCTGCATCGACGACGACGGCCAGATGGTGCCGGACTCCACGCTGATCCGCCTGCACTTGGCGGACAAGCATGGCATCACGCTGGACGCCGGCCTGAACGCCGAGCAGAAAGCGCTGGCCTGGAGCGTGGACTGTATGCTGGGAGAGCATTTCTACTGGGGCATCGTGCATGAGCGTTGGATGGTGGACGCGCATTTCGAGCGCGGCCCCGGCGTATTCTTCAAGGGCGTGCCGTCGTTGCTGCGCGGATTGGTGGTGGCGCTGGTGCGGCGTAAAGTGCGCGCCAATCTGTGGGGGCAGGGCATGGGACGTTTCAGCGAGGCGGAGCGTTTGCGGCTTCTGGAAGCGGATGTGGAGGCGCTGTCAGCCTTGTTGGGCGAGCGGCGTTATTTCATGGGCGACGCCGCCACATGGATTGACGCCAGCGTCTACGCCTTCGTCAGTGGCGCGCTGACCGACGCCATGGGCGAAACGCCGTCGCGGGCGCTGGTGTCGGCGCGCCCCAATCTGGTGGCGTATGCGGAGAGGCTGCGGGCTGAGTTTTACCCTTGATAAGTTAGAGGATCCGCCGCGAGGCAACACGATAAAAGCAAAGGGGAAAACATGAAGATGAACAGACTGCTGCCTTTGGCGGCCTGGTTGTGCGCGGCCGGCGCATGGGCGGATAGCGGATTGGACTACGGCCGCTACGGCATCGATTTGAACGGCATCGATCCGGCGGTGCGGGTGCAGGATAATCTGTCGCTGCACGCTAACGGGGGCTGGCTCAAGCACGCGGAGATTCCGGCCGAGCGTTCCTCTATCGGCGTGGCGGAAGTGTTGGCGGAGCGTAATCTGGAACGGCTGCGACAGTTGATAGAGCAGGCCGGTCAGGGCGCGGACGTCGGCAAGGAGGCGAGTCAGATAGCCGCCTTGTACCGCAGCTTTATGGACGAGGACACCATTGCCCATCGCGGGCTGGAGCCGCTGCGCGAATCGCTGCGGGCGGTGGCCGGCCTGAATTCGACGGAGGAGGCGGTGCGTTATATGGGCCGGTTGCAGGATCAGCCGGTGGATACGCCGTTTCGCTTCTATGTCAGCCAGGACCCCAAGGACTCCGCCGTCTATCTGGCTGGAGTCGGCCAGTCAGGCCTGGCGATGGACCAGGATTACTACCTGGGCAAATCGGCGGATTTTGCCGCCGCGCGTCAGGCTTACTTGAAGTATCTGGAGCGCTTGTTCGAGCAGGCGGAACTGGACCAGCCGCAAAGCCGCGCTCGTGATGTGCTGGCTTTCGAAACGCGCTTGGCAAAAATCCAATGGACCAATGTCGAGAACCGCGACATCCAGAAAACCTACAACAAGCTGAGCCTGGCCGAGCTGGCTCGCCGGCAGCCGGGCTATGATTGGTCGGCTTTGTTGAGCGACGCCGGCCTGGGCGCGGCCAAGCAATTGAACTTGGATCAGCCCGGCTATCTGAGCAAGCTGGCGCCGCTGCTGCGGACCACATCGGCGGCCACATTGCGCAATTATCTGCTGGCGCGCACGCTGGACGCCTACGCGCCCAGCCTGACGCCGGCCTTCGTCGACGCCCACTTCGATTTCTACGGCAAGACGCTGGAAGGCCGCAAGCAAAACCGGCCGCGCTGGAAACGCGGCGTGAGCGTGGTGGAAAGCGGGCTGGGAGAGGCGCTGGGCAAACTTTACGTGGCGCGCTATTTCACGCCGGAAGCCAAGCGCCAGGCCGACGAACTGGTGCGCAATCTGCTGAAAGCCTATGACCAGTCCATCGACACTCTGGACTGGATGAGCGAGGCCACCAAGCGGCAGGCTCATGTCAAGTTGTCCAAATACGCCTTGAAGATAGGCTATCCGGACAAGTGGAGGAATTACGAGGGCCTGGAGTTGTCCCCGGACGATTTGGCCGGCAATGCGCGGCGCATCGCAAGCTTCAACTACCAGTATATGATCGGCAAGCTAGGCCAGCCGGTGGACCGCAAGGAATGGAGCATGACACCGCAGACGGTCAACGCCTATTACAACCCGGCCAATAACGAGATCGTGTTTCCAGCCGCCATCCTGCAAGCGCCGTATTTCGATCCCGGCTTCGACCCGGCGGTCAACTACGGCAGCATTGGGGCCACCATCGGCCACGAAATCAGCCACGGTTTCGACGACCAAGGCAGCCAATTCGACGGCGACGGCAATATGCGCAACTGGTGGACCTCCACGGACAACGCGCGCTTCAAGGCCGCCACGCGCAAGCTGGTCAAGCAATACGGCCGTTACCAGCCGGTGCCCGGCCATTACGTCAACGGCGAGCTGACGCTGGGCGAGAACATCGCCGACAACGCCGGCCTGGAAGTGGCGTACAAAGCCTACCATTTGGCGTTGGGCGGCAAGGAGGCTCCAGTGCTGGACGGCATGAGCGGCGACCAGCGCTTCTTTATCGCCTTCGCCCAATCCTGGCGCAGCAAAACCCGCGACGAGGCCACGCTCAAGCAACTAGTGTCGGACCCGCACACGCCGGACTTGTGGCGCCCCATCGGCACCGCCAGCAATATGGAGCCGTTTTACCAGGCTTTCGACGTCAAGCCGGGCGACAAGATGTATTTGCCGCCCAAGCAGCGCTTCCATTTGTGGTGGTAAGAACCTGTTCATAATCTGCTGCGCTGCGTGAGACGCCCCACGGTGAGTACCGCTTCGAAATGCTCATGTACCACTTGTACATTCCGCTTTCTCCGCCGTTTTCGCCTTGTCTCGCTCTTGCTCGCAAGATTTTGAACAGGCTCTAAGACATTCTCAGAGTAAACGTTTGAGTTGGCCGGGCGTGAGCCCGGCATGGCGGCGGAACATGGCGATGAAGGCGCTGTTCTGCGCATAGCCCAGTTCCGTCGCCACCCTGCTTACGCTTTCCCCCTCGGCCAGCAGCCGGCTGGCTTCCATTATTTTCAGTTGCCGCCTCCAGGCGCTGAAGCCAAGACCGGTCTGTTGCTGGAACAGCCTGTTGACGGTGCGGCTGCTGGCGCCGGCCTGAGCCGCCAGTTGTTCCAAAGTGGCTTCGTCGCCGGGCTGCTGCAAGAGCTGCTCGGCAATGCGCAGCAGCCGTCGGTCCTGCGGCAGCGGCAAACTCAGCGCCTGCTCCGGCGCGCGGCCGGCCTCGTCCAGCAATACCTCCACCAGCCGTTCTTGCTCAGGCTCCAACGGCGACAACGGCCACTCCGCCACCCGCACGATCAGCTCCCGCAGCAATGGACTGACGGCGATGATCTGCGGCCGACGCGGCAGAGAGGGATAGACCGCAGGGTCGAAATACAGGCTGCGGTAGGCGAAGGGCTTGCCGGTTTCGGCCTGGTGCCATAGTCCCGAGGGAATCCAGGCGGCCATCGTGGGGGGCAGCACGCAGCGGGTATGGCCGATGCGGATTTGCAGCACGCCGCTGACCGCGTACATCAGTTGCGCGCGGCAATGGCGATGCAGGCCGGAATCGTGCGGCGCCGGCGCGTCTATGGCCATGCCCACGATGGGGTCCGCCAGTTGGTCCGGGTCCGGGGCCGTGGCGGGCTGGTAGCGCGGCATATTGTCTGATTCTCAATGTTTCATGGCTATCCATCGATAATAGGCGGGACTTCGTTCTCCTACAATCCGTGCTCGATGTTTGAAGGAGAACAAAAATGAAATCCGCGATCCGTGCGGCGCCGCTGGCGCTGCTGATTCTATTGCTGGGTTTTCCGCAATTGAGCGAAACCATTTACGCGCCGGCCTTGACCGAGATCGCCCAGGCTTACCATGTCAGCGCCGGCCAGGCGCAATTGACGATGAGCGTCTACTTCCTGGCTTTCGCCTTCGGCGTGGTGTGCTGGGGACGCTGCGCCGACGTGTACGGCAGACGGCCGGCTTTGCTGTCCGCTCTGGGGTGCTACGGCGCGGGCGCAGTCCTGGCGGTGATGAGCCGCGATTTCGCCGTGCTGTTGCTGGCGCGCCTATTGCTGGCTTTCGGCGCCAGCGCGGGTTCGGTGGTGGTGCAGACCATGTTGCGAGATCGCTATCAAGGCCCGGCCTTGCTGGCGGTGTTCGCCACCGTCAGCGCCGCCTTGTCGCTGTCCCCGGCCTTGGGCCCGCCGCTGGGGGCGCTGTTGGTGGCCGGTTTCGGTCATCTTGGCGTGTTCGCGGCCTTGTGCGGCTTGGCGGCATGGCTGCTGCTGCTGTCCTGGAGGCTGGCCGGCGAGACCCGGCCGGCGGATTTGCCGCCTCCGGCGGCGCTATGCGCGGTGGCGGTCAGAATGGCGCGAGATCCGCGGGTATTGGCCACAGTGTGGCTGGTGGCGGGTTTCAATCTGTTGTTGTTCGGCTTTTACACCCTGGCCCCGTTCACGCTGCAATTGCTGGGCATGCCGGCCTGGTTGTTCGGCCTCAGCGGTTTGCTGGTGGCCGCCGGCGGCTTGTTCGGCGGCGCGGTCAATCGCCGGCTGGCGGCGCGAGGCGGCGCGGAACGCTTGCCGCGCCTGGCCTTGATGGCCGCCGGAGCGGCGGCCCTGGTTCAGTTGCTCAGCGGCTGGCCGGGTCTGCTGCCGACCGTGGCCGTCGGCGTGCTGTTGCTCAGCCAACTGACGATTTCCGCGGCCTTCGGCTGCGCGATTCCGCCGCTGCTGGCGGGGGCCCTGCGGGATTACCGCCAAGTGCAGGGCACGGCCGGCGCCTTATTGGGCCTGATGTACTACCTGCTGATCGCCGGCGGTCTGGGTTTGCTTGGCGCGGCTTATCAGCCGTATGTCTTGTACCAGCCCATGGCCATGGCGCTGCTGTGCGCGGCGATGTGGCCGGCGGCGCGGCGATTGAATCGGTAGGCCTGTACCAAAAAAACAGCCCGCGGCGATATGCCGACGGGCTGTTTGTCTGTCTGACGCGCAGTGGAGTCTATGACGATCAGGGACTTACCACTTATCCTTGTCACCGGCGAACAGGTTTTCCTCCGCCTTGCGCTTTTTGCCCGCTGTCGCTTTCTTGCCGACGGCGCCGGCGGAAGCCGTGGTCTTGTCCGAGGCCGGAGAGGCGGCGAGTTCGCGCAGTTGCAAGCCGCCTGGGGGCGCTTGCTCCAGAGGGATGCGCACGTTCTCCAGATGGCCCTGAGACATGGTGGGCGTGACTTTGTCCACGATCACTTCGCAGCAATCGTACTCGGTGCGGCCCAAGGATTGTCCGGTTTGCGGGTCCTTGATTTCCTCGCCCAGCGAAACCAGCTTGTAGCGCGCGCCTTCGCGCACCGACTGTCCGCCCTGGCTCAGCACCACATTGTTGCCGGTGCGGGAGGCGACGGTGATCGGGAAGGTGCGAACCAGAATGGCGTTGACGATGCGATCGACGATCTGTCCTTCCATGCCCTGACGCACCTGCTCCGGGTTGCTGTTGCCCAGCTTGCCCACATTGCCCTTGAGCATGCTGGAGAGCTGAACCTGGCGGTTGGCGACGTTGATCACCCGCTGCGACAGCATCCAGTTGCCGGCGGACTTGTCGTAGTTGAACGCGCTGATGTGGCCGGTCCAGATCAGGTCGGCGCTAACGGCTTGGCTCATCTTGGAACGTTCCGCCGACGGCGCCTGGCCTGAACCGATCATATCCAGTTCCTGGCGGACATCGTCGCCCAGTTCGCGGTCCAACACGGTGAAGCGGCCGGTATTGGTCAATGCGTCCAGGGTTTGCTGATGGATTTCGCGGGCGACTTGTTCCGACGGCACGGCAACGCCGGCCACCTTGAACGAGTCCCGATCAATCATGATCGGTCCCACGACGATCCGCAGCTTGCCGCTGCCGGCCGGCTGGCTGAACTTGGCGATCTTGGCTTCGATCGTGGCCTTGTAGGTCTTGCTCAGCAGGCCGGGCTCTTCCAGCTTGACCAGTTTGAAGCCGGTGACCACGCCGCCGGACTCCTGCTGGACATACTCGGTGAAGGCGTTGGCGCTCAGTTGCGCGGCATCCTTGCCGGCCGCGGCGCTGAGCGTGGCCTTGAGCTGTTCCGAAGCCATGTCGAAGGAAACGCCGTTGACTTGCTTGATCGCCAGTTTCAACGCTTCTTCCACCGCCTCCGCCGCGCTGGCGCCGGTTCCGGTGGCGCTGGCCGCCACCGATTCCACCTTGCCCACGTCCGGCATGGCTTGCGCCAGGCTCTTGTTGGCGGCTTTGGCTGGCTGGGGCTGAGCGGCTTCTTCCTTTTGGGAACAAGCCGCCAACGCCAGCGCCAGCCCTGCCGCGCCAATAGCGAGAGTTAACTTCATGCGCCCTCCAGAGCGGAATCCGCTGGCTTACAGCGCTTGGGTCGCGTCTTTGGGCACGGGGATGTCGTTGCTCTTGGCGAAGCTGACGGCCTGTTTCAGCGTTTCATACAGATTCTTGCTGTTGCTGGGCAGGCTGGTCAGGATGTAGGAGCCGGTGGACAGTTTGGGCAGGTCCATCGGGGACGCGCTGCTCAAGGCCGATTTGAAGCCGTCGAACTGCTTGGTCATACCGGCGTATTTCAGCAGGCCTTTGCCCAGGGAAGCCAGGCCTTCGGTGTAGGTTTTCTTGGCTTCGGCGTCCATGGCGCTGCCGGAGGCTTTCTGACGCTCGCTGATGATTTTGGAGACGTTGCTCTGCACCGAGTCGGCTTTGCTCAGATTGTCCTTGGTGGCGCCGGAGGCCAGGGCGTCGGCTTCCGCCTTGGCCAGTGCGGCGGCGTCTTTGGCGCCCAGCGCGTTGGCCATCTTGTACTGGGACAGCAGGATTTCCTTGTTGGCGGCCACGTAGGAGTTCACCAATTGCTCCTGCTGGGACACCAGGTCGGCGCCGGCGGCGCTGTTGTTGTTGCCGCCGGCCAGGCTGGTGACGGCGTCGAACATGCCGGCGTGGGCGGGAACGGCTGCCAGGGAAGCGGCGGCCACGGCCAGGGCGATCAGGGTTTTGCGCATTATCATCTCCGGTTGATTTCAGGTGTTGTTGTGGTTGGGGGGTTATTTGAGGCCGACGTTGGTCATCTGGCTCAGCAGTTCGCGGGCGACGTCCTGCGCGGCTTTTTTCAGCGCGTTGACTTGGGCTTCTTCTTCGGTCGGGCCCAGGCCGGCGGCCTGGATCGGGCCGACTTCCGCCTTGGTCTCGGGGATGGATTCGCTGGCGTCCAGCAGCTTGCCGGTGGCGGCCACGGAGACGCGGTACATGCCGGTGGCAGGGTCGGTGTCGGCCAGGCGCACGTCCAGGGTGCCGTAAGCGATGTAAGGCACTTTGGCGTTCTGCAAGCCGTTGGCCACGTCGCGCTCGGTTTGCGGCTGCAAGTCGTTGCCGGACTTGAAGTCGCCCTCCACGTTCTTGATCTTCAGCAGGCCTTTGCTGTACGGCTCCAGATAGGCGGCGTCGACCACTTTGAAGCCGGCGGAGGCGAACACGCCGTTGA
The DNA here is from genome assembly GCF_023507765.1 of Chromobacterium sp. IRSSSOUMB001. Classification (NCBI taxonomy): domain Bacteria; kingdom Pseudomonadati; phylum Pseudomonadota; class Betaproteobacteria; order Neisseriales; family Chromobacteriaceae; genus Chromobacterium; species Chromobacterium sp. IRSSSOUMB001. Next base: position 141,823 of record NZ_JALCYU010000006.1, read on the forward strand.
AGACGCTTTTCAGGTAGTTGCTGGGGAAGATGGTGTAAGTCTTCTTGGTGGCCTTGCGAGTGGTGCTGCCGCCGGTCTCCGCCGACGCGCGATAGCGGGCGGCGTTCTTGCTGGCCTTGCCTTGCTCCTTGACTTCGATGCTCTGGTACTCGCGATCATCGAAGCGCTGAGAGGTGTCGGTCTGGCGAGAAACAAAGATGAAGGTCAGCTTGGACTTCTGGCCGTTGCCGGCCTGGGCCACCGCGGAAGTGGACTTGACCGCGTTGTTGAGTTGAGACACGTTCAGCGTGGCGCGGACAGTGACGGTGTACTGACCCATGTCCGGGCGGTCCTCTTCGCTGAGGATGGCGGTTTCCAGAATGTAGCGCTCGGGGTCGGCTTTGACCTTGTCGCGTATCGCGTCCAGGTTCTGAGTCTGGGCGTCGCCGGCTTCGGCATAGTGTTTTTCCACCGCGCGCAACTGGGCCTGCAGCAGCGCCTGGGCCCGCACTTCCGGCGTCACTTTCTTGCCGAACAGCGAGGTTTCGTATTTGACGGTGGCTTGGCCCTTGGCGGTGGCCGTGGCGGCGCTGGCCTGGTGGCCCACCACCAGCAGCAGCGATAGCAATAGTGCGCGGATCATTTGCATGACTTGAGTAGCTCTTGTGTGGACGAAATTTGTTTGTCGATATCCGAGGCCGAAGTGGCTGATTTCAGCCAGGCGCTGCGGTTGCCGGCCAGGTTGTCGGACAGCTTGTTGTACAAGCCCTTGATGGCGTCGTAATAGGCGGGGAAGTCGTCTATCGTGTCTTGGGACGCCGGAACGAGCTTGACTTCGCCGTTCTTGAAGTCCGCGTCCAGATAGCGTTTTCCGGACACAGGCTCCTGGATTTCGACATGAGAGTAGGCGCCGTAAATGTAGCTGGCGCCGGCGGCGGCTTCGCCGCTCTTGATGCGTTTGAAGCGCGGCAGATCCAGGGTGATGGCGTAGTCCGCCTCCGGCAGCTTCAGCATGAAGACTTCGCCGTCGGAGATGCGCATGGACATCACATTGCCGATGGCGTAGCCCTTGGAGTAAGGCAGCAGCGGCACGTCGGTTTTACTGGACAGGCTCTCGGCGAATAGGTCGGCCACCCAGGTTTCGGCGGTGCCGGGAGTTTGGGTCAGTTTGGCGGGCAGCGCCTGAAGGGCCTCAGGCCCCAGCTTGACCTTGGCGACTTGCAGGTAGCGCGGCACCTGATTGGGCAGCGCAGCCTTGTTCACGATGTCGGCGAAGCGGGCGATGATGCCCGGCTTGTCCTGATCGCCGAAGTACACTGCCTGGAAGCGCCGCTGCATTTCCTTGGGGCTGGGTTCCCGGTCGATCAGATCCAGGTGCGCGAAGCTGAACGGATAGGAGCGCAGCACCGTCATGGTCTTGAAATCGAAGAACATGGCCTGGGCGTTGACCTGGGTCATCAGTTTGGCCACGCCGCCGAATTGTTCCGCCGATACGGTTTCGCCGGTGATGACCAGGGCCAGCACAATCGCCTGGTCCTGACCTTTCAAGGAGGAAAGGCCGGCCTGATTCAGCTCGAAGTGGCGCGGCGGGTTTTGACTCAGTACGGCGTTGAGTTGTTTGTTGAGCGGAGCGCCGGAGGCTTGCAGCGCTTTTTCCAGACGCAGGCTGTAGGGAAAACGGGCGGCGACGGATTTGCTGTCTCCGGAGTAGGCCAGTCCGGCGAAAGTGACGCTGGCGGCTTGAGTGGCGTTGACGACGAGCAAGGCGAGCATGCCGGCCAGACAAGACAATAGGTGTTTGTTACGCACTGCCGAATCCATCCTCATTCTTTTTGGTGAATCTGGCTGCCGTCATACACAGCCTTGATAGTTCACTTGTGAATATTCTACAAATCAAATGCCAGTATGATACACCCACGACATTCGATATTCCATTTGTTTAAAAAATTACTTTATTAATAGTTTGTATGTATATGAATTAAATGGAATGATTTGGAGTCGCTGATGCGCGAATGAAGGAGGATGGGCGTTTTGGAGGAGGCGACGAAGTGAGGATGGAGGCTTGAATCTTATGGATGCTTGAGTATTTTGATCAACTCATGGCATTGTGTTGAAAATTTCAAACAACCATGGAGAGCAGAGCGATGAAACAGGCCAGCGATATCATTGTGTTCCAGCGTCACGACGTGGCGTTGGAATCGTTTGTGGCGGCCGAAGATCGCCGCATCGCCGGCGAGTGCCGGCAAAGCGTGGCCAACCATTATTCCGATCCCAGCGGCCAGTTTCACGCCGGCATTTGGAGCGGTGGTCTGGGCAGCTGGAAAGTGCGCTACAGCGAACATGAGTTCTGCACCTTGCTGCAAGGCCGGGTGCGGGTCAGCGACGAGGCCGGGCACAGCGTGGAGTTGGCGCAGGGCGACCACTTTGTGATCCCCGCCGGCTTTGTAGGCACCTGGCAAGTGCTTGAGCCGGCTTGCAAGACGTATGCGGTGTTCGAGCCGCGGCAGCCGCAGGAATAGGGCGGCGGCCCTGAAATGCGAAACAGCCCCGCACTGCGGGGCTGTTTTTTGTGGGGGAGGCGCTGAGCTTAAAAAGTGAAGCCGGCGCCGATGTACATGCCGTCGGCCAAGCGGCGGTTGCGGTTGCCGTCCTTGCGTTCGATGTCGAAGTAGCGGTAGCCGGCTTCGACGGTGAACGGGCCGATCGGATTCCAGCGCACGCCGGCGGCGAGGTCGCTGACGTTCTTGACGCTGCCGCTGGCCATGCTGTCGCCGGCGTAATAGGCCTGGCCGTAGAGGCTGACCTTGGGCGCCAGCTGGATGTTGGCGCGGCCGCCCAGCAAGGCTGCGGTGCCGGAACCGCTATCCGGGTTCAGGCTCATCAGCTTGCCGCCGCCGGCCAGGGTGACCGGGCCCAGCGGAATCGCGAACTCCAGGCCGGCGCCGCCGGCGTTGCCCTTGTGGTCGCTGTTCAGGTAGTCGATGGAAAGACCCAGGCCCAGTCCTTGCGGGGTGCGGCTGAATTGCTGGAAATCCTTGCCGGCGATGAAGCTGTAATCGGCGGCGTGGGCAGCGGCGGCAGCCAGGGAGAGCAGCGCGGCGGCGGCGCCCAGTTGCAGAGTTTTCATGGGGTCACTTTTCTTGGGTGAGTTAGACAACAAGGGAAGTGACCGCTTTTTAAATAACAAGTTCGCATTCCACCCAATATTTCTTGTGCGGATCATTCGCTGGCGAGCAGATTTTCCAGTTCCAGCAGCCGGGTCTTGAGGGCGGCCACTTCCGCTTCCAGCGCGGCGACGCGGCCGGCCATGCCCACTTCGATCACGCCGCAGCCGTTGTCGCCTGCGGCCGGCAAAGACGGCGGTTCGCCGCTGAGCAAGTGAGCCCAGCGCGCCTCGCGTTCGCCGGGCTGGCGTTCCAGCTTCAGCACCAGCGGCGGGTATTTGTCGGCCAGCGCGTTGAGCGCGATTTCAACTTCCTCCACGCCGCTGAAGCCGTAGATGCGGCCTGAGCGGGTGCGGATCTCCGCCGCTGTCTGCGGCCCGCGCAACATCAGCAGCGCCAGAGCGGCCAGCCGCGCGCCTTCGATATTCCATTCGTAATTGAGCCTGTGCTCGTACTTGGCTACCCGGCTGCCGGCCGGCAGCCGCTCGTTCACCAGTTTCTTGGCGATCAGGCTGTCCAGCGCCGCGCTGATGTCGGCTTCGGACAGTTGCATCACTGGTTCGCGACTGGTCAGCTGATTGCAGGCCGAGGCAAGACCGTTCAAGGTCATCGGGTAGGCGTCCGGGGTCAGCGCCTGTTTTTCCATCAGGGCGCCCAGCACGCGCACTTCATGCGCTTCCAGTTGATGTGTGTCCATCCATGTCTCCGCTTGAGGCTGCCGACGCCGGGGGCGGCGGCGGGCCGGGTTGGCATATAGCGATTCTAGCGCGGTTGGAGGGGCCTCCGCACGGTGAGATCGTGACCTTGGCTTGACAGCGGCCGGCGCGCTTGCCACGCTGTGCGGTTTTGTCGATGGTTGGGAGAGCGCTATGACGCGAGTGGACGTGTTGCTGGTGGAACTAGGCCTGGCGGCTTCGCGCACGGCGGCGCAAAACTTGATCGCCGCCGGGCGGGTCAGTTGCGATGGCGCGCTGGTGAGCAAGCCCAGCCAGAAATGCGCGCCGGGCAGCCGTTTCGATATCGCCGCCGATCCGTCCGATCGTTTCGTCTCGCGCGGCGGGCTGAAAATGCTGGGCGCTTTGGAGTCGTCCGGCCTGGATCCGCGCGACGCGCTGGCTTTGGATGTGGGCCAGTCCACTGGCGGTTTTAGCGATTGCCTGCTGCAACAAGGCGCGCGGAGGGTGGTGGGGGTGGACGTGGGCCACGATCAATTGCATCCGCGGCTGCGGACGGACGCGCGCGTTCGTTATTTCGAAGGCGTAAACGCCAGGGCGTTGGACCACGTCGCCTTGTTGGCGGCCAATGACGGGCTGCCCTTCGACCTGATGGTATGCGACGTGTCCTTTATTTCCCTGACCCTGGTGTTGCCGTCGGCGCTGCCCTTGATCCGTCCCGGTGGGCATCTGCTCAGCCTGGTGAAGCCGCAGTTCGAGGTGGGACGCGAAGGTTTGGCCAGAGGGGGTATCGTACGCGACGAGAGTCTGTATCCGCGAGTGAGGGAAAAAATCAGCGAAGCCGTGCGGGAGCAGGGGTTCGAGCTGTTGAAGTGGTTCGACAGCCCGATCACAGGCGGCGACGGCAACCGCGAGTTTTTCATCTACGCGCGCAAACGCTGAGCGGCGCGAGGCGAAGCTTTTTATGATGAAGGCATCGCCACGGCCGCGCGTCGCGGTTATTATTCCGCTTGGCCGAATTCGCTTTGTTCGCTGCGCAACACCATGACCGGACAGTTGGCCCGACGCAGCAGGTTTTGGGCGAAGCTGCCCAGCAACAGGTGGGCGATGCCGCTGCGGCCATGCGTGCCGAGCACGACCAGATTGGCGTTGTGGCTGTCCGCATAGCGCACCAGCAGTTCCGCCATGTCGGCGCCGCCGTCCCAGCTTTCCGCCATGTGGATCTGCACTTGTTCCACGCCGGCTTCCACTGCTTGCTTACGTGCGTGTTCCAGCACGCGGTTGCCGTCGCGGAAGGCTTGATCGTGTAGTTCGTGGGTGCCGAGCAGGCCGACGCCTTCCACCGCCAGGTCGCGCAGGCTGGCGATGTGGAACAGCGTCAGGCTGGCTTTGCAGAACTTGGCGATGCGAATGGCCTCCAGCAGCGCCTTGTCCGAATTGCTGCTGCCGTCCAGCGCGGCGATGATGTGTTGGTACATGTTCGATGTCCTTTATGGCTGGTGAGACGGAGGGCTATCGTGACAGCATATCGCGGAGGGCTGCTCAGGCCAAGTCGGCATAGGCCGGGCTTGACCTGGCGCAAAGCATTGACGAAGGGGCTGGGCGGTGTTTTACAATTCAATCTTCAGTTAAAGGTTTGATTTGAAATGCTTGTTTTTCTATTGATCATCGGCTCGTGCTTGCTGGCTTTGCTGGGGTGGATTTTGTACTCGCGCCGCGCGCCGCGCCAGGTCAAAAGGACGAGGGCCGAGGACAAGGTGTACGCCTTGAATACTCAGATCCGCGTGGTGGAGCCGCCGGAGCATTCCACGGGGATGGCTTTCGGCGTGTTGCTCAAGGCCGCGCGCGGCGATCGCGCCGCGGTGGAAAAGTGGATAGTGGCCGAGCAATATCGCGGTAACGTGCCGGTCAGCCGCGATGAGGCGATCGAGCTGCTGGCGAGACGGCTGTTATTGAGCCGCAACTGAGGTTTTCAGCGCGAGAGAATAAAAACAGGCCCGCATAAACGGGCCTGTTTTCATTGACCAACCGGTTCTCAGGCCAGCAGGCCCAGGTATTGACGCTCCCACGGCGTAATCTGGCTATGGTAGTGGCTCAGTTCCACCTCCTTCACCGCGAGATAGGCGGCGCTGAACTCCGCGCCGAACAGCCGCTTGGCGGCGTCGCCGCCGGCCATGGCCTCGCAGGCTGCGTCCAGGGTGTTGGGCAGGCTGGCGCGTTCGCTCTTGAATACATTGCCGGTGGCGGGCTCGCTGGGCCGCAAGCGTTCTTCAATGCCCAGCAGGCCGGCGCCCAGGCTGGCCGCCAGCGACAAATAGGGGTTGGCGTCGCAGCCGGGCAGCCGGTTTTCCACGCGGCGGCCTTCGGGGCCGGACACCGGCACCCGCAGCCCCACCGAGCGATTGTCCAGACCCCAGCTCAGGTTGACCGGCGCGGCCATGCCCTTGACGAAGCGGCGATAGGAGTTGGGACTGGGGCAGAACAAGGGCATCAGTTCCGGCAGATAACGCTGCAGTCCGGCGATGAAGCCGTGGAAAGTGTCCGAGGCTTCGCCGTCGGCGCGGCTGAACACATTGTCGCCGCGCTGGTCCACAACGCTTTGGTGCAGGTGCATCGAACTGCCCGGCTGGCCCGGCAGCGGCTTGGCCATGCACACCACGCTGAGGCCATGGAGGTTGCCTATCTCCTTCAGCGCGGTCTTGAACAGGAAGGTTTGGTCGGCCAGCGCCAGCGCGTCGCCGTGTTTGAGATTGATTTCAAACTGGCTGGGGCCCATCTCGTGGACGAAGGTGTCGGTGGCGATGCCCAGCATCTCGCAGGCGCGGTACAGATCGTCAAAATAAGCTTCCAGATCGTTGAGCGAGGAGAAGCTGAAGGAGTCGAAGCCGGCTTCGCGGCGGCCGCTGCGCAGCGTTGGAGGTTGAAACGGCTGTTGCGGGTCGCCGTGGGCGGCGAAGATGTAGAACTCCAGCTCCGGCGCCACCACCGGCGTCCAGCCTAGCGCCGCGTAGCGCGCCAGCACCGCTTTCAGCGCCGAGCGCGGCGCCAGCGGCGTGAGGTTGCCGTCGTGATCGACGCAGTCGCAGATCACGCTGGCGCGCGGGGTCTTGGCCCAAGGCACCTGGCGCAGAGTGGCGAAGTCCGGCGCCAGGGTGACGTCGGGATCGTGCTCGCCGTAGAAGCGGTAGTCCGGAAACTCCCCTATGCAGCTTTGAATGGGCACCGCCCGCGCAATGCGCAGCGGTTGCCCCTTGATGAAGGCTTTGGCCGGCAGAGTTTTGCCGCGGGCAAAACCGTGCACGTCGGCGAAAGCCAGTTCTACGTCACGAACATTCTGTTGAATCAGCCATTCGGCCAAGTCCGCCGGGATGGTGGCCTGGGACATGAGTCTCTCCCGATGCGCTTGCGCGTTATTGTTTGCATGTTTGGGTCTGTCTGTCCGTGGCGTGGTTTTATTTTTGGAGCGTTTGCTCTGCGGCCATTATGCCATCAGGCAGGGGCGGGAGGGCAAGCTCGGAATGAAGGCGGCAAAAAGCCCCGGCGGACCGGGGCTTGGGGGAGGGAAAGGCTTGGAGCGTGTTTTCAACGCCCTTTTCTATCGGTCTAGCCGCAGCGCAGCAGATCGAAAACAGGCTTTTAGAGGCGGAAGCGGCCCACGGTCTGCTGCAATGTATCCGCCTGCTGATCGATGGCGCGTACTGCTTGCACTGCGTTGCTGACCGAGTTCTGGGTTTCCTCCACCACGCCGGCCACCTGTTCGACATTGCCGGCGATATTGGTGCCGGCCTGGCTTTGTTCGCCCATCGCCACTACGACATTGTGCACGTTCTCCAGCGCCTGGCTGGCTTGCTTGCTGATGGCGTCCAGGGTCTGGGCCGCCTGCTGCACCTGTTCAACGCCGCCCTCCACCGCCGGACGGATGTCGTCCATCTGGTTGGATACGCTGCCGGTTTCGCTAACCACCGCTTGCACGATGGTGGAGATTTCATCGGTGGCGGTGGCGGTGCGTTCGGCCAGTTTGCGCACCTCGTCGGCCACCACCGCGAAGCCGCGGCCGGTTTCGCCGGCGCGGGCGGCTTCGATGGCGGCGTTCAGCGCCAGCAGATTAGTCTGGTTGGCGATATCGCGTATGGTCTCGGCGATGCCGCTGATGTTGCGGGTGCGCTCGGCTAGTTTGCCCACCATATCGCTGGCCGCATGCACTTGGCCGGCGATATTGCGGATGCCGTCGGCAGCCTGGGCGGCCAGCGCTTCGCCTTGGCGCGCCAGTTCCACGGTGCCGCGCGAGCCGGACTCGGTGTCGCGAGCGCTGGCGGTGACGTGGTCGATGCTGACCGACAGCTGTTCAATGGCGGCGGCGGCGGAACTGGTGGAGGAGCTGGCCACGCCGGACACTTCGTGCACCTTGTCCATGTCGCTGGACAGCTGGCGGCTGGCCTGGTTGATATTGGTGGCCGCCAGGCGGATCTCTTCTATCATCTGGCGTAGTTTCAGCTGCATTTCGCGCATCGCCGCCAGCAGGCTGTGCGGCGGGCCCTGCACCGCGATGTCGGTGCCCAGGTCGCCGTCGGCGATGGCCTTGACCACCTGCGCGGCGTAGTTGGGGTCGCCGCCCAGAGATTGCATGATGCTGCGCGACACCAGCAGGATCAGCCCGGCCAGCGTGATCATGCCGATGGCGGCGATGATCAGCAGCGTGCGCGCCTGACTCCAGAACAGTTGGTCGATGTCGTCGATGAAAATGCCGGTGCCCACCATCCAGCCCCAAGGCTCGAAGCGCACCACGCCGTTGAGTTTGGGAAACTCTTCCTTGCTGCCCTTGCGCGAGGTCTGGATGGTCACCAGGCCGTAGTGGTCCTTCTGCAGCGCCTCTTCATACACCGCCACCGTGGTGCGGCCGTCCGGCAGCGTGCTGCCCATGTCCACTTTGCCCACCCGGTCCTTGTTGGGGTGGAACATCACCACGTTTTGCGGATTGCGGCCGAAGAAGTAGATGTCATCCACCTTGAGCGCGTTGAGCGCGGCGATGGCTTGTTTTTGGGCGTCGGCGCGCGGCAGGCCTTTTTCTTCCAGCTTTTGGAAGTGGCTCATCGTGCCTTCGGCCATGCGCAGCAGGTGGGTGATTTGCTCGCGCTTTTCCTGGACCAGCGTGGCGCGGGTGGAGAGCAGCGCCACGGCCGCGATGCTGAGCAGAGCCAGCAGGCTGGCCGCCATGATGATGAACAGTCTGGTATTGACCCGCATGATGTTCGCTTTTCGAAGGTGGATGTCTGATTTTGGGCGGTAGTACTGCCTTTGCCGGCGGCAAGAGCAGGACCGGGATTATCGCCTGTTGTAGTATGGTTTTATGACATTACAAGCAGCAAGATCAAGGGTTTGGTATTAATACGGTGGGCTTGGCGCCGCTGCTGGCGGCGCCGTTGCGGGTTTTTAGTCGTGGACTTGCAGCCGTCCGCTGGCGATGGCGGCCTTGAACACTTGGTAATCGGCCTCTACCTGATCCGCGTAGGCCAGCGCGTAGTCGGCGATGGCCTGGTCCAACCTGTCGCTGTCGCCCACATAGCCCGCCAGCTGGGCGGCTTGGCCGCCGGATTTGGAATGCGCCCGCGCCAGCGCCCAGGCGCAGGCCTGGCCGTAGGCGGTTAGCGCCTCCGGCGTGGCGAAGGCTTCCAGCGACGGCGCGGCCTTCATGTCGCGCAGCTGGCGCACGTAGAAGTGGCGGCCGGCGGGGCCGGTGGTCCAACCCAGGAACAGGTCGCTGGCGGCTTGCATCAGGCGTTGGCCAAACACGACTCGCTTGCCCTGATGGCCATGCACGCAGGCCTGGGTGTAGGGCTCCAGCACCGAAGAGCGCGCCTCCTTCAATTGCAGGAACAGCGGTTGGTCGAAATTGTCCTGCAACAGCATCACCAGACAGCGGGTGCCCACGCTGCCCACGCCCACTACCTTGAACGCGCAATCCACAAGCCGGAAACGCTCCAGCAACTGGCGACGGTCTTCCTTCAGGGTGGCGATGTAGTTGTCCAGCATCGGCTTGACCAAGGCCTCGGCGTCGGAGGTGGACAGCCAGCTGTCGTCGTTGTCCAGCAGGGTGTTCTTGTCGTGCAGGTGGAAGATCACTGGTGGGTTGTCGCGCAGCCGCAGTGTGCCGTCCTCCAGCTCAGTCATCTTGGGCAGCAGCTTTTCTTGGGTCTGATGCCTGGCCTTGTCGGAGAGCTTGAGCATTTGCTGGCGGATGGCGTCGGTGGGCGCGCGCTCCAGCAATTGCTCGAAGCCCACCTTGGTGTACCACAGCTCCAATTGGCCCATGCGGGCGTACTCGTTGACGCGGCGGCGGTAGACCTCGCTGGCGCGGCTCACCATGTCCCGCGCCTGGCTTTCGCTGAAGCCCTGGCCGCGCGCGGCCAGCACTAGGCTGACTGCCAGCCGTTTCAAATCCCACTCCCATGGGCCGTGGTGGGTTTCGTCGAAGTCGTTGATGTCGAAGATCAGTTGCCGCTCGGGGGAGGCGAAGAAGCCGTAGTTCATCAGGTGGGCGTCGCCGCAGATCTGCAGCTTCAAGCCGCTGGAAGGGTTGGCGGCCAAGTCGGCGGCCTGGATCATGGCGAAGCCGCGGAAAAAGGTGAACGGCGATACCTGCATTCGGCTGTAGCGCAGCGGAATCAGGCCTTGCACCCGCCCCTGAGAGGTTTGCTCCACCATGGCCACCACGTCGCGCGGCGCGCTGAGCCGGTTTTCCGCTTGCAGGGTGCGGGAGCAGGATTGACGCAGCGCCTTGCCGGCGGCGTAGTGCAGTTCGTACTTGGCGTGGTAATTGGACATGCGGGCTCCTGGACAAAGATCTTCTGTCCAGTGTAACCGCTGGAGAATTTTTGTCAGGTGGCAGCGGCGGCTAGGTTTATCCACAAAGTTGTCCCCGTTTCATCCACATTGCACACAGCGCGGCCGGCGTTCCAGAAGTTGTGCACAAAGTAGAAAGGCAAGCGGACGCAATCAAACCGGGCGTCTGCCGGGGTTTTTATTATTTTATCCACAGATTTGTGCACAGTTTGCGCACACTTTCCACAGCGGCGGGGCTGCGGACAGCACTGTCCACAGGCCCGCAGGGGGGGAGACGTCAGCCGCGTTGCGCGCAGTCATTGACCAGTTTGCGCCATGCCTTGCTGTAGCTAAGGCCGTGGGTGTTCACCGTTAGCTTGCTGGCGTCGCCGTCCGGGCGGATGAGGATTTCCAGTCCGTCTTTATTAGTGGCGGGATTGGTCAGACGCACGGTTTCTCCGCGGTCTTTGCCGCGTTCGCGTTCGATGTATTCGCTGGGAATGCGCAGCTTGCGCATGCGCTCGTCCAGGCAGGTGGCGACGACGGGCGGAGGCGCTTTGGCTTTCAGCGTGGCGACCGGGTCGTTCAGGTTGGCGAGCGCCGGCACCACCGCGCAGCTCAGGGCGACGCCGAGCGCGGTTTGCAGCAATAGGGATTTGCAGTGTTCGATCAGATTGGGCATGGCTTTTACTTGCGTGAAGGACGACGTACCAGGATTGGAAACGCCGAGGCGCGCGCAAGTTCGAGTGAGGCCAGTTGCAGGTGTTAAGGAGTTTGAGGTCCGAGGAGCGTCCAGAACCGGCTCAAAGTCTACGAGCGTGAACGGGGCTTCACCCGTGTAGCGCGACGGATTCGCCGACGACGGCGAGCAGCAGCCAGATTTGCCAATAGCTGCTGCGCGCCAGCGAATCGGCGCCGCGCAGTTCCAGGCTGCGCTGGATGCGCAGCTGACTTTGCCAACGCATAAGACCGCGGGAGGCGCGGACTTCCAGCAGCAGCAGCGGGGTCAAGGTCAGCAGTTTGAGAATGAAAAGCGGATGTTGCAGACGGGAGGGGTCTAGCGAGAGCAGGCCCAAGCCGCTGATGGTCCACAGCATCAGCGCCAGCAGCCACCAGCGATGGCTGCGGAATAGCTGAGAGGTCTGGCTGGGGAATTGCCGCTGGCGCAGCAGGCCGGCGCGGCTCCATAGCGCGGCCAGGCCGGCGCCCAAAGCCAGTAGATGCAAGCTTGCCAGCAGCCAGTGCCACAACATGGTTTGCCTCCCGTCCCCAAGAGATGCCCTACACGGTAAACAGGGGCGCGGCGGCTGGCAAGCTTATTTGCTTAGCTGTCGAAGCGCTGGCCCGCTTGGGCGCGGTGCAGGAAATCCAGCATCGCCGGCACGCGCTCAGAGCCTTCGGCTGGCGACCAGGCCGCCTGGTTTTGCGGCTGCAAGGGCAGGTAGGGGCCGTGCTTGACTTCAAACACCACGCTGCCCGGCAGCAGCGACACCACGGAATGCCAGGTGTTGGCCGGCATTTCGAACACCTTGGCGCCGTCTTCGCCCAGGCGATGGCGGCCTTGCACCACGCCGGCCTCGTCGAACACGATCACCTCGAAGGCGCCGCTGAGCGCGATCAACATTTCCCAGCTGTGGTCGTGGCGGTGCGGGCGCACGTAGGTGTCCGGCTCCATGGCGATGGCCAGGCGCTGGATGGGGTCTTCCAGTTGAGCGTGGAAATTCTGGTTGGCGCGCAGGCGCGGCGCACAGGCGGCTTTGGCCGACAGCGCGGCCAGGTCTTGTTGGTTCAGGGTCAGCATGGAATCGCCCGGTAGGGAAGCAAAGCAGCGATTATCAATGAAAACGCCGCCGGCAGCGAGGCCGGCGGTGTGTGTCCCGCCAGAGCGAGAAGCCTGCCACGCGGCCGGCTCCCAAGGCGGCGAAATCAGGAACGGATCTGGCCGTCGCCCAGCACGATCCATTTCTGGCTGGTCAGGCCGGTCAGGCCCACTGGGCCGCGCGCGTGGATCTTGTCGGTGGAAATGCCGATTTCCGCGCCCAGCCCGTATTCGAAACCGTCGGCGAAGCGGGTGGAGGCGTTGACCATCACGCTGGCGGAGTCCACCTCGCGCAGGAAGCGGCGCGTGCGCCCGTAGTCCTCGGACACGATGGCGTCGGTGTGGTGGCTGCCCCAGTGATTGATATGCTCGATGGCCTCGTCAAGGTCTTTGACCACCTTGATGGCTAGAATGGGCGCCAGATATTCGCTGGCCCAGTCCTCGTCGCTGGCCGGCCGAACCTTGTCGCCCAGGATGGCGCGCGTGCGTTCACAACCGCGCAGCTCCACGTCTTTTTCCCAATAGGCCTCGGCCAGGCGCGGCAGGATGAATTCCGCGAAGGCGGTGTGCACCAGCAGGGTTTCCATGGTGTTGCAGGTGCCGTAGCGGTGGGTCTTGGCGTTTAGAGCGATGTCGAAAGCTTTGTCCGGGCTGGCGGTGTCGTCAATGTAGACATGACAGTTGCCGTCCAGATGCTTGATCACCGGCACCCGCGCTTCGGCGCTGATGCGGGCGATCAGGCCCTTGCCGCCGCGCGGCACGATCACGTCCACGTATTGCGGCATGGTGATCAACTCGCCTACCGCGGCGCGGTCGGTGGTGGCCAGCACCTGCACCGCTTCCGCCGGCAGTCCGGCCGCGCGCAGGCCTTCGTGCACGCAGGCGGCGATAGCCTGATTGCTGTGGAAGGCCTCGGAACCGCCGCGCAGCAAAGCGGCGTTGCCGGATTTCAGGCACAGGCCGGCGGCGTCGGCGGTGACGTTGGGACGCGCCTCGTAAATGATGCCCACCACGCCCAGCGGCACCCGCATCTTGCCTAGCTGAATGCCGGACGGCCGGTAGGCCATCTCGCTGACCTCGCCCACCGGGTCCGGCAGTGCGGCGATTTGGCGTAGCCCTTCGGCCATGCCGACGATGGTTTTCTCAGTCAAAGCCAGCCGCTCCAGCAGCGCCGGTTCCAAGCCGGCCTTGCGCGCCGCCTCCATGTCCTGAGCATTGGCGTCCAACAGCTTGGACTGATCGCGTAGGATGGCGTCAGCCATCGCCAGCAGCGCGCGGTTTTTCTGCGCGGTGTCTGCGCGGGCCAGCTCGCGGCTGGCCTTGCGGGCGGCCTTGCCCGTCTGTTGCATATAGTCTTTGACGTTCATCGTGGAAACTTCCGAGAGCCAGAATAGAGAATTGACTCTGAGAGTAAACCAAAGCGGGGAGGGGGGCCAGAGCGGGAACGCCTTGGGGGCGGGTTGGTTTTGTTAGATGATTGAGGGATAAGAGTATTTCACAATATTATTTATGGATATAACAGTCCTTGGGTATAGTCGGGAACATCGCCGATCATCCATTAAGAAAAGGTCTGTCCATGAAGCTCCGCCTTGCCCTGGCCGCACTGTTGCTGGCCGCGACCGGCTCCGCGCTGGCCGACGCCACTCTGCTCAACGTGTCCTATGACGTGATGCGCGACTTCTATAAGGACTACAACCCGGCTTTCCAGAAAGCCTATAAGGCCAAGACCGGCGAAACCGTCACCCTGCAACAGTCGCACGGCGGCTCCAGCAAGCAGGCGCTGGCGGTGGCCAACGGCCTGGCCGCCGATGTGATCACCATGAACCAGGCCACCGATATCGACTTGCTGGCGGGCAAGGGCTTGGTGCCGGCCAACTGGGCCAGCCGGCTGCCCAACCACGCGGTGCCGTTCACCTCCACCATCGTGTTTCTGGTGCGCAAGGGCAACCCGCAGCAAGTGCGCGACTGGAGCGACCTGGCCAAGCCGGGTTTGAAAGTGGTCATTCCCAACCCCAAGACCTCCGGCAACGGCCGTTACAGCTATCTGGCGGCCTGGGGCTATGCCTTGAAGCAGCCGGGCGGCAATGAGGCCAAGGCCCAGGACCTGGTGGGCAAAATCTTCAAGAACGTGCCTGTGCTGGACGGCGGCGGCCGCGCCGCCACCACTACCTTCATGCAGCGCCAGATCGGCGATGTGTTGGTGACCTTCGAGAACGAGGCGGAAATGATCGCCCGCGAATTCGGCCGCGGCGGCTTTGAAGTGGTTTACCCCAGCCTGTCGGTGCTGGCCGAGAACCCGGTGTCGGTGGTGGACAAGGTGGTGGACCGCAAGGGCAGCCGCAAGCAGGCGGAAGCCTATCTGCAATACTTGTGGAGCCCGGAAGGCCAGAAACTGGCCGCGGAAAACTACCTGCGTCCGCAAGACCCGGTGGTGGCCAAGCAGTTCGCCTCCCGCTTCCCGGCGGTGAAGACCTTCACCGTGGCCAGCGTGTTCGGCTCCTGGGCCGCGGTCAACCAGAAGCATTTCGCCGACGGCGGCAGCTTCGACCAGATCTTCAGCAAGAAATGAGCGCATGATGGCGGCCAGCGGCTTTAATCTGATCAATAAGCGCCACTCGGTGCTGCCCGGCTTCGGCCTGTCCTTCGGCATTACCCTGTTCTGGCTGGGCCTGATCGTGCTGTTGCCCTTCGCCGCGCTGCTGTGGTCCGCGCACGGCATGGGCTGGGCGGCCTTCGTCGATGCGGTGGCCCATGAGCGCGTGGTCGCCGCCATCCGCCTGTCCTTCGTCTCCGCCGGCATCGCCGCGCTGATCAATCTGCTGTTCGGCTTTCTGGTGGCCTGGGTGCTGGTGCGTTACCGCTTTCCCGGCAAACGGCTGATTGACGCGTTGGTGGACCTGCCGTTCGCGCTGCCCACCGCCGTGGCTGGCATCGCGCTGACCACGCTGTACGCGCCCAACGGCTGGATAGGCCAATACCTGGAGCCGCTGGGCCTGAAAGTGTCGTTCACCCCGCTGGGCATCATCGTGGCGTTGACCTTCATCGGCCTGCCCTTTGTGGTGCGCACGGTGCAGCCGGTGTTGGAAGACCTGGAGCGCGAACTGGAAGAAGCCGCCACCTGCCTGGGCGCCGGGCGCTGGGACATCTTCCGGCGCGTGATCTTCCCGGCGGCGCTGCCGGCCTTGATCACCGGCGGCGCGATGGCCTTCGCTCGCGCCACCGGCGAATACGGCTCGGTGATCTTCATCGCCGGCAATATCCCCATGGTGTCGGAAATCGCCCCGCTGATCATCGCCGCCAAGCTGGACCAGTTCGACCAGCACGGCGCGGTAGCGGTGGCGCTGGTGATGCTGGCCATCTCCTTCCTGATTCTTTTCGCCATCAACCTCATCCAATGGTGGGCCGCGCGCCGCCACGGCGCGGGTAAATGATATGCAAAGCCTGACCACTGAATCGCGCCTGGTGCGCTATCTGTTGACCGGCCTGGCCTTGGTCTTTTTGTTCCTGTTCCTGTTGGTGCCGCTGTTGGCGGTGTTCTGGGAAGCTTTCCGCAAAGGTTGGGACCTGTACCTGGCAGCGCTGACCGAGCCGGACGCGCTGGCGGCGATCAAGCTGACCTTGATCGCCGCCGTCATCGCCGTGCCGCTGAACCTGGTGTTCGGCGTAGCGGCGGCCTGGGCCATTGCTCGTTTTGAATTCCGCGGCAAGAGTTTCCTGACCACGCTGATCGACCTGCCGTTCGCGGTGTCGCCGGTGGTGGCCGGCCTGATGTACGTGCTCTTGTTCGGCGTCAACACCGCGCTGGGCGGCTGGCTGCAACAGCATGGCCTGCAAGTGATCTTCGCCGTCCCCGGCATCGTGTTGGCCACCGTCTTCGTCACCTTCCCCTTCGTGGCCCGCGAACTGATTCCGCTGATGCAGGCGCAAGGCGCGGACGAGGAGCAGGCGGCGCTGGTGTTGGGCGCGTCTGGATGGCAAACCTTTTGGCGCGTCACCCTCCCCAATGTCAAATGGGGCCTGCTCTACGGCGTGATCCTGACCAATGCCCGCGCGATGGGGGAATTCGGCGCGGTGAGCGTGGTTTCCGGCCATATCCGCGGCCAGACCAACACCATTCCGCTGCATGTAGAAATCCTGTACAACGAGTACAACTTCGTCGGCGCCTTCGCCTGCGCTTCGCTCTTGGCCTTCCTCGCCCTGGTCACCCTGGGCGTCAAGAGCCTGGTGGAGTGGCGGATGGCGCGACAGAGCGACGCCGCCGCGGAACGCAGCGCGGCCGCTCGCCTGGCCGCCGCCGGCCGCGCCATAGCTAAGGACCAGCCCGCATGAGCATAGAAATCCGCAATATCCGCAAACAGTTCGGCGACTTCGTCGCGCTGGACAATGTCAGCCTCAACGTGGAGGCCGGCGAACTGCTGGCGCTGCTGGGGCCGTCCGGCTGCGGCAAGACCACCTTGCTGCGCATCATCGCCGGCCTGGAACAGCCGGACGCCGGGCAAGTGCTGTTTGCCGGCGCCGACGCCACCCACACCCACGTGGCCGAGCGCGAAGTGGGCTTCGTGTTCCAGCATTACGCGTTGTTCCGCCACATGACGGTGTTCGACAACGTGGCCTTCGGCCTCAGCGTCAAGCCGCGCAAGAGCCGGCCTGGCAAAGACGAAATCCGCGACAAAGTAATGCAGCTGCTGAAAATGGTGCAGCTGGACTGGCTGGCGGACGCCTATCCCGGCCAGCTGTCCGGCGGCCAGCGTCAGCGCATCGCCCTGGCGCGTTCGCTGGCGGTGGAGCCCAAGGTGCTGCTGCTGGACGAACCCTTCGGCGCGCTGGACGCCAAGGTGCGCAAGGACTTGCGCCGTTGGCTGCGCGACCTGCACAACGATATGCACATCACCAGCGTGTTCGTCACTCACGATCAGGAAGAGGCGCTGGAAGTGTCGGACCGGGTAGTGGTGATGGACCACGGCCACATCGAGCAAGTGGGCCGTCCAGACGACATCTACGAAAACCCGGCCACCCCCTTTGTCACCCAGTTCCTGGGCGATGTGAACCTGTTCCACGGCCGCATCGAGCGCGGGCAATTGCAGATTGGCGGCTACGCCCATGCGCTGGAAGGGCTGAGCCTAGCCAGCGGCGACGAGGCGGTGGCCTATGTGCGCCCGCACGACTTGGACCTGTCGCGCCAGGCCGACGGCGCGCTGGCGCAGGGCACGGTGGAGCATATCCACGCGGTGGGGCCCATCGTGAGGGTGGAACTGGTGCAGGCCGACGGCCGGAGCATAGAGGCGGCGGTGAGCAAGGAGCGTTACCGCGAGTTGGGCGTCTTGCCCGGCGACAGCCTGTACGTGACGCCGAAGAAGCTGTCGGTGTTCGCCAAACAGGAAGGTCAGGATTACGTGATCTGAGAGCTTGTCGTCTTCATTCAAAACGCCCCGGAAACCGGGGCGTTTTTTGTTTGAACGATGGTTGGTCTAGCTTGTTGGTGGGTATCGCCTGCGGCTCCACCCACCGCAAGGCGCTTAGCGGTTTCGCAGGCGGATGCGGCGGAAGCGCGCTTCCAGCTTGAGCCGTTGTCCCAGCACCAGGTAGAGCTGGTGTTGGCTATCTACATGGCGGTAAACCCGGACCCGGTCCGCGCCCAACAGCATCATGATTTCCAGATAGTTGAAAAAGCCCATCCACTGGCCGCGTCCGTCGCGGTCGTCAAAGTCGATGTCCCGCGCCACGCGGCTGAGCAGGCCTTTGCCAACGTATTCGCGGTTGTCCTTCATCCATTGCAACAGGTGAGCCGCGCATTCGCGGCCGTAGGCGCTGTCGGCGGGGTAATCCTTGCGGGGCGCGGGCATTTGCCAGTAAT
This sequence comes from Chromobacterium sp. IRSSSOUMB001, assembly GCF_023507765.1. NCBI lineage: Bacteria > Pseudomonadati > Pseudomonadota > Betaproteobacteria > Neisseriales > Chromobacteriaceae > Chromobacterium > Chromobacterium sp. IRSSSOUMB001. Next base: position 160,132 of record NZ_JALCYU010000006.1, read on the forward strand.
GCCGATAGGTGCGGCCGGGGCAGAGGCGGACGAAGGGGAGCAGGGCTTCCTGCTGTTCCAGCGAGTGCAGTTTGTAGCGGCGACGACGGGGAAAGTTTTGAGCGTGATGCATGGTGTTTCTCCTGCTGTGACACAAGATAAACCACCTGCCGGGGGAAGCTGAGGTATTAGGCAGGCGCGTGGCAGGATTGGCGTACCGGTCCGAAGTCTAGCCGGCGAGTGCATAGCACTCTCCCACCATGCGCCTGCCAAAATGGCTTTGCCATGGATAAAGCAGCCAACGCAGCATGCTGCGTTGGCTTGTCGACTTCGGAAACGAGACGCCAATCCCGTGTGCCGCATGTGGGCGGCAACGTGGGGATTGTTCCTGAGGGAGTGCTTGGGGTCAAGGCGGTGTGGCTGGTTCAGCAAGGTGTGCGGGTGAGGATTAGGCAAGCGCGTAGCGGGATTGGCGTACCGAGTGAACTCCAAACCGGTGAGTGCATTACACTCTCCCTCCATGCGCCTGCCAAATGACGTAGCAAGGCTGGGATTGTTGCCGAGGAAAAGGGGTGGATCAAGGCGACGTGGTGAGTTTGGTTAGGTGAGAGGGTTTTGAATCCGCTGCGCGGATGATGATTTTCATTGCCGGGGCTGCCCGGCGGGCAGGAAGGGGAATTTGCGCGGCCAAATTCCCCTTCACCCCAAAGGCCGCCCTGCAAGCCTGGCCTACGGCTTCCCGCCGGGGCCCGTCAGGCCCGAGGCGCGGCTGAACTCGCAGCGCGCTACCGTCGCGCTGCTCGAACAGGCAGCCGCTTAAGACCTCGGGCCTGCCACCCGTCGGCAGGCTTGAAGGGACTGGGGGCGCGTCGGCTACGTGGTTTCTTCTTGAAACATCATCCGCAAAGCGGATGCAACAACCCCCTCACGCAAATACCAAAGCCCCGGTCAAATCCCCCGGCGGCTGCGCGCCGCGCGCGCGGAACGCCGCATTGCGCGCGCTGACCCCTTCTAGCTCCGGCAAATCATGCAGCCGGCTGATGAAACGGATGATGGACGTTGTATCGTAAAAAGTGTGATCCACATGCCCGCGCTTGGCGAACGGCGACACGATGATCGCCGGAATCCGCGAACCCGGTCCCCAGCGGTCCCCCTGAGGCGGCGCCACATGATCCCACCAGCCGCCGTTCTCATCATGGGTGATCACCACCAGCATATGCTTCCATTGCGGTCCGCTCATCAAATGCTGCAACACATTGGCTACATGACGATCGCCGGACTCCACGTCGGAATAGCCCGCATGCATGTTCAGATTGCCCTGCGGCTTGTAGAACGCCACCGCGGGCAGCTTGCCGGCCACGGCGTCAGCGATGAAGCGGTTGGAAATCGGGCTATCGCCCAGGCCGCCGTCCAGCAGATGGCGCTCGCGCGCGGCGCTGCCCGGCGCGAACTGGTGGAAGTAATTGAAGGGCTGGTGATGGTATTGAAAGTTGGGCGCGTCGCCGCCGCCCTTGCCGTCCAGCGCGGCTTGCCAACTGCCGCCGTACCAGGCCCAGCCGATGTGTTTTTCGGACAAAAGATCGCCTATGGTGCGGTAGCTTTGCGGCGGCAGGGTGCTGGGGTCTTGCGGGTCGGCATAGCGTTTGTCGCCGCCCTCCGCCGGCCGCACGAAGCTGGGCTGGTAGGGCGGGGCCATGGTGTTGACCGCGTAGCCGTCCGGGGTGATGGCGCCGTTGTTGACGAATTTGGGCGGACCGTCCAGCGCCGAGGCCGGGGATTTGGGGTCCAGCGCCAGCCGGCGGCCGGTAGGGCCGTCGGCCAGCACGGCGATTTTCTTCTTGGCCGGGGTCTGGGCGGCGTTGAAGTATTCCGGAGTGCGCGCGGCGATCAGAAATTGGTGGTTGAGGTAGGAGCCGCCAAAAGCCGCCATGAAGAAGTTGTCGCACAGGGTGAAGCGGCGGGCGATCTGCCATTGATTGAGGGTGCGCGCGGTGTCCGGGTAGTGGCCCATCACCAGCGCGCCGGAATCGGCCCAGGCGACGAACTGGTCGTTGCGGCCGTCGTTGATCTGCATCTGGTTGTGATAGAACAGATGGCAGAGGTCGCGGGTGATCACCGCTTCCGGCAAGGGCTGGCCTTCGGTATCTTTCAGCGGGAACGGCGCGTTGGGTAGGCCGTGGATGTCTTTTTCTTCGATGAAGTAGCGCTTGCCGGCCACGGTCTGGCCGGTGGGCACCAGGCCTCCCCAGATCTTGGGCAGGCCGGACAGCGGGCGGCCGTCGCGGTCGTTTTGCAACGCCTGCTCCGGCTTGACGGCGCTTAGCGGCTGGGCCACGCCGGGGAAGTTGCCGTAGAGGTTGTTGAAGCTGCGGTTTTCCTGGTAGATCACCACCACATTCTTGATATTGGCCTTGAGCAAGGCGTCCAGCTGGCCGCGGCGTGGATGGCCGGACGGCGTTGCCGCCGCCGTGGGCAGCGCATAGCTAGCGCCGATGGCGGCCAGGCCTTCGAACAGGCGGCGGCGGGAAGGGTCTTGCGGGGCGTCCGTTTCGGCTTGCTGCGGGCTGTCCTGATCTTCGCTGGCGTTCATGCTGTGATCCTTGGTCTAGAGAGTGCGGTGGCGGCGCGCGTCAGCCGGATGGCCGGCGTGTTCCATTGTCCATCATCCCGCCGCGGTATTGCGGCGGGATGTCGGCGTGCGGAGATTAAGATTAATCGATGCGCAACGCGGCGGCGCGCGCTTCCGCCAGCGGTTGGATAATTTCCTCCGGCAGGAATTCGCGGAACAGCGCGTCCGCCGGCGGCTGGTCGCGCAGCAGTTCTATCGGGTCGCGGCCGTCTATGCTGCCAAGGTTGGGCGCGTGGACAAAGTAACCCAGCAGCCGTTGCAACCGCGGCGGCAGCGTGCGGGCCAGTTCCCGGGAGACGGCGAGGTATTGGTTCTCCGCCTGGCGCAGCCAGCCCAGGTTGTAGCTGATGACGACGCCGGTGCGCGCTTGTGCGCTCTGGTTGGCGCCGCCGCCGTGGATCAGCGAGCCCAGATAGATCAGCACCGAGCCGGCGGGCATGGCGGCGCTGATGACTTCTTCCGGCTTGGGATCGCGCGGTTCCGGCCAGCGGTGGCTGCCGGGCACTACGCAGGTGGCGCCGTTCTGTTCGGTGAAGTCGTCCAACGCGTACATGCAGTTGATCATTTTTTCCGATCCGGGCGCGGTGCCGGGAAACATCAGGTCGTCGCTGTGCAGGAATTGACGCGGTTCGCCGGGGCCGATGCTGATGGCCTGGGTGAGGTTGAGCTGGTATTCGCGGCAGCCGCGCAGCAGGAAGGCGTCCATCACTTGCAGGATCAAGGGGTGGATGGCGAGTTCGCGGGTGACGGGCACGCGTTCTATCAGGCCGCTGATCCTGCGGGTGGCGTAGCCGTAGAAGTCGCCCTGGCAGGGGGAGGAGCGGTCCAGCAGCGGTTGCAGCTGGGAGCGGAACTGCGCCAGGCCATCCGGGGTCAACAGATGTTCTATCACGATGCCGCCGTCTTGTTCTAGCGCGGCGATCAGGGTTTCCGGAGCGGTGTCCGGGAGGAAGCGTTGCAGGCAGGGCATGTCTTGGGTTCCATCGTTTTATTAAAGAACCGGCGGCAGGGCCGCGGCGGTGTGGATGTCGAGAGATGTTATCTTCTGGATATTTACCGTGCCTGCGGAGCCGGCCTTTAGGTCAGGTGATAGATTATCTTTATAGTGAATGTATTTATTAATGTGAATTCGCGCCTGCCGCGCCTTGTGTCCGGCGGGTTGTCGACCTTACCCTGAGCCTTCCCCGCCACCCCAGTCTGGAGTCCACATGAGTGTGTCCTTGTTGAGCCGCTACGCTTTTTTCTCCTGTTGCCTGTTGTTCACGCTGTTCAGCTTGCCCTTCGTTCACTATGAGTGGTTGTGGCCGTTCACGCTGGCCGCCGCCGCGTTGACGCTGCTGGGGGTGTTCGATTTGCTGCAAACTCGCCATGCGGTGCGTCGCAACTATCCGATTCTGGGCAATATCCGTTACCTGGTGGAAAGCATTCGCCCGGAAATCCGCCAGTACCTGCTGGAGTCCGACCGCGAGCAACTGCCGTTCTCGCGCGCTCAGCGTTCTTTGGTGTACGCGCGGGCCAAAAACGAGGGCGCGGACAAGCCGTTCGGCACCTTGATCGATGTGTATCAGCCAGGTTTCGAGTTCATCAGTCATTCGATGCGGCCGGCGCCGCTGAGCGATCCGGCCGGTTTCCGCGTGGAAATCGGCGGCCCGCAGTGCAGCCAGCCGTATTCGGCTTCTTTGTTCAATGTGTCGGCGATGAGCTTTGGCGCGCTCAGCGCCAACGCCATCCGCGCCTTGAATCAGGGCGCGCAGCGCGGCGATTTCTACCACGACACCGGCGAGGGCAGCATCAGCCCTTACCACTTGGAGCATGGCGGCGCGCTGGTGTGGGAGCTGGGCAGCGGCTATTTCGGCTGCCGAGACGCGGCCGGCGGTTTCGATGCGGAGCGCTTTGCCGAACAGGCGCGCAATCCACAGGTGAAGATGGTAGAGATCAAGCTGAGCCAGGGCGCGAAGCCCGGCCACGGCGGCATTTTGCCCAAGCACAAGGTGACGCCCGAAATCGCCGCCACCCGCGGCGTGCCGCTGGGGCAGGATTGCGTGTCGCCGTCGCGCCACAGCGCGTTTTCAACGCCGATCGAGCTGATGCGCTTCATCGCCCGGCTGCGTGAGCTGTCCGGCGGCAAGCCGGTGGGCTTCAAGTTTTGTCTGGGTCATCCGTGGGAGTTCATGGGCATTGCCAAGGCGATGCTGGAAACGGGGATTCTGCCGGACTTCATCGTGGTGGATGGCAAGGAAGGCGGCACGGGGGCGGCGCCGCTGGAGTTCACCGACCATATCGGCGTGCCGCTGCGCGAAGGTTTGCTGTTTGTCCACAATGTGCTGGTGGGCTTGAATCTGCGCGACAAGATCAAGATCGGCGCCAGCGGCAAGCTGGTCAGCGCTTTCGACATCGCCAGCGTGCTGGCGATAGGCGCGGACTGGGCCAATTCCGCGCGCGGCTTCATGTTCGCCATCGGCTGCATCCAAAGCCAGAGCTGTCACACCAACCGTTGCCCCACCGGGGTGGCGACGCAGGACGCGCTGCGTCAGCGCGCGCTGGTGGTGCCGGATAAGGCGGACCGGGTGTTCCATTTTCATCGCAACACCATGAAGGCGCTGGCGGAGATGCTGGCCTCGGCCGGGCTGGAGCACCCGTCGCAGTTGCGGCCGCACCATTTGGTGCGCCGCGTCAGCGACACCGAGATCAGGCTGTTTTCGCAGCTGCACGTCTTTTTGCAGCCGGGCGAGTTGCTGGAGCCGGAGATCAAGGCGGCGTTCTACGGCCGCATGTGGCAGATGGCGCGGGCGGACAGCTTCGAGGCGCAGCCTGTCTGAGTCTATTGCGGAGAGGGCGAGACGCCGGCTTCTTCGTCGTCCGCGTCCTTGGACGGCGGCACGATGCGCCATTGGCCGTCCTGACGGCTGAAGCGCATCCGCTGCTCGCGCTCCACCGGCTTGCCGGTAAGTTTGCGGCCCTGGTAGCTGACTTCGCAGTCCAGGGTGGCGTTTTCTTCATCGTTCTGACAGTCGCTCACCGAGGTGACGCGCAGGTCCTTGAGCATGGATTCCAGCATCGAGCGCATCAGCACGGTGTGGGTGGATTCCGGCTTGTTGTTGAATTCGGCGAGGGCCTGGGTCTTGAAGGCGGCTTCCGCCTCGGCCAGCGTTGGTTGCTCGCTCGGGGCGGCTTGGGAGAGGCCGGCGGCCAGGCCGGCGAGCGCCATGATGATGTATTTTTTCATGCCGCGACTTTAAGCCGGTTTGCCCGGCGGCGGCAAGATAGTAGGTGGTGTCGACCCGGCGCGGGTTTTTATTTGCGGTGGTGGGCGATCAGCTTGGCCAGCGCGGCGCTGACCAGCGGGTTGCTGACGCTGGCGGCCGCCTCTTCCATGCCGTCCAATGCGTTCTGGCTGATCTTCAGCGTTTTTTCCTTGGGTTTGCGCGCCAGGCGGATATCCACTTTGACCCGTACTTTGCCGGCCACATAGCCTTGCTGCGCCAATTGCGGCAGCAGGCCGGGGGCCAGCATGCGCAGGCGAGCGGCGATGATGCCGGTATCGGTGTAAATCACTAGTTCGTCGTCGCGGATGCGCACGGCGCGGCAAGTGCCGGCCAGTTGCGGCGGCAGCAGTTTCTGGAAGGCGCGGTCCAGCCGCATCAGCGCCTGGGCTTCGGCGGTGAGGCGGGTCAGGGTGCCGTCGAGACGGGCGATATCGGTGAATTGGCGTCCGGACATGGCGGGCTGCGGAATGAAAACAAGTCATTGTAGCCGCTGGCGGGCCGTGTTTGGAGATAAGCTGGCGTCCTCGTCCCGTCGACCAGGCCGCCAGCGGCGCTTATTGACCGCCTTCCACGTCTTCCAGACTGAAGGTTTCGGTGTGGTCGTTGTAGGAGAAGATTTCCGCGTAGCGTCCCCAGCTGATCACGGTGTCCAGCGTCTCCTCGGCGGTTTCGTCGGACAGAGAGTCCTCCAGTTCCTGAGCGAAGCGCAGCCGCGGTGCGCGTTCGCCTGGACGCTCTTGCAGCACTTTGCGGATGTGGGCGGCCATGGGCACATGGCGCAGCAGGTGTTCGGCGAACTGCACTTTGCGTTCCTGGGTGCCGTAGTCGGCGAACAGTTTGCCGGCGGCGGTGAGCAGGATGTCGCCGTCTTTCAGTTCGGCGAAGCCCAGATGTTCCAGGATTTCGGCCACCGGGAACAGTTCGTCCACTTCCAGCCGTAGTTTCTCCGCGATTTCCGGCATATCCGCTTTGCCGTGATAGGGCGCTTGAGCCACTTCCTCAATCAAGCCGGCCATCAGGTTGGTGGACACCTCGCTTAACTGGCTGCCGATTTCCAGCGGCAACTTGTGCAGGGTGTGGGCGCTGCGGCGCGCGGTCATCAGCGCGTAGATGTCGTCCACCATTTTGCGGAAGGCCGGGTCCAGCCGGTTGCGGCGGTGCGGGAACGGCACTTTGATTTCCGCCACCACGCGGCCGGGGTTGGACGACAGCACCAGGATGCGGTCGCACATGAATACGGCTTCTTCGATATTGTGGGTGACGATGAGCACGGACTGGATGGGCAGCTGGCCTTCGCTCCACAGGTCCAGCATGTCGGTGCGCAGCGTTTCGGCGGTGAGCACGTCCAGCGCGGAGAAGGGTTCGTCCATCAAGAGCAGGGTGGGGTTGACCACCAGGCCGCGGGCGAAGCCGACGCGTTGGCGCATGCCGCCGGACAGTTCGCGCGGGTAGGCGTTCTCGAAACCGTCCAGACCGATCAGGTCGATGGCGGCCAGCGCGCGGCGGCGGCGTTCCTTGGCTTCCACGCCCAGCGCCTCCAGCCCGGCTTCCACGTTTTGCAGCACGGTCAGCCAGGGGAATAGCGCGAAGGTCTGGAACACCATGGCCACGCCTTCGGCCGGGCCGGTCAGGGGCTTGCCGTGGTAACTGACATTGCCGCTGCTTTGTTTGATCAGGCCGGCGATGATGCGCAGCAAGGTGGATTTGCCGGAGCCGGAACGGCCCAGCAGGCCGACGATCTCGCCTTCGCGCAGCGTCAGGTTGACGTCGTCCAGCACCTGGATTTCATCGTTGCCCTTGTTAAAGCCGCGGCAAACGTTTTCCAGCCGGAAAATCTCCCGCCCCGGGGTGATGGTGTCTTGATTCATGGTTGCCCCCTTAGTTGAGACGGAGTTTGTTTTCGGCGGCGGCGTACATCGGCCGCCACAGCAGGCGGTTGAACAGAACCACGAAGATGGACATCACGGTGATGCCGAGCAGTATCTTCGGGTAGTCGCCGGCGGCGGTGGTCTGGGCGATGTAGGCGCCCAGGCCGTGGGCGGCCAGCTTGTCGTCGCCCCAGGACACGTATTCGGACACGATGCTGGCGTTCCAGGCCCCCCCCGATGCGGTAATCGCGCCGGTGACGTAGTAGGGGAAGATGCCGGGCAGCATCACTTGCCGCCACCATTGCCAGCCGCGGATGCGGAAATTGGCCGCCGCTTCGCGAAAATCGTTGGGGAAGGCGCTGGCGCCGGCCACCACATTAAACAGGATGTACCACTGGGTGCCGAGCACGATCAGCGGCGACAGCCAGATATCCGGGTTGAGTTTGAAGTGGACGATGAAGACCACGAACACCGGGAACAGCAAATTGGCCGGGAAGGCGGCCAGGAACTGGGCCAGCGGCTGGATCTTTTCCGCCAGCGCCGGGCGCAGGCCGATGTGCACGCCCAGCGGTACCCAGACGATGGAGGCGAGCAGGATCAGCAGTGATACCCGCACCAGGGTGATCAGACCCAGGCCCAGCACGCGCAGCACTTCGGAGACGCCCACCTCGGTGTGGATGAAGGTCACCAGTTTCCAGCTGGTCAGCAGGCCCAGCACCGCCACCAGCAGCCACCAGACCACGTCTATGCCGCGAGACACCGAGGTTTGCGCCTCCGAGTGCAGACCTTGCGGCAGGCGGTAATTGAGGCGTAGCCGGGCGGTTTTGCGCAGTAACTTGCCAAAGGGTTTGAGCAGCAGCTGGATGGCGCGGGTGCGCTGGATCAGCTTGAGCACCCAGGACTCCGGCGCGGATTGGCTGGCGGTGTCTTCCAGGCGGAATTTATCGGCCCAAGCCACCATCGGGCGGAACAGGAACTGGTCGTAGATGACGATGACCACGGTCATGGTCAGAATCACCCAGCCCACGGCGGCCAGATTCTTGTTCTGTATGGCCATGGCCAGGTAGGAGCCGACGCCGGGCAGGGTGACGGTCTTGTCGCCGACGGTGATGGCTTCCGAAGCCACCACGAAGAACCAGCCGCCGGACATGCTCATCATCATGTTCCAGATCATGCCGGGCATGGAGAACGGCACTTCCAGCTTCCAGAACTTTTGCCACGGCGTGAGCCGCAGATTGAGCGAGACTTCTTCCAGATCGCGCGGCACGGTGCGCAGCGATTGGTAGAAGCTGAAGGTCATGTTCCAGGCCTGGCTGGTGAAGATGGCGAAGATGGCGGCGAACTCCGCGCCCAGCACCCGGCCGGGAAACAGCGCCAGGAAGAAGGTGACGGTGAAGGAGATATAGCCCAGCACCGGCACTGATTGAAGGATGTCCAGCATGGGCACCAGCAGCAGGCCGGCTCGGCGGCTCTTGGCCGCCAGCGTGCCGTAGATCAGCGTGAAGACCAGTGCGGCGGCCATGGCGGCCAGCATGCGCAGCGTGGTGCGCAGCGCGTATTCCGGCAGGTTGGCCGGGTCCAGCGTGATGGGCACGGTTTGCAGCGCGGTCAGCGGCGCCCAGGTTTCGCGGATGCCGGTGGTGGCCATCAGCAGGAAACCGAGCAGGAGCGGAAACGCGATCAGATCCCAGCGGTTGGGAATCAACCGTTTGGCCGTGGCGGGCATGAAATGGCGGACAACGGTAGTCATCTGGCCTCTCCGATTTAGCGCCGCCGATGCCGGCGGTTTGTTGTCTGTTTTGTCCGGGCGGAGTTGCGGCGGAAAGCCGGCCCGACGATCTGGCATTGCGGCGCGACGCGCGGCCGGGATCGGCCCGGCTGCCTTCACAGCATAGGTCAGCATCACGGCTGGCGAGGCTGTCGCGAGGGCGGATTGGTGGCAGGGAAATGCGCGTGGCGTAGGCGCTGGATACTAGCAGAGTTGCGTGGATGGGAATGTTACCGGCGTCGCAGATTTGTTGGGGTTTTGTGACGGATTGTACGGTTTGAAACTGAGTGGCGTTTCGCCACCCGCGCCGGGCGTTCCGTGCGGGTGGACGCGCCGATGCTTACAACACGTTGACGGAGGGGCTGCCGACCGCCACCTCCACGGTTTTGACGCTGGCTGTGGCCGGGTTGGGCGCCGAGCCGCCGCTCAGCGTGCCCACTTTGTGGAAGGCGCAGCTGAGTTTGGCCGGCGTCAGCGTCACTAGCGCGTAACCCTGAGCGTCGCTGTCCACGTATTTGAGCCAGCTGTTGAAGTTTTGCAAGGTGCTGGTGAAGGTGTTGACCACCTGGCCGCTGACCGTGGTGTAGATCAGCGGTTTGGCTTTGGAGAAGGCCGGCACGGTGTCCACCACGTTCTTGAAATAACTGAACAGCGAGTTGCTGGAAACGCCGGCGGTGACCAGATCCACCATCACCGGGCTGGGGCTGGCGGCGTCGTAGTCATCCATTACCGGGCCGGCGAAGAAGGCGTGGATGTCGCCGGTGAGCGCCACCACATTGGCGATGCCTTGAGCTTTCAGATAGGTCATCAGCGCTTTGCGCTCGGCATTGTAGCCGTCCCACTGGTCGGCGTTGAGGATGAATTTGTCGAAGAACATCGACGGGGGCAGGCTGGCGTCCAGGCCGGGCTTGATGGCGGTGTTGAACATGCCAGCGGAGATCGCGCCGCCGCTGAGGGTGCTCAACAGCGGCTGGGTGTTGGTATAACTGACGACGGGTGTGGAGCCGCTGGTGTTGGCGGCGGCCAGGTCCAGATAGAGCGCGCCTTGCAACTGGGCGATCTGCGGCTGGGTCAGCGTCAGGCCCAGGCCGGCCAGTTGCGGCGCCAGGCCCTGGGTCAGCAGCGAGGCCACCGCGATGGTGCCGTCGAAACCCATGCGCAGCAGCGAGACCTCATTGCCCCAAAGCTTCCACGTGGTGGAGGCGGACTTCATCTGGTTCTGCCACCAGGCGCGCTGGGTTTCACCCAGGATGGAGACATTGAGCAGATTGCCGCCAGTGGAGGCCATCTTGCTGGCCTCCACCTGGGCCAGGGTGTTTTTCTGCACGAAGTAGCGGCTGCCTATCTCGCTGCCGGCCTGGGTTTCCGGAATGATGTGGTCGCTGCGGTACAAGCGCTCGTCGGTCATCACCAAGGTGGCGAGGTCGCCGAACGTAAAGCTGCGGTAGATCTGGATGTTTTGGAACGAGGGGTTGTTCAGGTCCAACTGCACGTCGGCCGGCATATTCTCGAACCAGGCCTGGCTGGCGCTGCGGCGGCGCGCGGTTTGCGGCGAACTATCGTCGGTGGCGGTGTACTCCTGGCGGTCTTGCCAGCAGTCGTCGGAAAACTCGTGGTCGTCCCAGATCGCAATCATCGGGAAGCTGGCGTGCAGTTTCTGCAAGCGGGCGTCGTTGCGGTAGGACTTGTACAGCGAGCGGTAGTCCGCCAGCGTGGTGGCGTAGCGGGCGCCGTCGGCGCGCTGGGTACCGTTGGGCAGGCTCAGCGCCGGATGGCGGGTTTCGTTGCCGCCGCTCTGGAAGCCGGCGCCGACAGTTTCGTAGATGTAGTCGCCCAGATGGACGATGAAGTCCAGGTCCTGATTAGCGAGCTCGTCAAAAGCGCCCCAGTGGTTGACGCTCCAGTCCTGACAGGAAATGAAGGCGAATTTGAGCTGCGACAGCGGCGCGCCGGCGGCCGGCGCGGTCTTGGTGCGGCCGGTCATGCTGACCGCCTGGCCGGTGAGGAAGCGATAGTAGTAGGTGGCGGCGCTGTTAAGGCCGGTGACTTTGTGGCGGATTGTGTAGTCCCAGTCCGGCTGGGCGCTGAGTGCCACGTTCACCAGCAGGGCGGAGAAATCCGCGCGGTCGGACAACTGCAATGTGACCTTGACGTTTTGGAGGCCGTCGCCGCCGTCTGCCCGGGTCCACAGAACGATGCTGTCCGGTTTGGGGTCGCCGGAGGCTACGCCCTGGCCAAAGCCGCTGCCGTTGATGCCTAGCGCCGAGCCGGCGCCGCCTGGCAGGCTGCCGGCGCCTCCGCCGCCGCACGCGGTCAAGCCGCCGGCGGCGACGGAAGCGGTCAAGAAGCCGCTCCACTTCAGAAACTGTCTGCGGTCCATCGATGTCTCCCCTCTATTGTCTATGCGTGCTTGTGCTTGAATCGGGCCGTGGACGGCCCTTGTTGGAAAGGCGCTATTGTTGGAGGGGATTATTAAAGTGGCATGACAGCCAGTGTCAATTTAATTGAGTGTTTGCTCGAATTCGCTCGGAAAACGTGGATTAAAACCAACACTTGTTTGAGTTGGGGCGGGTTCCGCCCGCAAGCGCGGCGCCATGGCCGAGCGCTTGCGGACGAGGCCTCGCCGCGACGGGCGGTTTTCACGCTGCGGTGGGGCGGATACGAAAATAAAGACCGCGCGCAGGCGCTTGCCCCCTTGATACAGCGCAAGCGCGCCCCCATAAAATAAGGCGGCTAATGTGCTACACTTTCAAGCATTTTTGCGGACACCTTACCTAAACAGCCCGCTGGTCTCTGGAATTCGATTACATGATTTCTTCTTTGCTTAAAAAAGTATTCGGCAGCCGCAATGACCGGCTTCTGAAGCAATTCCACCAGACGGTGGTGCGCGTCAACGCTCTGGAAGAGGGCTTGAAAGCGTTGTCCGATGAGGCGTTGGCGGCCAAAACCGATGAGTTCAAGCAGCGCCTGGCCAAAGGCGAGACGGTGGACGACTTGTTGCCGGAAGCCTTTGCGGTGTGCCGCGAGGCCTCGCGTCGCGTGCTGGGCATGCGCCACTTCGACGTGCAGCTGATCGGCGGCATGGTGCTGCACTACGGCAAGATCGCCGAGATGCGCACCGGCGAGGGCAAGACTCTGGTGGCCACGCTGCCGTCCTACCTGAACGCGCTGACCGGCGACGGCGTGCACGTCGTCACCGTCAACGACTACCTGGCCAGCCGCGACGCCGGCATCATGGCCAAGTTGTACAACTTCCTGGGCCTCTCCGTCGGCGTCAACCTGTCCCAGATGCCGCACGACGAGAAGCAGCAAGCCTACGCTTGCGACATCACTTACGGCACCAACAACGAATTCGGCTTTGACTATCTGCGCGACAATATGGTGTTCAGCGTGGAAGAGAAGGTGCAGCGCAAGCTGGCCTACGCGGTGATCGACGAGGTGGACTCCATCCTGATCGACGAAGCGCGCACCCCGCTGATCATCTCCGGCCCGGCAGACGACAATATCGACATGTACCAGCGCATGAACGCGGTGCCGCCGATGCTGAAGCGTCAGGAAACCGAAGAGGGCGAGGGCGATTACTGGGTGGACGAAAAGGCCAACTCGGTGATGATGTCCGAAGCCGGTCACGAGCACAGCGAAGAAATCCTGACCCGCTTGGGCCTGCTGAAGGAAGGCGACAGCCTCTATTCCGCCACCAACATCACGCTGATGCACCATCTGATGGCCGCCCTGCGCGCCCATTCGCTGTTCCACAAGGACCAGCACTACGTGGTGCAGGACGGCGAAGTGGTGATCGTGGACGAATTCACCGGCCGCCTGATGTCCGGCCGCCGCTGGTCCGAAGGCCTGCACCAGGCGGTGGAAGCCAAGGAAGGCGTGGAGATCAACCGCGAAAACCAGACGCTGGCTTCGATCACCTTCCAGAACTACTTCCGCTTGTACGGCAAGCTGGCCGGCATGACCGGTACCGCCGACACCGAAGCTTACGAATTCCAGAGCATTTACGGCCTGGAAACCGTGGTGATCCCGACCAACCGGCCGATGATACGCAAGGACGCGCAGGACAAGGTCTACCGTTCCGCCAAGGAAAAGTACGACGCCATCCTGGCAGACATCAAAGACTGCCACGAGCGCGGCCAGCCGGTGTTGGTGGGCACCACCAGCATCGAAAACTCCGAGCTGATCGCTGATCTGCTGCAAAAAGCCAAGCTGCCGCACAATGTGCTGAACGCCAAGGAACACGCGCGCGAAGCCGACATCGTGGTGCAGGCCGGCCGCCCCGGCGTGATCACCGTGGCTACCAATATGGCCGGCCGCGGCACCGACATCGTGCTGGGCGGCAATCCGGAGCCGGAGATCAAGGGCATCGAGTCCGACGACAGCCTGTCCGCAGAGGAAAAGCGCGCGCGCATCGACAAGATCCGCGCCGATTGGAAAGTGGTCCATGATCAGGTGTTGGCCGCCGGCGGCCTGCACATCGTGGGCACCGAGCGCCATGAGTCGCGCCGCATCGACAATCAGCTGCGCGGCCGTTCCGGCCGTCAGGGCGACCCGGGCTCTTCCCGTTTCTACCTGTGCCTGGAAGACCCGCTGCTGCGTATCTTCGCTTCCGACCGCGTCGCCGCGATCATGGACCGCCTGAAAATGCCGGAAGGCGAGGCGATCGAGCACCCCTGGGTGTCCCGCTCCATCGAGAACGCCCAGCGCAAGGTGGAAGGCCGCAACTTCGACATCCGCAAGCAATTGCTGGAGTACGACGACGTCGCCAACGACCAGCGCAAAGTGATCTACCAGCAGCGCAATGAAATCCTGGTGGAAAGCGATGTGTCCGACGTGGTGGTCAATATGCGCGAAGGCGTGTTGTCCGACCTGGTGGACCAACACCTGCCGCCGGAATCCATGGAAGAGCAATGGGACCTGACCGGCCTGGAAAAAACGCTGGAAGCCGAATTCCTGCTGCCGATCAAGGTCAGCGAGTGGCTGAAGGCCGAGCCGGCGCTGGACATCGAAAGCATCCGCGAACGCATCATCGAGCAAGCCGCCGAGACCTATCAGGCCAAGGTGGAACTGGCCGGCGACGGCGTGATGCGCCAGTTCGAGCGTAGCCTGGTGCTGCAGATGCTGGACAATCACTGGCGCGAACACTTGGCGGCGATGGATCATCTGCGCCAGGGCATTCATCTGCGCGGTTACGCGCAGAAGAACCCGAAGCAGGAATACAAGCGCGAAGCCTTCGAACTGTTCGCCGACATGCTGGAGCGCATCAAGCGCAGCGTGGTCAATGTGCTGATGACGGTGCAAATCCGCAGCCAGGAAGACGTGGACGCGGTGGAGCCGCACCAGGTGGGCGAGTATGAAATGCAGCACGCCGCGCCGGGTTCTGCCCTGGGCGATGACGAAGAGAATCCGCTGTCTCCGGACGCGCTGGCCGCGCAGGGCCTGCGCATTGGCCGCAACGACGCCTGCCCTTGCGGCAGCGGCAAGAAGTACAAGCAGTGCCACGGCCGTTTGGAGTGATCCAGTAGCAAGAGCGTATAAAGCCGACGCGAGGGCGTCGGCTTTTTTCATGTTCATGCGCTTTGCAAGCCGACGGCGCGGTGTTAGCATCGTCGCGGGTCAACAGTTCACCCAGGCGTCGCCGGTGCCCTCACCACGCTAAACCTGTCTTGGCTAGACTCATCTCGCTTGGCTCGAACCCGTGCCAGGCCGTAAAGGCGACCGCGGCAGTCCATTCCGACCTTGGCACGACGACAGGATTCGAACCATGTCTCGTACGCTTTATCCCTTTTATTGCAGTGATATCTCCGCGCTGGCGCGTTCGCTCAAGCAGCAATGGGCGCAGGAAAGCGCTCCGCCCAGCCATGTGCACATTCTCAATATGCTGGCGCGTTCCGCCGGGTTTCAGAACTTCCAGCACTGGCGCGCGGAATGCGAACGTCCGGCTCCGCCAGCAGCTTTGTCCGCGGAGACGACGCGGCTGTTGCGTCATTACGACGCCGAGGGGCGCTTGACGCGCTGGCCGAAGAAGTTCAGCGAGCAGCGTCTCTGCCTATGGGCGTTGTGGGCCGGTTTGCCGCAGGGCGGACAATGGTCCGAGCCGGAGGTAAACGCCTTGATCCGCGCGGGCGAAGTCTTTGGCGATCATGTGCTGTTGCGGCGCGAGCTGGTGGAGCAGGGCTTGCTGGGACGCACGCCGGATTGCCGGCGCTATTGGCGCGTGGAGCGGCAATTGACGGCGGAAGCGGGGGAGCTGGCAGCGGAAGTGAGCCGGCGTAGAGCCGGCCGTTGAGGCGTGATTGGCGGCGGTTGACGCCAGAGGCCGCCGCCGGCTGATTTACAACTGGGTTTTGATCGCCGCTTCCAGTTTTTTCTCGTCCAGCAAGCCGGTGAGCTTGGCGGCGATCTTGCCCTTGCGGTCCAGGATCAGGGTGTAGGGCAGGCCGCCGGTGGCGTTGCCCAGGCTGCGCATCAGGTTCAGGGTGTCGCTGTCGCCCAGCAGGATTGGGTAGCCTATCTTCAACTGGTTGACGAAGGCGCTGACTTCTTCTTTGTTGTCCAGCGCCACGCCCACCACTTCCACGCCTTTGGGCGCCAGTTTGGCGCGCAGGCGGTTCAGCATCGGCATTTCTTCGCGGCAAGGCCCGCACCAAGTGGCCCAGAAGTTCAGCACCGTGACCTTGCCCTTATAGGAGGCGATGGTGGCGTTGCCGCCTTGTAGCTTGGTGAAGTTGGTTTGTTCCAGCGTGGGCGCGGCCATGGCGGATAGCGGCAGCAGCGCGATCAGCGCGGGGGCGAGCAGTCGTTTCAGCATTGTGTTGAGCTTCCGGTAGGTGTTTGAAGTGTATTGGATATCCGACAAGGTCAAAGTTCTCGATGTGAACCAAACAAATGTTTCATGTTAAAATGGTCGATTGACCTTTTTGCGGAGTGGGCATGTCTATCCTCGTCTGCGGGGCCCTCGCATACGATACCCTGTTCTCGTTTCATGGCCGTTTTGATAGCCAGATCCTGCCGGATCAGCTGCACAAAATTTCCACGACTTTCCTGGCCCCGACCATGCGCCGCGAATTTGGCGGCATGGCCGGCAATATCGCTTACAGCCTGTGTCTGTTGGGCGAAACCCCCATCGTCATGGGCGTGGTGGGTGAGGATTTCGAGCCGTATCGCCAACATCTGAAACGCGCTGGCGTGGACGACCGCTTCATTCGCTTGATCCGCAAGCAGTATACCTCGCAGTGCTTCGGCATCGCCGACAAGGATGGCAATCAGTTGATGGCCTTCCATCCCGGCGCCATGGATTTTGCCATCGAAAACCACGTATCGGATATCCCGGACCCGATCGAGCTGGCGATTCTGTCGCCTGGAGGCTATCGCGCCTTCCTGCAGCATTCCAAGGAGCTGGCCGCGGCCGGCATTCCCTTCATCTTCGATCCGGGTCAGGAGCTGCCGCTGCTGTCGCGCGACGAGATCCACGAGATTGTAGAGCTGGCCAGCTATGTGGCCATCAACGATTACGAGAGCGAACTGATGCGCGAACGCGCCGGATTGTCGGTGGAGGATCTGCGCAAGAAGGTAGACGCGTTGATTGTCACCCGCGGCTCCAAGGGCGCTGAAATCTACGTCGGCGACACTGTGCACCTGATCCCGCGCGTGCAGATGCCGATCAAGCCGGTGGATCCGATGGGCTGCGGCGACGCCTTCCGCGCCGGCCTGCTCTACGGCATCAGCCGAGGCCTGGACTGGAAGATTACCGGCCGGCTGGCCAATGTGATCGGCGCGATCAAGGTCACCACTCCGGGTTGTCAGAATCACTTCTTCGACTGGGAGTCGCTGAAGGACTTGTATCAGCAGGCTTACGGCGAACCCTGGCCATTGTGACGAGGCGGCCGGTGGGCCAAACCGACAAGGACGCGCAAGCGTCCTTTGCTTTTTGACGGTCCCAACACAACAAGTCTTGAATTCATCCCGCGCCACCCCCACCATTAGCGAATTCAATTCGAAAACCCAAGGGGATTCCATGCCGCCCGTTCCGCATCTGGCAACCGCACTGACCGGCCCGCTTTACGAGCTGGAAAGCCGCATCCTGACTGCCCAGCCTCAGATCGAACACTGGTTCCGCAGTCAATGGCATAACCACGCGGCGCCGTTCTATGGCTCGGTGGACCTGCGCAACAGCGGTTTCAAGCTGGCGCCGGTGGACATGAACCTGTTTCCCGGCGGCCACAATAACTTGAACCGCGATTTTCTGCCGCTGGCGGTGCACGCCGCGCAAAGCGCGGTGGAAAAAGTGTGTCCGGAAGCGCGCAGCGTGCTGCTGATCCCGGAAAACCACACCCGCAACACCTTCTATCTGCAGAACATCGCCGCGCTGGTGCATATTTTCGAACAGGCCGGCCTCAAGGTGCGCCTGGGTTCGCTGAACCCGGAAATCACCGAACCGACCGAGCTGCAGTCAGCCAACGGGGACACCGTGCGGCTGGAGCCCACCGAACGCCGTGGCAACCGCCTGGTGCTGGCGGACGGCTTCAACCCCTGCGTGGTTTTGCTCAACAACGACTTGTCCGGCGGCATCCCCGACCTGCTCAAGGGCCTGGAGCAGAACCTGCTGCCGCCGCTGCACGCCGGCTGGGCGGTGCGCCGCAAGAGCAATCACTTCGCCGCCTACGACAAGGTGTGCGAGGACTTCGCCCGCTTGATCTCCATCGACCCCTGGACCATCAACCCGTATTTCGCCAGCTGTAGCGGCCTGGACTTCCACGCCCGCACCGGCGAAGAGCAATTGGCGGACGAGGTGTCGCGGATGCTGGACAAGATCCGCGTCAAATACCGCGAGTACGGCATAGACAACGATCCCTTCGTCATCGTCAAGGCCGACGCCGGTACCTACGGCATGGGCGTGATGAGCGTGAAGAGCCCGGACGAAGTGCTGGGCCTGAACCGCAAGGCGCGCAACAAGATGTCGGTGGTCAAGGAGGGCCTGGAGGTGTCCGAGGTCATCGTGCAAGAGGGTGTGTACACCTTCGAGACGGTGGAGGACGCGGTGGCTGAGCCGGTGGTCTACATGATGGACCGCTATGTGACCGGCGGCTTCTACCGTGTGCACACCGGCCGCGGCATCGACGAAAACCTGAACGCGCCCGGCATGCATTTCGTGCCGCTGTCGTTCGAAACCGCCTGCCTGCCGGACAAGCAGGGCACGCCGGACTGCGCGCCCAACCGTTTCTACTCCTACGGCGTGATTTCGCGGCTGGCGCTGCTGGCTGCCTCGCTGGAGCTGGAAGCCACCGATCCGGACGCCGAGGAATGAAAGCCTGGCTGAGCATGGCGCTGCTGGCGGCTACGGCCCCCGCGCTCGCCGACGAAGCCTTGACGCCGCAGGCGCTGGAGGAACTGGTGCAGTGCGCATCCTTCGAGCGCTACCAGGCGCTGCAACCGGCCTTGCTGGACGTGGTGTTCGACAAGGGGCCGGACTGGATACGCAAGAACGAGCGGGCCAGCACCCTGGGGGTTTACGCCTACGATCTGAAGCGGCCGATCCGGGTGTTCGGCGCGGAGACGACGCGGCTGGCGCTGCACAAGGAGTACGTGTCGGTGCCGCTGCCGTCTGGCTGGACGATGGCCGAGGCCGCGTCGCGGTTGCGGCTCAAGCGGGCGCCGATCAAGGCGGCGGAGCAGCATTACCGCTTTGTCGGTAATGACGGCCCGATGTTGTCCGCCTACGAGATGCCGGCCAATCCTCTGGCGGCGCTGCTGGGCGCGCCGCAGGGCGAGCCGCTGCGCTATCTGGGCTGTTCCTATAATGGGGCCAGCGAAGAAACCTTTCTTTCCGTTGCCGCCCAGGCCGACGAGATGATGCAAAAAGCGCGCGGCGACATGGAGCGCATGTTGCGCGACGTCGCCAAGCCTAGCGAGGACCAATAAACATGCGCATCCTGTTCATTGCCGATCCCCTGGATCACTTCAAGCTTTACAAGGACACCACCTTTGCGATGATGCAGGAGGCCGCCGCGCGCGGCCACGCCTTGAGCTTCGCTCAGGCTCATCAACTGTCGGTGGAGGGCGGGCGCGTGTTGGTGGACGCGCGCGATCTAAGCCTGACTGGCCAGTACGAGGGCGAGCACCCGGCCTGGTTCAAGCTGGGCGAGGTGCATCGCCAGCCTTTGCAGTCTTTCAGCGCAACCGTGATGCGCAAGGATCCGCCGTTCGACATGGAATACCTGTACGCCTCGCAGCTGTTCACGCTGGCGGAGGCGCAGGGGGCCAAGGTGTTCACCAGCGGTCAGGCCCTGCGCGATTTCAACGAGAAGCTGGCTATCTTGCAGTTTCCGGAGTTGACCGCGCCCACGCTGATCACCGGCGAATCGCATCGCTTGCGCGCCTTCGTCAATCAGCATCAGGACGTGATCCTGAAGCCGCTGGACAGCATGGGCGGGGACAGCATCTTCCGGGTGCGTCCGGACGACGCCAACCTGTCGGTGATTATCGAAACCATCACTCTGCGCGGCAAGCGAACGGTGATGGCGCAGCGCTACATTCCGGAAATCCGCGACGGCGACAAACGCATTCTGGTGATAGACGGGGTGGCGGTGGACTGGTGCCTGGCGCGCATTCCGGCGGCGGGCGAGACGCGCGGCAATCTGGCCGCAGGCGGTCGCGGCGAGGCGCGGCCGCTGACCGAGCGCGATCGCGAAATCGCCGAGACGGTGGGGCCGGAGTTGAAGAAGCGCGGCATCCTGCTGGCGGGCCTGGACGTGATCGGCAATTATCTGACCGAGGTTAACGTTACCAGCCCGACCTGCTTCCGCGAAATCATGGACCAGACCGAGATCAACGTCGCCGGTCTATACATCGACGCGCTGGAGCGGCGCTGCCAGCCGCACTGACGCCGCTGTTTCTCCATTTCGTCACGGCCGGCCGCGTTGCCGGCCGTTTTGTTTTTTATTGGCGTCATCTTGGGCTGGCATGCTGAGGCGCCGGCCGCCGCGCCAATCTTACGGACTCCCCCATGAAAGAAAGTCCATTCAAAGGCAAAACCGGGATTACCCGCCTGATCAACGCTTTCGGCTATTCGCTGGACGGCCTCAAGGCGGCATTCCGGCATGAGGACGCCTTCCGCCAACTGGTGTTGCTGGCGGCGGTGCTGATCCCGCTGGCCTTCGTCATCCACGCTCAGCCGCTGGAGCGTGCCTTGCTGGTGGCCAGCTCGCTGGCGACCCTGATCATCGAATTGCTGAATTCCGCGATCGAGGCGGCGGTGGACCATACCTCGCTGGAGAGACACCCGCTAGCCAAGCGCGCCAAGGACATGGGCAGCGCCGCCCAGTTGCTGGGCCTGATCAATCTGACCGCGGTGTGGTGTCTGGTGTTGTTTGGCTGAAGCGGGTAAGGTGACGGCTGCCTGAAACAAGAGGAAGCCGTCATGATGATGTCGCCAGTAGAGTCCGGAGTCGAGGAGTGGGTGTTGAACATCGTGCTCTGGCTCAAGCTGGGCGTGGAGGCGCTGGGCGCGCTGGTGATAGGCGTAGGCATCCTGGCCCTGGGCGTTCGCTATGTTCGCCGCTGCCTCAGCGCCAACCATGACGATTACAACCAGGTGCGGCTTAGCTTCGCCCGCTTCCTGGCGCTGGCGCTGGAGTTGCAACTGGCGGCGGATATTCTGTCTACAGCGGTGGCGCCCAGTTGGGACCAGATCGGCAAGCTGGGTGCTATCGCGGTGCTGCGCACCGCGCTCAATTACTTTCTGGGCAGGGAAATTCGCGAAGCCGAGGCTGCGCGTCAGACTAGTGATCTCCCTATCCACTGAGTCAATCCCGGTTTGGTGGCGTCTGCTGCGTGCCTGGCGCTTCTGCGTTTCCCTAATGTCTTTCCTGATCGTTCGGTCAGTTTGATCTAAGCGCAGTCAATTCTTGCTGGTGATATGTGGCGTAAGGTATATGCTTATGCCATACAAAAGCGAGGTCAAGGATGCCGCGGCTGGCTGGCGTGGTGAATCTACTTTGCCCGCGTGCCATGCCTGTTATCGGGTGAGTGTTTTCTCTTAAATCCGTGTGAATAGGAGTTTAACTCATGAACGATAAAGTAAACGAGGCAATAGTTTCTCCCCCCAATATCGGTGATATCGACGGGCTGTGGCAGGCGGCAATCAACTATCGCTTGAATGGCGTCAATGATGTTCAGGCGATGGATCATATCTATGATGCGCTGCCGGCAAGCCTAGGATTTCAGGATATGGCAAACGTCTTCAGCGGTGTTTACTGTGATGCTTACTGGGAAACCGACCGCGAGAAACCGGCCATCCTTGCTCAGCATATGACCCAGGCTTTGTCTATTGCCCTGACTTCGTCCACCCAGTACGCCAATAAGGCGATGCAACAGTGGCGAGGTGTTTTATGCCGTAAGAACTTTGGCGATAACGGGGTGATCCCAACCATAGGGGCTTATACCGACTCCCCTGATATTATTTGTAATCAGGACGTGGAGCTACCGCCGGCCAAGTTGATTGATAATTGGAATACTGAATTCTGGAAAGTGCCCAAGGTTGGGAAGAACTATATCTACACGCGGTGCCAGAATAAGTCATTCTTCGGCAAGATCAATGACTCCAAGGTGAGGATGTACTACGCCAATGGCGGCTTCAACCAGCCGCCGTCGTCTTGGATACAGTGTTTGACCGTGAGCGGCAAAAACAAGGATGGCAAGGTGTTGAACCGGGATGGTCGGAATGCGATTCTGACTGTGGGCGAGCGCGGCGCCTCTGAAGCCTTCATGCTGGATTTGAAGTCTACGCAGCATATTTGCCTGATTGCTACCGTCAGCTACCCCTTTTTCACTGAAAATAATCCCTTGCAATTTTCTGAGGGCAACTGGAATTCCGTGCAATGGATTCTTTATAACGGCGCCGGGGCATGGCGTAATGTGACACCTGTATCCAAGAGCGGGGGGGAGGAATCCCTGACGTTCCATAACCAGGATTCCACGCCTGAGCAGTTCAGCTTCAGCATGAGGTGTCGCCGGGTGCCGGAAGGCTCCACCTTGCGGATGTATTCCGACGATCCTGTGGCTTCTTTTGACACCCGACGAGTGAAAGTGCTGAGAAGCAGCCAGGAGCTCAATATTGCGGTTCAGTTGCCGCCGCACTACGCCGGTCATATCAAGGTGCAGTTGGAGGGGCCGGATGGCAAGCCATTGCCCAGCAGCGCTGCGGTGCAGATTTGCATGCATTGGTGCGTGCCGCATTCGAGTCCCCATTATCTGCGGGCGGCAGCGATGTTGGGGGCCTTGGAGGCGGTGCCGACCTTGCAGAGCCTGCAGTTGCCGGTGGGCTACTTCACGTTTGTCGGCGCAGGAGACTAGACTCGCGCAATAAACAACAGCCCTGCACGGAAAACCGTGCAGGGCTGTTGTCGCAAGCGCGGGCCGTGTTAGCCCGGTTCGGCTTCCTTGCCTTCCGGCGGCGCGATCACCTCGCTATAGCCGCATTCCTTCTGCGGGCAGACTTTTTCAGTGCCGCGGCGCTTGGTGGTCTTGATGGTCAGGATGGGCCAATTGCATTTCGGGCAGGGCTCGGCCACCGGCGGGTTCCAGGTGGCGTATTTGCACTTGGGATAGGTATTGCAGCTGTAGAAGAGCTTGCCGTAGCGGCTCTTGCGTTCGATCAGCTGGCCAGCCTTGCATTCCGGGCACTCCACGCCGGTTTCGCGAGGCTTTTCCAGCGGTTCGATGTGCTTGCACTTCGGATAGTTGGCGCAGCCGATGAACTTGCCGTAGCGGCCCTTCTTGATGTGCAGTTCGCCGCCGCATTCCGGGCAGCTGCGGCCCTCGATCACCGTCGGCGCTTCCGCTTCCTCCGCAGCCTGCTCGGCGGTTTCACCCATATTGCGGGTGTAATCGCAGTCCGGATAGCCGGTGCAGGCGATGAAGCGGCCGCGTTTGCCGAACTTGATGGACAGCGGCTTGCTGCATTTTGGACAGGCTTCGTCCAGGCTCTCGGTAGTGACTTCGGCGCGGGAAATGCTTTCCTTCTCGGCGATCTGCTTGGAGAAGTTTTTCCAGAAGCTGTCCATCACCGGGACCCACTCGCGTTGGCCATTGGCCACTTCATCCAGCTGGTTTTCCAGCTTGGCGGTGAAGTTGTAGTCCACGTATTGCGCGAAGTGTTCGGTCAGGAATTTATTGACGATGTCGCCGGTATCGGTGGGCTGGAAGCGCTTCTTGTCCAGCACCACGTATTCGCGGTCTTTCAGCGTCGAGATGATGCTGGCGTAGGTGGACGGACGGCCGATGCCGAATTCTTCCAAAGCCTTCACCAGCGAGGCTTCCGAGTAACGCGGCGGCGGCTGGGTGAAGTGCTGGGTGCCGTAGAGCTTGTCCACCGGCAGGGTCTCGCCCTCTTCCAGCAGCGGCAGCTTGGCGTTGTCCTCGTCCTCGGCGTCGTCGACGTCTTCTTCATACACGGCGAGGAAGCCGGCGAAGGTCTGCACCTGGCCGGTGGCGCGGAACACGCCTTCGCCGACGGCGATGTCGATGCTGGTGGTGTCGAACTTGGCCGGGGCCATCTGGCAGGCCAGCGTCCGCTTCCAGACCATGTCGTAGAGCTTGAACTGGTCCGAGGTCAGGAAGGGCTTGACCATGTCAGGGGTGCGCAGAATGGACGTGGGGCGGATCGCCTCGTGCGCCTCCTGGGCGTTCTTGGACTTGTTCTTGTAGGCCACAGGGTTCTTCGGCAGATAATCTCCGTCGAATTTAAGGCCGATATAGCCGCGGATTTCCTCCACCGCCTCGTTCGCCAGCGCCACCGAGTCGGTACGCATATAGGTGATCAGGCCGACGGTGCCCTGGCCGATATCAATGCCCTCGTACAGCTGTTGCGCGGTGCGCATGGTGCGGTCGGTGGTCATCCCCAGCTTGCGCACGGCTTCCTGTTGCAGCGTGGAGGTGGTGAACGGCGCGGCCGGGCTGCGCGATTTCTTTTTCTTCTCGATGCTGCTGACCACCGCCGGGTGGCCTTCCAGCCTCGTCAGGATGCTGGCCTGTTCGGCTTCATTGGGGATGTCGAACTGTTCCAGCTTCTTGCCGGCCATCGTGGTCAGCTTGGCGCCGAACTTGGTGCGGCCCTTGTGGCTGTCCAGATGCACCGACCAGTATTCCTGCTCGACGAAGGCGCGGATCTCGTTCTCGCGCTCGCAGATCAGCCGCAAAGCCGGGCTCTGCACCCGGCCGGCGGACAGGCCGCGGCGGATTTTCTTCCACAGCAGCGGCGACAGGTTGAAGCCCACCAGATAGTCAAGCGCGCGGCGGGTCTGCTGCGCGTCCACCAGGTTTTGCGCGATCTCGCGCGGGTTCTGGATCGCTTCCAGCACCGCGTTCTTGGTGATTTCGTGGAACACCACGCGCTGAGCGGTCTTGTTTTTCAGCAGCTTCTTGCCGTTGAGGATCTGCACCAGATGCCAGGAAATGGCCTCGCCTTCGCGGTCCGGGTCAGTTGCCAGGTAGATGTGCTGGGCGTCGCCCACCGCTTTGACGATGGCGTCGACGTGCTTGCTGTTGCGCGCGATCAGCTGGTATTTCATGGCGAACCCTTTTTCAGGGTCCACTGCGCCATTCTTGGGCACCAGATCGCGGACATGGCCGTAGGAGGCCAGGACTTCAAAGTCCGAGCCTAAATATTTCTTTAGCGTTTTCGCCTTGGAGGGCGATTCGACGATCAAGAGACTGGTGGGCATATTATCTTTTCGTATGTGCAATCGCCGGCGTGCCGGCCGGTCCGTCCAGACCGGGCGCTTCTGCGGAGCGGCAGAAGGGCGCCTGGCCCGTGCGTGGGCTGCTGCGTTCCCGTCGACAAGGGGATGAGGGCTTCATCCTAAAATTTCGCGCCGACAGAAAATATATTCGTCAAATAAAACAAGAGCGCAAGAGCGCTCTTGGATTGGACGCCGGCAGCGGCGTCCAAGGGCGGCATGTTAAGCCCGCTCCATGAGGCTGACAAGTCATTGCATGGTGGGTTCGCCATGCACGGCATCCAACAACGCCTCGCCCAGCAGAATGGGCAGTTCCGCTTGTTGCGCCCACAACACCATCAAGGCCACCAGCTTGGCGCTGCCGACGTTGATGTCGTCGCTGTGCAGTTCCATCAGGCGGTCGATGACCATTTCGCGCTGCGCGGGCGTCAAGGCGCCGTGGTCCTCCAGAAACTGAAGCAGGCCGCGCACGTCGGCGGGTAGGTGCTCCAGTTCGTCTTCGGCGTAAACACGCATGCCGCTGGCTTCGTTGGCGCCGACGTAGACGCTGTCGTCCAGGCCGCTGATGCCGTCCAGCCAATCCAGCGCGTCGTTGATCTCCTCGTCCTCGAAACCGGCGGCCTCCAATTGGCGCATCAGCACGCCGCGGTCGCCGAAAGCGTCCGGATCGCGGAATTGTTCAAACAGGAAGGCGAGTACGTCAAACATCAATCTATCTTCTTAAAGTGCGGGTTAGCGCGGTTCAGCCCAGGTTCAGGCGCTGAAAAAGCCCGCCGGGATGGCTGGCCACCAGGCCGGCCAGCTCAAGTTCGAGCAGCATCGCGTAAAGCTCCCCCACAGTCAACCCGAGCGTGGTCGAAAGCGCATCCATACTGATGGGGTCAAATCCCATGGCTTCAAGCAGCGGCGATTCCGCGGTGGGGGCCGCCGGTTTGGCGCGGGGGCGTTTGCGTTGCAGCCTGCCGACTTCGTCCAGCACGTCGTCCACGGTTTCCACCAGCTTGGCGCCGTCCTTGATCAGCCGGTGACAGCCGCGAGACTGGGGGTTGTGGATGGAGCCGGGGATGGCCATCACTTCGCGATTGTTCTCCATCGCCAGCCGCGCGGTGATCAGCGAGCCGGATCCGGTGTTGGCCTCCGCCACCAGGCAGCCGCGGCTGAGGCCGGCGATGATGCGGTTGCGACGCGGAAAATGAGCGGCCAGCGGTCCCATGCCCAGCGCGAACTCGGACAGAATCAGGCCTTCCTCCGCGATGCGGTGCGCCAACTGGCGGTTGCTGGCCGGATAGACTCGGTCTATGCCGGTGCCGACCACCGCGACGGTGGAGGACGCTTGTCCGAGCGCGCCGTGATGAGCCGCGGCGTCTATGCCGCTGGCCAGGCCGCTGACGATGCAATAGCCGTGTTCGGCCAAGTCGCGGGAGAAGTTCTCCGCGTTCTGCTTGCCCTGAGGCGTGGCGGCGCGGCTGCCCACGATGGCGAGCATGGGTTCGGCCAGTAGTTCGCGCCTCCCGCGGGCAAACAGCAGCGGCGGCGGCGCGTTGGATTCGGCCAGTTGCGGCGGGTAGTCGTCGTCCAGCAGCGACACCAGCTGGCAGCCTGGCGTCTGCGCCCACTCTAGCGCCGCTTCGGCGGAGGCGGCGGCCTCGCGACGCTGCAGGGCTTCGGCCGCTTCTTTGCCGATCAAGGGCTCCGTTTGGCGGCTGTTGGCGTTTAGAGCGGCGTCCGCGCCGCCGAAGGCGTCGATCAACCGGAGAAAGCCGGCCGGGCCGATGCCGGGCGTCAGCGCCAGCAGCAGCCAGTCGTGCGGCGGAGCCTTCATTCCTGCTCGGGGCTGGCCACGCTGTCGCCCACGTAGATCGGCCCGCGGCTGTCCAGCACCAGCGCGTAGGAGACTTTGTCGAACACGCGGTAGACGAAGGCGTTGCCGGCGCGTTCCGCCGGCAGCGTCACCGTGCGCTTGCCTTGTTCGTCCTTGATTTCCAGCGGGCGTCCTTTTTTGAACAGGCCGAACACATGGCCGTTTTCGACGCCCTGCGACTGGCCCAGATTGAGTACAATAGTAGAGTATTGGGCCGCGCCGTCCACGCCGTTGTAGACCGAGACCACCTTGCCGCTCAGATGGGCGTCGGCCGGGTGCGGCGCGTAGTTGTTGAAGTTTTGCAGCGGCGCGCGCATCAGGTGGTCGCCCACCAGGATTTCCTCGCTGACGCTCCGGACTTTCAGAGTCTGGACTTCGCCCTGAGGCTTGTCCGCGGTCAGATCGCCGCTGTAAGTCGCCTCCACGCCCAGCACCTTCTTGGTGTCCGGGTCCAGCAGCGGCTTGCCCAGCCGGTAAGCCTGCCAGGTGCCGGCCTCGTTGACGCCGGTGGCGTAGACGCGGTCTCCGGTGGCGACGGTGAGATGCTCCTCCGGCCCGGCGATCAGCTTGGGCGACTGCAGGAACTGCGCCATGTCCACCACCAGCGGCCGTTTGAGGAAGGGCTCGATCGCCGAGGCGGGAATGCTGGCCACCGCCTGGTCCAGCATCTCGACGCGGGCTTGCGGCGACAGCTTGACTTCGCGCTGAGCGCCGCGCGCCAGCGATAGCCGCGGCTGGCCGTCCACGTAGTCCAGCGCCAATACGTCGCCCGGGTAGATCCAGTGCGGATTCTTGATTTCGCCCTGGTTCATCCGCCACAGGCGGGGCCACTTCCAGGGGCTATTCAGGTAGCGCCCGGAAATGCTCCACAGCGTGTCGCCGCGCTTCACGGTGTAGCGGCTGGGCGCATCCGCTTTCAGTTGCAGGTCTGCAGCGAAACCGGGCATGGCGAACCCGAGGGCCAAGGCGAAGGATATAATGCTTTTACGCATGGGAAATGCCCCAATATGAAGGTGGACGGACACCTGCGGGGGGTGGCCCGCATGCAACGAATCGCGTTTCGAACATGTCTATTATCGGCGTGCCGATTGCGATACGACAACTTGATGAGTGATTGAAACGATGGGGAGTCATTAAATCCGATGGCATTGTTGAATATTTTGCATTACCCGGATGAACGGCTGCACACCGTGGCCAAGCCGGTGGAGGTCTTCGACGAGGCCTTGCAGACGCAGATCGACAATATGTTCGAGACCATGTACGAAGCCAAAGGCATCGGCTTGGCCGCGACTCAGGTCGATTTTCACCGCCGCTTGGTGGTGATGGATATTTCCGAGGAAAGAAATGAACGCCGCGTGTTCATCAACCCGGAAATCCTGAGCAAGGACGGCGAGACGGTGTATGAAGAGGGCTGTTTGTCCGTGCCCGGCATTTACGACAAAGTGACCCGCGCCGAGCACGTCAAGGTGCGCGCGCTGGACCGCAACGGCAAACCGTTCGAACTGGAAGCCGACGGCCTGCTGGCGATTTGCATCCAGCACGAGATCGATCATCTGGACGGCAAGGTGTTTGTCGAATACCTGTCGCAGATGAAGCAGACCCGTATCAAGAGCAAGCTGAAAAAGCGTGAAAAACAGAATATGTGACGGCGGTGCCGTGGGCGCCCTGTCCGGAATGGTTTGAATGAAATTGATCTTTGCCGGTACGCCGGAGTTTGCCGCCGCCGCGCTGCGCGAGTTGATCGCCGCCGGCCATGAAATCGCCCTGGTGCTGACCCAGCCGGACCGCCCGGCCGGCCGCGGCATGAAATTGAAGCCCAGCCCGGTCAAGGAAGTCGCGCTGGAGCACGGTCTGCGCGTGGAGCAGCCGGCGTCCTTGCGCAATGACGAAGCGCAGCAGATGCTGCGCGACATCGGCGCCGAACTGATGGTGGTGGCCGCTTACGGGTTGATCCTGCCGCAGGCGGTGTTGGACATTCCCGCGCGCGGCTGTTTGAACATCCACGCCTCGCTGCTGCCCCGCTGGCGCGGCGCGGCGCCCATCCAGCGCGCCATCTTGGCGGGCGACGCCGAAACCGGCATCACCATCATGCAAATGGACGTGGGTCTGGACACCGGCGACATGCTGTCCATCCATCCGGTGGCCATCGCCGCCGACGAGACCGCCGCCACGCTGCACGATAAGCTGGCTGCGGAGGGCGCGCGCGCCATCGTGTCCACGCTGGCCGGATTGGAGACGATTCAGCCGGTCAAGCAGCCTGAAGCGGGCGTCACTTACGCGCAGAAGCTGAGCAAAGCAGAGGCTCTGGTGGACTGGAATCTGCCGGCGGAAGATGTCGCTCGGGCCATCCGCGCCTACAATCCTGCCCCCGGCGCGCATACGCTGCTGGCCGGCGAGGCGCTGAAACTGTGGATGGCAGTCGCGGAAGCCGGCCAAGCCGAGCCCGGCCTGGTCATCGCCGCGGATGCGGACGGCGTATTGGTGGGCTGCGGTTCCGGCCTGGCGCGGCTGACGGTGTTGCAGGCGGCTGGCGGCAAGCGCTTGGCCGCGCGTGACTTCGTTGCGGGCAGAAGCCAACTGACGGGCACGCGTTTGGGTGTGTGATCGGATCGACTGAAGCGAGATGAAAGGGTAGGGGATGACGGACAACTGGTTCAAGACCACCTTGCTGATGGCGGCGATTCTGGCCTTGTTCGCCGTGATCGGCGGCATGATAGGCGGCAAGAGCGGCATGATTCTGGCGCTGTTGTTCGGCGGGGCTATGAATGTGTTCGCCTGGTGGAATTCCGACCAGATGGTGCTGCGCATGTACAACGCGCAGGAGGTGGACGCCCAGAGCGCGCCGGAATTCTACGGCATGGTGGCGGAACTGGCGCAGCGCGCCGGCCTGCCTATGCCGCGCGTCTATGTGATCCATGAAGAGCAGCCCAACGCCTTCGCCACCGGCCGCAGTCCGGAGCACGCGGCGGTGGCCGCCACCAGCGGCATCATGCGCATGCTGGACTATCGCGAGCTGCGCGGGGTGATGGCGCACGAGTTGGCCCACGTCCAGCACCGCGACACCTTGATCTCCACTATTTCCGCCACCATGGCCGGCGCGATTTCCGCGTTGGCCAACTTCGCCATGTTCTTTGGCGGCCGCGATGAGAACGGTCAGCCAGTGGGTTTGTTGCCGCGTTTGGCCATCGCCCTGTTGGCGCCGTTGGCCGCCAGCCTGATACAGATGGCGATTTCCCGCGCGCGCGAATTTGAAGCCGACCGCGGCGGCGCCGAGATTTCAGGCGACCCGCTGGCTTTGGCTTCCGCCTTGCAGAAAATCGAATACTACGCCCAGGGCATCGTGATGCCCACCGCCGAGGCGCATCCGGAAACGGCGCAGATGATGATCATCAACCCGCTGTCCGGCGGCGGCGGAATGGGCGATCTGTTCCGCACCCATCCGCAAACCGCGGACCGCATAGAACGGCTGCAAGCGATGGCGCGCGGCGTATATTAATTGACGAGCGTCGGGCGGCCGCCGCGCCGTCTGGATCGCGCAAGGCCAATGCCGTCCGGCATTGGCCTGTTTGTTATGGTTTGATAGAAAGCACCCATGCATCATATTCAGCAATTGGCCGCCAATATTCTGTTGCGCGTCGAATCCGGAACCAACCTGACCGAGGCGCTGGCCGAAGCTCAACGCAAGGCGCCGGAGTTGACGCCGTCCGAGCGTGGGGCTTTGCAGGATTTGACCTATGGCAGCCTGCGTCATTTGGCGCGGCTGCGTTTTTATTTGCGCCAGTTGGTGGCCAAGCCCTTGCCTGAGCCGGTGTTGGAGCGGGTGTTGATCGTGGCTTTCTATCAATTGCTGCATACCCGCGCCGCTGAGTACGCCGTGGTGAACGAGGCGGTGACCCTGGCCAGCCGGCTGGCCAAGGGCAATTTCAAGGGGCTGGTCAACGGCGTGCTGCGCAACTTCCTGCGTCAGCGCGCGGCGCTGGAGCGGGCGGCGGAAAGAGACATCGAAGCCAGCTTCAACCACCCGTTGTGGTGGATCAAGGGTTTGCAGCGCGCTTATCCCGATGCCTGGCAAGCCATTTTGGATGCCGACAACGGCCATCCTCCGATGACTTTGCGCGTCAATCGCCGCCATGGCGACGCCGCGGCCTATCTGGAGCGGCTGCGGGCCGCGGGACTGGACGGGGAGGCGCTGGACAGCGGTTCGATCAAGCTGGCGCGGCCGGTCAATGTGCGCGAGCTGCCCGGCTTCGCCGACGGCGAGGTGTCGGTGCAGGACTGGGGCGCGCAGCAGGCCGCGCATTGGCTGGATCTGAGCGCTGGCCAGCGGGTGCTGGACGCCTGCGCGGCGCCCGGCGGCAAGACCGGCCATATTCTGGAGAGCGCCAATGTCGAAGTCACCGCGCTGGACATCGACGAGCAGCGCTTGCAGCGTGTGGCGGACAATCTGGAGCGCATCGGCGCCACCGCGCGGCTGTATGTGGCCGACGCCGGCCAGCCGGCCGGCTGGTGGGACGGCCAGCCCTTCGACCGCATCCTCGCCGACGTGCCTTGCTCCGCCAGCGGCGTGGTGCGCCGTCATCCGGACATCAAGTGGCTGCGCCGCCCGGGCGATTTCGCCGCGCTGGGCGTGCAACAAGCTGCGATGGCCGATGCGCTGTGGCCTTTGCTCGCCTCCGGCGGCAAAATGCTTTACGCTACGTGCTCCATTTTCCCTGAAGAGAATCAGCAACAGCTAGACTCCTTTCTGAAACGCCATGCGGATGCCGCGTGCTTGAGACAGGAGCAGTTGCTTCCTTGTGAGCGTCATGACGGCTTTTATTACGCGTTGCTTGAAAAACGTTAGCCTGCTGCTGTGTTTGCTGGCCGGCCTCGCCATGGCGGCGCAGGCGGAGACCATCGGATCGCGTCGCGCTGAAGCCGAGGTGACGACGGACGGCCAGCTGTCCGTCAGCACCCGTTTTCAGACGCGGCTGACGCCCAGCCTCAGTGATGCGCTGGAGCAGGGCGTGGTGTTGCCGTTCCGGCTGGAGTTCCAGCTGACCAAGCCGCGGCTGACCGCTTACTATCTGAACTTCAGCGAGTGGTTCGATCCGCACGCCCAACTCGGCTTCAAGCTGTCCTATCAGTCGCTGACCAATCGCTATCGCGTCACCATCGGTGGCCTCTCCAATTACTATCCCTCCCTGCGTGAGGCGCTGGGCGCGGTGGGCGCGATCCAGGGCTGGCGAGTTCTCAACTCCGGCACCTTGGACCCGCGGGCTCCGGGGCGCGTTGCCGGCCAGGTGCGGCTATTGCTGGACATCGGCGAGCTTCCCAAACCATTCCAACTGAACGCGCTGGGCTCGGCGGATTGGTCGCTGTCGTCCGACTGGGTCAAGCTGGACGTAAAGGATGGCGGCTGATGCGTTACGCGGTGATCGCGCTGGCGACGCTGGGCGCCATCCTGCTTTATCTGCTGGCCTTGGCCACCGGTAACGCATCCAAACTCAACGAATACTACTGGTGGGTGTTCGGCCTGAACGGCCTCTTGCTCGCCACGCTGCTGGGCGTAGTGGCGCGCCAGTTGCTGCGGTTGCGCCAGCGGGTGCGGCAACGGGTGTTCGGCGCCAAGCTGACCCAAAAGCTGGTGATGATGTTCGCGGTGGTGGCCTTGGTGCCGGGCATTCTGGTGTTCACCGTTTCCGCCCAGTTCCTGACCCGCAGCATCGAAAGCTGGTTCGACGTCCGAGTCGAGTCGGCGCTGGAGCGCAGCCTGGGCCTGGCGCGCAATTCGTTGCAGTATGTGCAGGAGGATCTAGGCCGCCGCGCGCGTTCGGTTCAGGACGATATCGAATCCTTGCCTGAAAGCCTATTGCCGGCGCGGTTGGAGCGCTTGCGCGAGCAATTGGGATTGCGCGAACTTGCTGTCTATAGCCGCAGCGGCCAGTTGCTGGCCTTCGCCGGCGGGCTCAGCGAGCGAGTGCCTCCTCCGCTGTCGCGCGAGAGCATAGGCAAGCTCAAACCGCGTCAGACGCTGGGCAGTTACGAGAACGACGGCGGCAGCGGCCTGGTGCTGAAGTCGCTGTTGATTTACCGCAATCTGGACAGCCAGCAGCGTGTGTTGCAGGCCCTGCAATCCGCGCCAGGACGCATCGCCCAGGACGCGGAGCAGATCGAGACCGCGCGGGCGGAGTACCGCCAGCTGTTGTTGGGCCGCGAAGGCCTGACGACCTTCTACATGCTGACGCTGGCCTTGTCCGCGCTGTTGGCGCTGACCGCGGCGCTGGCTTTCGCCTTATTCCTGTCCGAGCGACTTTCCGCACCCTTGTCCGAGTTGGCCGCCGGCACCCGGGCAGTGGCGCAGGGCGACTTCTCCAAGCGCCACCCGGTGTACCGGCGAGACGAATTGGGCATGCTGACCACCTTGTTCAACCGGATGACGCAACAGCTAGAGGACGCGCGCCATGCCGCCGACCTCAGCCGCAGCGAGCTGGAAAGCAGCAAGCTCTACCTGGAAAGCATCTTGGCCAACCTGAGCGCCGGGGTGATCGCCTTCGGCGCCGACTGGCAGCTGCGCGCCGCCAATACCAGCGCCTCGCGCATTCTGGGCGTGGATTTCGCCGAGGTGTCGGATCAGGATTTCCCGCACTGGGCCACGTCGATTCCGGCGGTGGCGCCGCTGGTGGAATGCGTGCTGGAGTACGCGTCCAAGAACAGCGACAGCGACTGGAAAACCCAGCTCAACTATTTGACGGTGCAGGGCGAGCGCACCTTGCTGGTGCGCGGCGCCCATCTGCCGGAAGCGTCCGCAGTGGGGTACGTGGTGGTGTTCGACGACATCACCGAACTGGCGCGCGCCCAGCGCGACGCGGCCTGGGGCGAGGTGGCCAAACGGCTGGCGCACGAGATCCGCAATCCGCTGACGCCGATACAGCTGTCGGCCGAGCGCCTGGCGATGAAGCTGCAGGACAAGCTGGCCGGCGTCGACGCCGACATGCTGCGCCGCTCCACCGACACCATCATCAAGCAGGTGGGCGCGCTCAAGGCCATGGTGGACGCGTTCCGCGATTACGCGCGCGCGCCGCGCACCAAGTTGACCGAATTGGACCTGAATCAAGTGGTGCGGGAGGTGATGGCTCTTTACGAATCCAACTCTGCTGTTAAGATGGCGCTTGATGAAAGGCCGTTGATGATCATGGCGGATGCGGCATTGTTGCGGCAGGTTTTACATAACCTGATTCAGAACGCGCAAGATGCGGTCCTTGACGTTGACATCCCGATGATTCAAATTAGCAGCCGAAAAGAAGAAGGCTATGCGCTCGTTTGCGTGGAGGATAATGGTCCGGGCTTCGCTCCGGAGATCCTGCAACGCGTGTTCGAACCCTATGTGACCAGCAAGACCAAAGGCACCGGTCTTGGCCTGGCGGTGGTCAAGAAGATTCTTGAAGACCACCACGGGCAGATCAAAGTGGGCAATCTCGAACCCAACGGCGCGCGCATCCTTCTCTCCCTGCCATTGCTGGAGGCCTAATGCGTAGCAGCGATATTTTGATTGTTGACGACGAGATCGGTATCCGTGAATTGCTCTCCGAGATACTGCAGGATGAGGGGTACACCGTCGCGCTGGCGGAAAACGCCGAGGTAGCCAGACAGTTGCGCAACCAGACGCGTCCAGCGTTGGTGTTGCTGGACATTTGGATGCCGGATTGCGACGGCGTGACTTTGCTCAAGGAGTGGGCCAAGTCCGGTCAGCTGAACATGCCGGTGGTGATGATGTCCGGCCACGCCAGCATAGACACCGCGGTGGAGGCGACTCGCATCGGCGCTTTCGACTTCCTCGAGAAGCCGATTGCGCTGCAAAAGCTGCTGACCACAGTGCAGCGAGCGCTGAAGTACGGCGACATGCAGGCCAACACTTCGTTGAACCTGGACAAGCTGGGTCGCAGCGAGCCTATCCAGGAGCTGAAGCGGCAGCTGGAGCGCGTGGCCAAGGTCAAGTCGCCGGTGTTGTTGACAGGCGAGCCCGGCTCCGGCTTCGAACTGGTAGCGCGCTTCTTCCATCAGGGCAATACCCCGTGGGTGACGCCGGCCAAGCAGGAGCAACTGGCTGACGCCCCGCTGGAACTGCTGCAAAAGGCCAATAACGGCGTGTTGTTCCTGCCGGAGATCGGCCAGTACGGCCGCCGCGTGCAACAAGGGCTGCTGTTCCTGCTGTCCAAGCTGGACCGCTTCAATGTGCGGCTGCTGTGCTCTTGCAGCCGTCCGCTGCAGGAATTGCTGGTGGATCCCGAGTGCGACAACCGGTTGCTGACGGCCTTGTCCAGCGTGATCGTGCCGATTCCGCCGCTGCGCGAGCACTCCGAAGACATCATCTTCATTGCCGAGCAGATTCTGACCGAGTTGGTGGAGTCCAAGCAGGTGCCGGCGCGCAAGCTGACCACGGCCGCGCTCAACGCGCTTCGCCAGTACGACTGGCCGGGCAACCTTGAGCAGTTGCGCAGCATCATCAAGAGCCTGGCGCTGACTTCCGAGTCGGACGAAGTGGACGCGGGAGAAGTCAACAAGGTGCTGGCTCAGTTCCGCCACGAGAAGCCGGTGGAGGAGTCCGGTTTCGACTTCAACATGCCGCTGCGCGAATTGCGCGAACAGTTGGAGCGCCGTTACTTCGAATACCATATCTCGCTGGAGAACGGCAATATGAGCCGGGTGGCGCAGAAAGTCGGCCTGGAACGCACCCATCTGTATCGCAAGCTCAAGCAGTTGGGCATCAAGTTCGCCCGCAAGACGGTGGAAGAATAAGTCCGCTTTGCTGTTTGACGCATAAGAACGTGTTTACGATCTCGCGAGCTAAGGCGGGCCAAGACGTTGAGGCTGAGAAAGCGGAATGTACATGTGGTACATGAACATTTCGAACGTTGCTCTAGTCCAAACACAATTCCGCTGACGCGTAGCAGATCGAAAACAGTTTATAAGGCCAGCCGCATCCCGGCTGGCCTTATGCTTTTGGATGATGGCGCGACGGCGGCGTTCGGATTAGGCTAACAATCATGATTGAACTCAACGATGAGGCGCTTTTGCGCTATAGCCGGCACATTCTGCTGCCGGAGATCGACATTGTCGGCCAACAACGGCTGAGCCGGGCGCGCGCGCTGATCGTCGGCGCCGGCGGGCTGGGCTCGCCGGTAGCGCTTTATCTGGCCAGCGCCGGGGTAGGGCAGATCAGCATCGCCGACGACGATGTGGTGGAGTTGTCCAATCTGCAGCGTCAGATTGTTCATGACAGCGACAGCCTGGGGCGTTTGAAAGCGGAGTCCGCCGCCGAGCGGATGCGCTGCATCAATCCCGAGGTGGACGCGCGGCCGCTGGCGCGGCGGCTGGACCAAGCGGCTTTGGATGAGTTGGCGGCCGGTCATGACCTGGTGCTGGACTGCAGCGATAATTTCACTACCCGACATGCGGTGAACCGCGCCTGTGTGGCAGCCGGCACGCCGCTGGTGTCGGGCGCGGCGGTGCGTTTCGCCGGCCAACTGGCGGTGTTCGATCCACGCGATGCGGCGTCGCCTTGCTATCACTGCCTGTTTCCGGACGAGGGGGAGGCCGGCGACGGGCCATGTGCGACTTTTGGCGTGTTGTCGCCATTGGTTGGGGTGATAGGAAGCCTGCAGGCGGTGGAAGCGGTCAAGCTTTTGGCGGGCATCGCGCCGCATTTGGGGCGGTTGACCCTGTATGACGGGCTGAGCGGAGAGTTCCGCCAGATCAAGGTGCCGCGGGATCCGGCTTGCACGGTGTGCTCCGCGCGATGAGAAACGCCCCGGTGGACCGGGGCGTTTATTTTTGAGGGGGGGGGCTCACAGGTGCTGCCGCACCAGCTTGCGCACCTCCTCGAAGTCCATCACGCCAACATAGCGTTTGATGATCTTGCCCTGTTTGTCGATCAGGAACGTGGTTGGCGCTAATTGGATGTCGCCGAAAGCCTTGGCGATCTGGCCGTTGCTGTCCAGCGCCACGAAGAAGGGCAGCTGGTATTTGTCCACGAAGCTTTTCACGTAATTGGGCGGGTCGTAGCTCAGCGCCACCGCGATGGTTTCATAGCCCTTGCCGGCGAATTCCTGATGCATCTTCTTGATTTCCGGCATTTCCTCTACGCAGCCCGGACAGCTGGTGGCCCAGAAGTTGACCAGCACCACCTTGCCTTTCAGCGATTCGGTGCTGGCGGTTTGGCCGTTGAGCGAGGTGTAGCTGACCTGGGGGGCCGGCGAGCCGGCGAACAGCGCCATATAGGCGACGGCGGCGACCAGCGCGACGCCCAGCAGCGCGAGCAGACCTTTCTTCATTTCCTTGTCCTGCGGTAAGGTCCGGGCGCGGCCCGGACTGTTTATGCCATGACGATCAAGCCTGTTCGGCCAGCATTTGCTCCAGTAGTTCCTTCAGCTTGCCGTCCAGCGCCACCGCCTTGCCTTGTTTGGCGTCAAACACCGCGAAGGTGACGTCGGCCTCGGCCACCAGCTTGCCGCCGCCGGCCAGGCTCACGCGCTGATGCATCACCGCGCTGCGGGTGCCTATGCTCTTGACCCCGGTCTCGATCACGAGCTCGTCGCCCATGGTGGCAGGGTAGCGGTAGTCGATATTGATGTTGACGACCACCAGCGCCAGGCCGGACTGCAGGAACCAGGGGAGATCCCCGCGGCTCTCGAAGTAGTTCCAGCGCGCCTCTTCCAGAAACTCCAGATAACGGGCGTTGTTGACGTGGCCGTATAGGTCCAGATGGTAGCCGCGCACTTTGATCTTGGTATTGTGCTGCATGATGGTGTTTCTCCCTTGCTCGTGATGGCGCCCGGCGCCGCCATGGGCGACGCCGTGGCGCGCGTATGCTTATTCGCCCAGTTCCAGCGGCACGAAGGCCTCGCGCTCCAGCGCCTCGTCGACCAGGTCGGTGACGATGGAATGGATTTCCAGCGAGAACCATTGTTGGAACAGTTCCAGCGAAAGTTCTTCCGGCCACAGGGCGTCATCCTCGCACCAGTCGGCCAGCTCGGCTTGGAACAGCTGTTGATACCGTTCGAAAACGAAGGCTTGGGCGTCGGCGTAATCTTCCGCCGCCGGGATCAGCAGGGCGTTGCAGTCCTGGCCCAGGTGCGCCAACGAGATCTCCTCATCCAAGCCGCCGGGCAATGATTGCAGCCAGGCGTGGAAGGGGGCGAGGGGACGGATCAGGGCGATACTGCGATTGACTTCGTACATAGAGATTCCTTGATGATGTGTCAGCGACTGGATAGTTGGTTGTCGCGAGTGAAAACGAATTTTTGACGAATGCGTTGCGAGCTGTATTGTTCCGCGAGCGACGCCGGGAACGGCGGGTAGGGCGCGGCCAGTTCCACGATGCGACGCGCGGCCTCATCCAGCACGCCGAAGCCGGAACTGCGCAGCACGCGCACCTCGCGGAGGCCGCCGTCGGCGGCGATCAGCACTTCCAGCGTCACCGCGCCGTGAATGTTCTGGCGGCGAGCGGCTTCCGGGTAGTTGAGGTTGCCGATGCGCTCCACTTTGAGTCGCCAGTCTTCCTGATAACGGGCCCAGGGGTAGCCGCGGGCGCTTTCGGCCAGCTTGCCCTGTTTGCCGCCGCTTTCCTGTTCGTTGTCGGCGAGACCGCTGTCGCCCAATTGCCGGCTCATCTCTCCGACCTGGGCCAGCAGGCTGCCGGCGCTGACATGTCCGACCGTGCCGGATTGAGAGGGCGGCAGTGCAGGCTTTTTGCCTGCCTCCGGGGGACGGGCGATGGTTTGTTGCCGCGGGGAGGCGTCGGCGGGTTCGGGCGTGCCGGGATCGGCCGGGGCGGCGACTGGCTTAGCGCGATGGCTGGCAAGCTTGTCCGTCTGTGCGCTGTTGCCCGCGCCCAGGTTGTTCTGTTCCGCCAGCCGGCGGGTTTTGGGCGTCAGCCGGCTGGGTGTCTGGTTCAACTGCACATTGATGATTTGGGCGGAGGCGGGTGGGGGCGGGCTGGAACGCGGGCGCATCTCCAGGCTGAACAGCAGCGCATGGACCAGCAGCGAGGCGAGCAGCGTCAAGCACAGCGGCAGCATGGTGGCGCTGGAGGACGTGGACGAGGACGGGCTAGTGGACATGGATGGCTGTTGGCTTTCACCGGGTAAGCGGAGTTCGCCGCGGCTGTCGCCGCAGGCGGAACCGAGTGCAGCTGAAAGTGTAGCACGGCGGCCAGCAAAAACGCCGCGCTGAGCGCGGCGTGGCGGATGCCTCAGGGTCTGCGGATATTATTTTTCCAGCAGGCTGCGCAGCATCCAGGCGGTCTTCTCGTGAACCTGAAGGCGCTGGGTCAGCAGGTCGGCGCTGGGCTCGTCCGAAGCG
This sequence comes from Chromobacterium sp. IRSSSOUMB001, assembly GCF_023507765.1. Lineage (NCBI taxonomy): Bacteria > Pseudomonadati > Pseudomonadota > Betaproteobacteria > Neisseriales > Chromobacteriaceae > Chromobacterium > Chromobacterium sp. IRSSSOUMB001. Next base: position 199,585 of record NZ_JALCYU010000006.1, read on the forward strand.
CGCTCAACCACGGCGAAAATGCTGCGCGCGGTGCGACATACGGTTTCATGGCCGTCCACCAGTTGGCGGATCATTTCCTCGGCTTTGGGCGGGGCGCCGGCGGCTTCCTGGATCGCAGTCAGTTTGGCGTAGTCGGCGTAGCTGCCCGGCGCGTGGTGGCCCAGGGCGCGGATGCGCTCGGCCACGGCGTCCACTGCCAGAGCCAGTTCGTTGTACTGGGTTTCAAACATCAGGTGCAGGGTGTTGAACATCGGCCCGGTGACGTTCCAGTGGAAGTTGTGGGTTTTCAGATACAAGGTGTAAGTGTCGGCCAGCAGGCGGGACAAGCCATGAGCGATTTCCTGGCGGTCTTGTTCGTTGATTCCAATATCCATCGCGATATCCTCATAAGTGAAGGGAGAGCCGACGCCTCGTCGGCTGACGCCGGCGCTGGGTCTTTTGGACTACACTCTCCCGATTTGCGGGAAAAAATCATGAAACCTTGGCTGGACTGCCGTAACGGCACCATCCGTCTTACTCTGCACGTGCAGCCCGGCGCCAAGAAAACCGAGGCGGCGGGAGAACATGGAGACTGCCTGAAAATACGCTTGGCGGCGCCGCCGGTGGACGGCAAGGCCAATGCGGCCCTGCTGGCCTGGCTGGCGCAACGCTTCTCCGTGGCCAAGCGCGACGTCCAACTATTGTCCGGCGACAAGAGCCGGCGCAAGGTGGTTTTGCTTCAGTGCGAGGCCTCTGAAGAGGACGCTCTGCAGCGGCTGGACCTTCAGTGAAGGCGCCGGTCGGGCGGAGTGGTTTTGTCCACCCGAGTATATTCTCCATCAATGATGTCGGGGTCGGCGGCGGGGCCGGGCCCCTGCGCCGAGTGGGTATTGACGGCGATGCTGGGGCCTTTGAAAGGCAGCAGCAATAGTACGGCGGCCAGGTCGCTGATGACGCCTGGTATCAGAAACAACACACCCGCCAGCAAGTAGCGCAGCGGCCAGAGCAAGGAATACAGCGATACCCGGTCGCCCTGGCGCATCACACTGCCCAAGGTGAACAAGGCGCCGATCTGCTGATTGCGCAGCATCCACAGGCCCAGCAAGGAAGACAGTACGACGAACAGGAAAACGGCTAAACCTCCGAAGCGATCCGCCAAAGCCACCAGGGCGGCGATTTCTGCGAAGGGGTACAGCAACAGCAGGATGAGGAAGGTGCGCATGGGCAACTGAATCCGATAAGTGGGTGTCGCGATCAAGACGACGGACGAGTCAATCTGATCCCTTGTTGTACACATGGGTATGGCTGGGCGGCTTTCAAGGCCGGCTTGGAATTATCGTTCGGGCTTAGATGATATCTTGACGCTTCGGTTCCCGTTTCAATCCGGCTTTCCCGTGCGTGTCAGTGTCATTCTCATGAAAAAAAATACAAAAACCCGTTGACGACCCTGAACTGTTTCATTATAGTTGCGCTCTCTCTTGGGTCGTTAGCTCAGCTGGTAGAGCAGCGGACTTTTAATCCGTTGGTCGCAGGTTCGAATCCCGCACGACCCACCAGTTTCCGATACTGGAAATTGCCAAGAGTTTTGTTCGAGGGTCGTTAGCTCAGCTGGTAGAGCAGCGGACTTTTAATCCGTTGGTCGCAGGTTCGAATCCCGCACGACCCACCACGACAAACTCTTAGCGCTCAGGCTCGGGTCGTTAGCTCAGCTGGTAGAGCAGCGGACTTTTAATCCGTTGGTCGCAGGTTCGAATCCCGCACGACCCACCAAATTTATAGCAATCAGGCCAGTTCGCGAGAACTGGCCTTTTTGTTTTTGCTTTACCTCCCGTGTTCTGTGTTTCCTCTCCCCATGTTTGTCTGTGCCTTGACGGGTCTCGGTGCGTCAATGGCCTTGCTATGGTAAATTTGATAATGATTGTAAGAATCATTCGCATTATAATGGCGAGTTAACCGCATCATCCCGCCGTCCGCGCTGTCGAGCGCGGACCTTCGGTTTCGCATCAAATAGGAAACGCAGAGCATGACTACCGTTGTCGAGAACACCCGCACCCAGGACCTGAAAGCCCGCACCCACGAAACGCACGATGCGCTGGACCAACGCATCATGGCGAATCAGCCGTTCGCCACTCGTGAAAACTACGCGCGCTTTTTGCTGGCGCAATACCGCTTCCTGCGAGACGCCGACGCGCTTTACGACAATCCTGGGCTGGCGCGCTTGTTCCCGGATCTGGCCGAGCGCCGTCGTTACGACAGCATCGCCGCCGATCTGCGTGATCTGGACCGGCCGCTGCCGGAATTGCGCGAAGCGCCGATCAGCAGCACGCTGGACGTGGCGAGCGCGATGGGTTGGCTCTACGTGGTAGAGGGTTCCAAACTGGGCGCGGCAATTCTTTACAAGCTGGCTGGCAAGTTGGGCTTGGATGAGAACTGCGGCGCTCGCCACCTGGCCGGCCATCCGGATGGCCGTGCTCGTCACTGGCGCGCCTTCACCGCCGTGTTGGACGGCTTGCAACTGGACGAGGCGGCCGAGCAGCGCGTTACCGCCGGCGCGGTGGCTGCGTTTGCCTGCATGAACCGCCATCTGGATCAGGTGTACGCTTGAGTCATCCCGCGCGGCACCCCGCGGTGCGCTGGTTCTACTTGTGCGCCGGCGTGGCGATGCTGGTCTTGGGCATTATCGGCGCGCTGTTGCCGGTGATGCCCACTACGATCTTCCTGATTTTGGCGCTAGCCTGCTTCAGCAAATCCTCCCCGCGGCTGGAGCAGCGGCTATTGGCGCATCCGCGTTACGGACCGGGGCTGCGCCGCTGGCGCGAGCAGCGCGTGGTGCCGGTCAAGGCCAAGTGTTTTGCCGCGCTGGGCATGGGCATGGGTTTCGCCGCTCTGCTGCTGACGCGGCCGCCGCACTGGGTCCCGTGGCTGGTAGGAGCGATTGAGCTGAGCGTCTTGCTTTATTTGTTGTCGCGGCCTTCGCATGTGAAGCCGGTCTTGGCGCCGCAGCCGGATTTAGCCAAAACGCTTCCGCCGCGTTAAGCTTGTGCATCTACACCAAAAACGGGAGCTGTGTGATGAAGGTAAACGGAATCGTAGCGGTCTTGGCCGCACTGGCGTTGCCGGCGCTGGTTTTGGCGCAGACGGCGGATGAACAGCTGTTGGCGGCACAGATGTACTACCAGCAAGTGCGCGGCACGCAGCAAAAGGCGGATGCGCGTTTGGCGCAGGCCGAGTCCGACAAGGTTAAGGCGGAACAGCGTTTGGCGGAAGCGCAGGCGGGCTTGAGCGGGGCCAACGCGGAATTGGAGGCGGCGAAGTCGGCTCAAGCCGCCGCGGCGCAGATCAGCGAGGCGGCCACCAAGGCCTTGAACGAGGCTTGGCAGCGCAAGGACGGCGGACAGTAATGCGACCGGCTCGCTATTCGCCGCGTAATTGCCGGTAACGGTTCAGATCGTTCTGGGTTTTTTGGCGGAATGCGGCCAGCTCCTGTTGCTTGATGGAGATCTGCTTGGCCAGTTCGCTTTGTTCCGACTGCAGCACATGCAGATTGCGTTGGCTGTTTTGCGGTGGCGCTTGTTTGTTGCGCAGGCTATGGGCAATGTCCTGCTGAATGCCTTGAATCTGCAGCGTCAGGCCGCGGGCGCGTTGTTGTAGCGCGTCCAGCGCGCTTTGCAGCACAGCCTGTTGTTTGGCCCGCTCGGCTTGCAGTTGCTGCAGGTTGGCGTAGCTTTCCACCAGCGCGTTGTCGCGGCGGGTATTTTCCAGTTGATGGGCGTCGCGTTGTTTTTGCGCCGCTTCGGCGGCCTCTCGCGCTTGGCGCGCGGCGGGGCTTTCCGCCGGTTTGGTGACGGAACCCTGCTTGGAAAGCTCGGCAACGCCCTGCTGCTGACTCTGGAGCGGAGGTGAGTCGCTGTAATGCACTTTGCCGGACTCGTCCACCCACTTGTAGAGTCCGCCGGCATAGGCGACGGTTCCCAGTATCAGCAGCGCGAATCCGGCAAGCGGTTTCATCAGTCGTTGACTCCGTATTGCGCCCGGTAGGCGCGCACTGCGTCCAGGTGCGCCGCCAGTTCCGGACTATGTTCCAGGAAGCCGAGCAGGTCTTTCAGCGTGGCGATGGCGATGACCGGCAGGCCATGTTGCTGGGCTACTTCCTGCACCGCCGATAATTCGCCGCTGCCTCGCTCCATGCGGTCCAATGCAATGGCCACCCCCGCCGGTTCGGCGCCGGCGGCGCGGATCAATTGCACCGATTCGCGCACCGAGGTGCCGGCCGAGATCACGTCGTCGATGATCAGAACCTTGCCTTGTAGCGGGGCGCCCACCAGGGTGCCGCCTTCGCCGTGGTCCTTGGCTTCCTTGCGGTTGTAGGCGAAGGGCACATTGCGGCCTTGCTCCGCCATGGCCATGCACGCACCGGCTGCCAGGATGATGCCTTTATAGGCCGGACCGAAGAGCATGTCGAATTGCACGCCGCTTTCCAGTATCGACTTGGCGTAGAAGCGGGACAAGTTCAAAGTGGACAGGCCGTCGTTGAACAGGCCGGCGTTGAAGAAGTAGGGTGACTTGCGGCCGGCCTTGGTGATGAACTCGCCAAACTTCAAAACCTGCTTGTCGAGCGCAAAACGAATAAAATCCTGACGGAAATCGCTCATCGTTACTCCTTATTAACTGTTAACAGTTTGAACGGCTGAAAAAATTGCCGGCAAGCATATCACGGGAGAGTCTCTTGCTTCGAATCGTTTCCGCTAATTTGAACGGCATCCGCTCCGCCGATAAAAAAGGTTTCTTTGACTGGTTGGCCGGCATAGACGCCGACTTTGTCTGCGTGCAGGAGCTGAAGGCCCAGGCGGCCGACTTGTCCGAACGCATGCGACAGCCGGACGGGATGACCGGTTACTTCCACTATGCGGAAAAGAAAGGTTATAGCGGCGTGGGCCTGTATACCCGTCATCAGCCGGATGCGGTGGTGGAGGGATTGGGCGTTGATTGGATCGACGCCGAAGGCCGTTTTCTGCAACTGGACTTCGGCAATCTCAGCGTGATTTCACTGTATCTGCCGTCAGGCTCCAGCAGCGATGAGCGCCAGCAAGTGAAATTCGATTTTCTGGACGTGTTCATGCCACATCTGGAAACGCTGCGCGCGGCCGGCCGCGACATCGTGATCTGCGGCGACTGGAACATCGCTCATAACGAGATCGATCTGAAAAACTGGAAGGGCAATCTGAAGAACTCCGGCTTCCTGCCGGAAGAGCGCGCCTGGATGACCGACTTGCTGGACCGCGTGGGCTGGTGCGACGTGTGGCGCCGCCTGTACCCCGACACGCCGGGCTACACATGGTGGAGCAACCGCGGCCAGGCTTACGCCAAAGACGTGGGTTGGCGCATCGATTACCACATTGTGACGCCGTCGTTGATGGCGCAAGCTCGCAGCGCATCGGTGTATAAGGACGAGAAGTTCTCCGATCATGCGCCGCTGATCGTCGATTACGAGCGGAGCCTGTGATGTTGGACGAGGACGACGTCACCTTGATCACGGTGCCGGGGTGGGGCAACTCCGGCGCCGAGCACTGGCAGACCAGTTGGGAGCGCTGCTATCCGTTAGCCCGCAGAGTGGAGCAAGACGATTGGCTGTACCCGGAATGCGAGGCTTGGGTAGAGGGCATCAGGCGCACGCTGGAGCAGGTACCGGGCCGCTGGCTGCTGGCGGCGCACAGCCTGGGCTGTCATGCGGCGGCGGCCTGGTTGCGCACCTTGTCCCTGTCTGGACAGAAGCGCTTGCAAGGGCTGTTGCTGGTGGCGCCGCCGGCCTTGCCCATCAGCGAGGCGAGGGCGCGCGCCAGCGGCGAATTGCCGGATGACGCGCCCTTGCCTACGTTTGCCGGCTTCAGTGCGCCCACGCTGCGCTTGCCCGCCCCCGCCTTGCTGGTGGCCAGCCGCGACGACTTGTTCTGCGAGATGGCGGAGGCGGAGGCGATGGCCCGCGTTTGGGGCTGTCCCTTGGTTGACGCCGGCGCGAATGGGCATTTAGGCAGCGCCGCGCGTCTTGGGCATTGGCGCTTCGGCCAGGATCTGCTGCAGGAACTGATGCTGGCCTGAGTCTAGCGGGCGACCGGCCGCGTCGGATCGCTGCACCACTCGCTCCAGGAACCGGGGTAGAGCCGGGCGCCTTCGAAACCGGCGTGACGCATCGCCAGCAGGTTGTGGCAGGCGGTGACGCCGGAGCCGCATTGATGAACGATGCTCGTCGGATCGGCGTCGCCAAGCACGGCCAGCCATTCGGCGCGTAGTTGTTCCACCGGCTTGAAGCGGTTGTCGGCGTCGACGTTGTGCATGAAGAAGCGATTGGCCGCGCCGGGGATATGGCCGCCCACCGGGTCCAGTGTTTCGCCTTCGCCGCGGTAACGTTCGGCGGAGCGAGCGTCTACCACGGTGAAAGCCGCTTGCTCGATATTGGCCAGCACGGCGGAGGCGTCGACGGTGTCTTCAAGCGCCGGCCTGATCGAGAAACGGCAGGGGCGGCGTTCCGCGGCCTGCTTGTCTAGAGCGTAGCCGGCCCGGGTCCAGGCTTGGATGCCGCCGTCCAGTACCGCAACCGCGGAGTGCCCCAGCCAGCGGAGCAACCACCAGGCGCGGGCAGCGTATTGCCCGGCGGCGTCGTCGTAGGCGACGACCTGGGTGTCCGGCGTGATGCCGATTGCTCCGAAGTCCACGGCCAAGCGGCTGCCGTCGGGCAGCGGGTGACGGCCGTTGTCGCCGGTCTTGCTGCCGGAAAGGTGGTACTCCAGATTCAGGTAGTGCGCGTTTGGCAGATGGCCGGCTTCATAGACGGTCAAGCCATAATCCGCTTGTTCCAGCCGGAAGCGGCAATCCAGAATCACAAGGCGTTCAGCCGGCAGAGCCGCCAGTTGTTCCGCGGAGATCAAGGTTTGGTGCATGGCATTCCTCTTTCAGATTGGGGGGCTGCAGGTCCTGCGCTTGTCGAATCCGCTGCCTGATTGGCGGCATTGGGCGTGTTGATTCGGCCTTTTACGATGCGGAAGACCGCCAGCGGGTCTCGGAACCTGTTTACGATCTGCTACGTGTCGTGGAGCGTTGCACGGTGGGCGCGTCTTCAAAATGCTCGTGTGCCGTGTCTACACTCCGCTTTTTCAGCCGTTTTCGCTTTGACTCGCGAGAGCGTCAACACGCTCTCAGTGCAGGAGTTCGGCTTGATAAAGGCGAGAACAGGGCAGTTGCCGGTAGCTGCCGGGCTCCAGGCGCAAGGTATCCACTTGTTCCGCGCCATCCCGGCCGCAGCGGCGCAGGGCTAGCCAGTGACGTCCATCGGCGTCAATTCCGTCGACAGGCCAAGCCAGGCCGGATTCCGCGAAGAAGCGGTAGCAGGCTAAATCGGCGCCTTCGAGCCCGTCCGGTATCTGATCGACCTGGATCTGATAGTCCAGCCAGCAATGGCTCTGAGAAGAGGCGAACTGCCGGCGTAATTGTTCCGCCAGCTGCGGCCAGGCGCGCGGGGGGCCTTGGCGGCGGGCGGCCGCCCAGATCGGGGCGGGGAAATGGGCGTCGTCGGCGAAGCGGGGAATCACGTGCCAATGCAGGTGCGGCACCATATTGCCCAGGCTGGCCAGATTGATCTTGTCGGCTTGCGTGCAGCGCCGCAGTGCGGCTTCGACGTTATGGACCCAGTCCAGCAGGTGCAAACGGTCGCAGGGGGACAGGTCCGTCATTTCCTTGATGTGGGTCTTCCAGATCACCCGGCAGAAGCCGGGATAGCCTTCCTCGTCGACCAGTAGGACTTTTAGGCGGTCGTCTTCGTGCAATACTTGGCCGGACGGGCCACGGCACAATTCACAATCCATGATGGCGGCCTTCTGAAATGCGGGAACCTTATTGTAACGGTTGCCGCGAGCTTCGGCTAAACCCCGGTTCGCTGCTATCATTACGGAAATTATGATTTGAACTATTTATCATGCCTTCTGCCGTATGCCGTCGCCTGTGCGGTGTTCAGGCGCTGCGGCGGGCACAAATGGAGAGCTTGATGACGGATATGATGATTATTCTGGCGCTGATCCTGGCCAGCGCCTTTTTCTCAGTGTCGGAGATATCGCTGGCGGCCTCGCGCAAGATCCGTTTGCGTCAAATGTTGGACGAGGGCAACGACAACGCCGGAAAGGTCTTGGCCTTGCAGGAGCATCCAGGCCATTTTTTCACCGTGGTGCAGATCGGCGTCAATGCGGTGGCTATTCTCGGCGGTATTGTCGGCGAGGCGGCGTTCACGCCTTTCTTCGCCCGGGTGCTGGGTTTTTTCTTGTCCCCCGAACTGGCGCAGAGCCTGGGTTTTCTGGCTTCCTTCCTGCTGGTGACCAGCCTATTCATCCTGTTCGCCGACTTGACTCCCAAGCGCGTGGGCATGGTGGCGGCGGAGTCTGTGGCGGTTCGCATTGTGCGGCCGATGCTGTTCATGGTGCTGCTGTTCAAGCCGCTGGTGTGGTTGTTCAATGAAATGTCCGGCGTATTGCTGCGTTTGGCGGGCATGCCCACCAGCCCGCGCGACGAAATCACCAGCGACGATATTTCGGCGATGATGGACGCCGGCGCTGAAGCCGGCGTGCTGCATCGGCAAGAACATCAAGTGATTGAAAACGTATTCGAACTGGAAAGCCGGCTGGTGCCGTCGTCGATGACGCCGCGCGAGAGCATCATCTACTTCACCTTGGACGAGGGAGAGGAGAGTATTAAGTCGAAAGTGGCCGAGCAGCCGCATTCCAAGTTTCTGGTCTGCGACAACGGTATCGACAATGTGGTGGGCTACGTCGACTCCAAGGACTTGCTGCGGAGGGTGTTGGCCGGGCGCGCAATCTCCTTGAAGGAGCCCGGTTTGTTGAAAACGGTTCTGATGATTCCGGATTCCCTGACCTTGTCGGAATCCTTGGATCAATTCAAGGGCACCCGAGAGGACTTCGCCGTCATTCTGAATGAATATGGTTTTGTGGTGGGTCTGATTACCCTTAACGATGTGATGTCCACGGTGATGGGTGACCTAGTGGGGCAGGGGCAGGAGGAACAGATCGTCAAGCGCGACGAGAACTCCTGGCTGGTGGACGGCATCACGCCTGTGGAGGATGTGCTGCGGGTATTGGAGATCGACGAATTGCCCGACGATCAGAACTACGAGACGGTAGCGGGTTTCATGATGTATATGCTGCGCAAGATTCCGCGGCGCACCGATTGCGTGCAATACGCAGGTTACAAGTTCGAGGTGGTGGACATCGACAACCACAAGATCGATCAGATTCTGGTCACGCGGGTGGCCAGCAAGGAGCCGGCGCAAACTTGAGCTTTGTACGATCGGTTACATGATTTAACACAGGCCTCACAGACTGCGGCGAGTCGGCTTGCATATGATGAATACAAGGATGCACCAGGACGGTGCCCTGACAACCGCTAAGTCGCAGATTTGGAGAAACACCATGAAAAAAATCGCCGCACTGATTCTGGCTTCCGTACTCGGCCTGACTTCCGCTGCCTCCTTCGCCGCCGACGCTTCCGCTCCGGCCGCCAAGGCTGCCGCTCCGGCGCATGCCAAGAAGCATCACGCCAAGAAGCACCATCACAAGAAGCACGCCAAGAAAGCGGCTTCCGCTCCGGCCGCGCAAAAAGCCCAAGCAGCCAAGAAGCATGCCAAGAAGCATCACCACAAAAAAACGCATGTGAAAAAAGCGGCTTGATTCTGCGGCTACAGGCAGGGTATCGAAAGGAGGCTACGGCCTCCTTTTTGTATTGTTGGCTGGCTGTTTTAGGGTGTGATTAAAAATGTAATGGTTTTGTAGTGGCATGGCTTTGTGAAGTCTCTGCTTGTTCTGTGAAGTTTTGTCTCCAATTGCCAACAGGCAACCCTCCTACGCTTGGATTGTTTTCTTTCTGAGGAAACAGTCCTCTCCAACTGCGTTTTTTACGTCCTTTTTTCCGCTTTATTTGCGATAAATTCCATCAAATCAACGAAATTATGATTTTTTGTCACTTTTTGTGCACCCGCCGCATCAGTATCAACGTAAGGCAATCATTTTGACCTGTTTTAACTGTTATTAAGGACAGGTTGGTGAAATTTGGGTTGGCAGTCGTGGAGTGATTGCTCGAATCTGATACCACTGTAATACCACATGTCCGAACTAAAACGCCGGCTTGCGGTGCTGCAGCGGGGACAGCATGACGCTGCCGTGATCACTGACAGAATTGAGGAGGTCCGAATGTCGAAACTTTCGTTGACGTTGTCGGCGCTGTTTGGAGGGGCTGGCTTGTTGTTGAGCAGCGCGGCGGCGTTCGCCGCGCCGGCCTGCAGCGCGTGGAGCAATGCGCAGACCTATAACGGCGGCGATTACGCCTTGTACGCCAACAAGACCTGGCGCGCCAAGTGGTGGACGCAGAACAATCAGCCGGGCGCGGATCAATGGGGACCGTGGGAGGAGAGGCCGGCTAGCGAATGCACCCCGGGCGGCGGCGACCCCGGCCCCGGGCCGGGCACGGGCGTGCCTCCCGAGCCGACGCCGACGGTGGGCCGCCATGTTGGTTCCTATTTTGCGCAATGGAGCATTTACGGCCGTAATTACAAGCTGCGCAATCTGGTGGACGCAGGCGGCGACAAGAAGCTGACCTTCCTGAACTACGCTTTCGGCAATGTCTACGCCGACGGCAAATGCGGCATGGTGACTCGCGCGGAGAACGGCAACGGCGATGGCGGCGACGCTTGGGCCGATTACCAGAAGTCCTTCGGCGCCAACGAGTCGGTGGACGGCAAGGCCGACACCTGGAGCGACCCGTTGCGCGGCAACTTCAACCAATTGCGCAAGTTGAAGCTGGCCAACCCCTCGCTGAAAGTGCTGATTTCGCTGGGAGGCTGGACCTGGTCTAAGAATTTCGGCAAATTCGCCGCCACCGACGCCGGCCGCAAGGCCATGGTGGCATCCTGCATCGACCTGTACCTGAAAGGCAATTTGCCGGTGGGCGAGAACGCCGGCGGCGCCGGAGCGGCCAAGGGGGTGTTCGACGGCATCGATATCGACTGGGAATACCCGGGCGGCGGCGGTCTGCCGAGCAATAGCGTGGACCCCAACGACAAGCAGAACTTCACCTTGCTGATGGCGGAATTCCGCAGCCAGTTGGATGCCTTGACCTCGCAGAACAAGCGTCGATACTACCTGACCGCGGCCATTGGCTCCGGCGTCGATAAAATCCGCCAGACCGAGCCGGCCAAGTACGCGGCCTACATGGACTGGATCAATGTGATGACCTACGACTTCAACGGCGGCTGGGACGCAAAAGGGCCGACCAACTTCCAGTCCAATCTGTTCCGCGATCCGGCCGCTCCGGTGACCGGAGATCGCGTTTACTACAATGTGGACGACTCGATCCAGACCTTGGTCAAGGCCGGCGTGCCCAAGACCAAGCTGAACGTGGGCATCCCGTTCTATGGACGCGGCTGGGCCGGCGTGGCGGCTGGACCCAAGGGCGATGGCTTGTACCAGGTGGCCACCGGCGCGGGCAAAGGCACTTACGAAGCCGGCATTGAGGACTACAAAGTGCTGAAAACCCGCTCCGCCAAGCAGTTTGTGCACCCAGTGAGCAAGCAGCTGTGGACTTACGACGGCAACGAGTTCTGGAGCTATGACGACCCTGCCACCATCCGCACCAAGCTGGACTATGTGCGTCAACAACAGCTGGGCGGGGTGTTCAGCTGGTCCTTGGATGGCGACGACGCCCAGGGCTCCTTGCTGAAGACCACCAGCGAAGTGCGTCAGGATGCCGCCGCGGCCAAGAAGAAGGCGGCGGCCAAGACCTCGGCCGCATCGCCGCTGAAGTAAGCCGGCAGCCGCTATAGAGACGCCGCCGGGCATGCCCGGCGGTTTTTGTTTAAGAGTGTGTTTACGATTTCGCTCTTGCTCGTGAGATCGTAAACACGTTCTTACAACAGCACGCGTTCGATGCCCCCGTCACGCGCTTGCTCCACGTACTGCTTCAACCAATCCGGGCCCAGCACATGCTTGGCGATTTCCACCACAATGTAGTCGGCCTCGGTGCCGGTATCCGGGCTATAGCGCGACAGACCTTGCAGGCAGGACGGGCAGGAGGTCAGGATCTTTACCGGTTGGGCCGGTTTGGCGCCGCCGGTCAGGGTTTGCAGATTCTTGTTGATTTCCTCTTCCTTGCGCGAGCGAACCTGGGTGGCGATGTCCGGCCGGCTGGCGGCGAAGGTGCCGGACTCCCCGCAGCAGCGGTCCGAAAGGGCCACGCCGCCGCCCAGCAGTTCATTGACCACCTTCATCGGCTGGTAGGCCTTCATCGGTGTATGGCAGGGATCGTGATACAGGTACTGCTGACCGCCGACGCCGTCTAGCTTGACGCCTTTTTCCATCAGGTATTCATGGATGTCGATGATGCGGCAGCCGGGGAAGATGTCCTCGAAGCGGTATTGCGACAACTGGTCGTAGCAGGTGCCGCAGCTGACCACCACGGTTTTGATGTCCAGATAATTCAGCGTGGTGGCCACGCGGTGGAACAACACCCGGTTCTCCGTGGTGATGGCGTCGCCCTTGTCTTGATAACCGGCGCTGGTTTGAGGATAGCCGCAGCACAGATAGCCGGGCGGCAGCACTGTTTGCGCGCCGACATGCCACAGCATGGCCTGGGTGGCGAGGCCGACCTGGCTGAACAAGCGCTCCGAACCGCAGCCTGGGAAGTAGAACACCGCTTCAGCGTCTTCCGAGAGCTTGGGGTTGCGGATGATGGGCACGATGCTGGCGTCTTCCACGTCCAGCAGCGCGCGCGCGGTTTTCTTGGGCAGGCCGCCGGGCATGGGTTTGTTGATGAAGTGGATCACCTGCTCCTTGACCGGAGCCTTGCCGACGGTGGCCGGAGGTTGCCGGGTCTGGGAGCCTATCAGCCCCAGGCGTTTACCCATCGCGTTGCCCAGTCGTTGGGCTTTGTAGGCGATGCCGACCAAGCCTGTGCGCAGCGCCTTGATGGTGGCCGGATCCTTGGCGGTAAGAAAGGCCATGCCGACGGCGGTGCCGGGGTTGAAGCTCTTGTTGCCGGTCTTGCGCAGGAAGTTGCGCATGGCCACCGAAACATCGCCGAAGTCGATCTTGACCGGGCAAGGTTTGACGCAACGATGGCAGACCGTGCAATGGTCGGCCACGTCGGACAGTTCCTCGAAGTGCTTGAGGCTGACGCCGCGGCGGGTCTGCTCCTCGTAGAGGAAGGCCTCGGTCAGCAGGCCGACGCCGAGGATCTTGTTGCGCGGCGAGTACAGCAGATTGGCGCGCGGTACGTGAGTGGAGCACACCGGCTTGCATTTGCCGCAGCGCAGGCAGTCCTTGATCGAATCGCTGATGGCGCCGATGTCGGACTGTTCCAGAATCAGAGACTCGGCGCCCAGCAGGGAGAACGACGGGGTATAGGCCATGGCGAGGTCGGCGCCGGGCAGCAGTTTTCCGCGGTTGAAGTGGCCGTTGGGGTCCACTTGCTGTTTGTAGGCGCGGAAGGGGGCGATTTCCTCCTCGCTGAGGAATTCCAGCTTGGTGATGCCGATGCCGTGCTCGCCGGAAATCACGCCGCCCAGCGCGCGCGCCAGCGCCATGATGCGTTCCACCGCCTTGTGCGCGGTTTGCAGCATCTCGTAGTCGTCGGAGTTGACCGGCAGGTTGGTGTGGACGTTGCCGTCGCCGGCGTGCATGTGCAGGGCGACGAAGACGCGGCTGCGCAGCACTTTTTGCTGGATGGCGCGGATGGCGGCCAGAATGGGGCCGTCGGTGTTGCCGGAGAACAGTTGTTCCAGTTCCGCCTGCATTTCGCGCTTCCAGCTGACACGCACGACCAGATCGCGCAACGCGTGAAATACGGTGTCCGGAGCGGCGGCGGCGTCTTCCAGCGGCGCGTGCGGCCAGCGTTCGCGGTATTCGTGGAAGGGACGGTCAAGGTGTTCCAACAGCCACTGCCAGCGGTCGCGAGTGATGGCGAGCTGGGACAACGCCGAGGCGCGGCGGTCGCCGATCAGCTCTTCAGACGGCAGATTGGTGTCCAGCTTGTCCACTGGCAGCCGGCCGTGGAAATACTCGGTCAGGGTGTCGAGCAGGCGCAGCTTGTTCTGGATCGACAATTCGATGTTGATGCGCTCGATGCCGTCGCTGTAGTCGCCCAGCCGCGGCAGCGGAATCACCACGTCTTCGTTGATCTTGAAGGCGTTGGTGTGCTTGGCGATGGCGGCGGTGCGGCTGCGGTCCAGCCAGAAGCGCTTGCGCGATTCCGGGGTAATGGCGATGAAGCCCTCGCCGTGGCGCGCATTGGCCAGCCGCACCACTTGGCTGGCGGCTTCCGCCACTGCATCCTCGTGGTCCGATACGAGGTCCGCAATCAACACCATCTTGGGCCGGCCCTTGCTTTTGGCCTTGGTCACATAGGACACCGCGCGCACATAGCGCCAGTCCAGATGTTCGAGGCCGGCCAGCTGCACGCCGGCGGCCAGTGCGGCGCCGCCGGGCTTGAACAAATCGGTGATTTCGACGATGGCCGGCGTGGCTTCGGCCACGGTGCCGAAGAATTCGAGGCAGACGGTGCGAATATGCTTGGGCATGCGGTGCAGCACGAAGCGCGCGCTGGTGATGATGCCGTCGCAGCCTTCTTTTTGCACGCCGGGCAGGCCGGCCAGGAATTTGTCAGTAACGTCTTTGCCCAGGCCCACTTTGCGGAAGGCGCTGCCGGGGATGTCCAGCTGACGGCTGGATACGACGGTGCGACCGTCATCCTTGAGCTGGCTGATGCGGAAGCGGGCGACGTCGACGTCGTGGATCTTGCCGTAGTTGTGGCCCAGGCGTTCAATGAATTGCCATTGGCCGTCCGCGTCCACCATTTTCCAGCTGGCGAGGTTGTCCAGCGTGGTGCCCCATAGCACTGCTTTCTTGCCGCCGGCGTTCATTGCGATATTGCCGCCGATACAGGAGGCCTCCGCCGAGGTGGGATCCACCGCGAACACCAGGCCGGCTGCCGCCGCGGCCTCGGCGACGCGGGCGGTGACCACGCCGGCGCCGCACTGTATGGTGGCGCGGGGGCCGTCCAGGCCGGGCAGCTCAATCTGTTCGACGCCGAGGTGGCGGTCCAGCTTCTCGGTATTGATCACTGCGCTCATGCGGTCCAGCGGCACCGCGCCGCCGGTGTAACCGGTGCCGCCGCCGCGGGGGATGATGGTGAGGCCCAGCTCAATACAGGCGCGCACCAGCGGCGCGATTTCAGCCTCGCTGTCCGGGCTCAGCACCACAAACGGATATTCGACTCGCCAGTCCGTCGCGTCGGTGACGTGGGCGACGCGGGACAGGCCGTCGAACTGGATGTTGTCGCGGCGGGTGAGCCGGGACAGCTTCTTGAGAATTTTGGCGCGCAGCTCGCGGGTGTCTTCGAACTGTTCCGCGAAGCGCTCGACGGCGGCGCGCGCCGCCGTCAACATTTTGCCGACCTTGTCGTTGCCCTCGCGGCGCTTCTCCACCTCGGCCAGCCGGTGGCGCATCGCGTCCACCAAGGCCGCCAGCCGCTTTGGGTTGTCCAGCAGATCGTCGACCAGATAGGGGTTGCGGTCCACCACCCAGATATCGCCCAAGACCTCGAACAGCATGCGGGCGGAGCGGCCGGTCTTGCGTTCGGCGCGCAGCTCCTCCAGCAGTTTCCACATCGGCGCGCCCAGCAGGCGGATGAAAATCTCGCGGTCGGAATACGAGGTGTAGTTGTACGGGATCTCCCGCACACGGGCTTGGGTGGTGGTGGTCATTGTCCGTGCAGCTGTCATTATTGGAAAAACGTCCACCAGTGTAGCCCAATTGTTGCGTTGCGAAAAACCCGCATTCACTAGGGATTTCCTTCTTTACTTCAAGATATTGGGGCGGATTGTATATTGTTGGGCAAGACAGCGCGCCCCCATCTCGGCGGCTTGGCCGCGCTGGGGAAGGAATGGTGTGCGCTATTCCATTTACAGGGCGAAAGCTGCTGATTTTATGCTTTTTATGGGTAAACTGAGGCTTGAACGCGCCGCGCTGATCGGGATGGCGCGGCCACGATGGGAATGGAGAATGTGATGATGTGGAAGAAGTGGGCTATGGCCTTGCTGCTGGCGGCGTCGCTGAGCGGCTGCGGCTACAACGCGATGCAGACTCAGGACGAGGCGGCCAACGCTGCCTGGTCCGAAGTCATCAATCAGTATCAGCGGCGTGCGGATCTGATTCCCAATCTGGTCAAGACGGTGCAGGGCTACGCCAAGCATGAAAAAGAAGTGCTGACTCAAGTGACCGCCGCGCGGGCGCGGGTGGGTAGCATTCAGATGGACCCGGGGACGGCGACCGACGAGAAAAAGCTCAATGACTTTGCCGCGGCGCAGAATCAGCTGGGTTCGGCGCTGTCACGCTTGTTGGTCGTGTCGGAGAACTACCCGCAGTTGAAGGCGGATCAATCCTTCCGCGATCTGCAGGCGCAGCTGGAGGGCACCGAAAACCGCATTGCGCTGGCGCGCAAGCGCTATATCGATTCGGTGCAGGCGTACAACAGCACGGTGCGCACCTTTCCCAATAATTTGACCGCGATGATGTTCAGCCTGAAGACCCGGCCTAATTTCACGGTGGAGAATGAGAAGGCCATCTCCGCCGCGCCTCAGGTCAACTTCGGCGAACCGGAGGCGAGCAAATAAGATGACGGCGCTATGGCGTTGCTTGGGCTTCGCGTTGCTGCTGTGCGGGCAGTTGGCGCGAGCGGAGCTGGCGGTGCCGCCGCCCAGTTCTCCCGTGGTGGACCTTGCCGGCTTCTTATCGGCGGACGAGCGAGGGCAATTGGAACAGCAATTGCTGACGTTTCATCAGCGCAAGGGCAGCCAGCTGGCGGTGTTGATCGTGCCGTCGGTGGAGCCGGAGACGCCGTTTGATTACGGCACCCGGGTGATGGATGCCTGGAAGCTGGGCCGCAAGGGAATAGACGACGGGGTGTTGTTGCTGATCGTTGCGGACCAGCGCAAGAGCCAACTGCTGGTGGGGCGCGGCTTGGAGGGTGCGATTCCGGATATTTACGCCAAGCGCATTCTGCAGGATACGCTGCGTCCGCTGTTTAGACAGGGACTGCGCTTCCAGGGCATACAGGCGGCGATTGCACAGCTGGAGGGCCTGATAGACGGGGAGAAGCTGCCGTCGCCGCCGGCTCAGACCCCGCAGCAGGGCTGGGAGGATAGCTGGCCGGCGTTGGCGTTCGCGGTCTTGTTCGGCGCCGGCGTGGTTAGCCGTCTGTTCGGACGGCTGATCGGCAGCTTCATCATGGGCTGTCTGGGCATTGTCGCTGCCTTGCTGTTGGGCGCCGGCGTCATGTTCGCCTTGTTGGCCGGCGCGGTGGCGGCGCTGCTTTGCCTGGTGATCGGTTCCCATGGCGTCTCGTTCGGTGGGGGCGGCGGCGGTTGGGGAGGCGGATCTGGAGGCAGCCGCGGAGGCGGCGGCTGGTCCGGCGGAGGCGGGGGTTTTGGCGGCGGCGGCGCTTCGGGAGATTGGTGATGTGGAAATCATGGAGTAGAGCGCTGCGTCACTTGGCCAGCACCGGCTGGTTGGCGCGGCGGCGGTTTCCCGCCTCGGAATTGGCGCGCTTGCAGCAGGGGATCGCGGCTTCGGAGCGCGAGCATGCGAGCCAGCTGCGCTTTGTGGTGGAGTCGGCGCTGGACTGGCGAGACGCTTGGCGCGGCATGAGCGCGCGCGAACGGGCGTTGGAGTGGTTTGGTCTGTTGCGGGTATGGGACACCGAGGAAAACACCGGCGTGTTGGTGTACGTGTTGCTGGCGGAGCGTCGTATCGAAATCATCGCCGACCGCGGCATTGATAGGCGGGTGCCGCCGCGAGCCTGGGAGAAGATTTGCGCCGAAGTCGGTGACTCGATGGCGAAGGGGCAGCGGGTGGCTGGCCTGGAGACCGGCTTGCGGCGCATACACGCGCTATTGGTCGAGCATGCGCCGCGCCGGGGTGGGCCCGGCGTCAACGAGCTACCGGACGAGGTGATCGTCCGCTGAGTCAGCTGGCGGCGTTGACGGCGAGCTGTGTCGCCAGCTGCACGGCTTCGAACAAGCTGCCGGGATGTGCGCGGCCGCTGCCGGCTAGGTCCAGCGCGGTGCCGTGGTCGACGGAGGTGCGGATGATGGGCAGGCCCAGCGTGATATTAATGCCGGCTCCGAAGCTGGCGTGCTTGAGCACCGGCAAACCTTGGTCGTGATACATCGCCAGCACCGCGTCGCAATGCCGCAGTTTGTCCGGATTGAACAGGGTATCGGCGGGCAGGGGCCCGATCAGGTCCAGGCCCTCGCCGCGCAGCCGCGTGAGCAAGGGTTCGATGATTTCGATTTCCTCGCGCCCCAGGTGGCCGCTTTCACCCGCGTGCGGATTGAGGCCCGCCACCAGCACTCGCGGCGCGGCGATGCCGAACTTGACGCGCAGGTCCGCGAGCAGGATGCGGATGACTTGTTCCAGATTGTCCGTCGTGATGGCGTCGGGGACGTCGCGCAGCGACAGGTGAGTCGTGGCCAGCGCCACGCGCATGCCGCCGCCCGCCAGCATCATCACTACTTTGGAAGTCCGCGTGCGTTCAGCCAGGTATTCGGTATGGCCGGAGAAGGCGACGCCGCCATCGTTGATCACGCCCTTGTGCACCGGCGCGGTGACCATGGCGGCGAATTCTCCGGCCAAGCAGCCGTCTATGGCGCGGTCCAGCGTCGCCAGCACATAGCTGGCATTGGCCGGGTCCAGCCGTCCGGGGACGGCGGCGGCCGCCAGCGGCACATCGCAAACTTCCAGTCCCTGTTTGGGGGCGGGAGCGCCGGGCGCGTAATCATGCAGCGTAAGCGAGAGGCCAAGCTGACGCGCACGCGCGGCCAGCATGGCCTTGTCGCCGATCAGCACGCAACGCGAGCCGGTTCCGAACTCCGTCAGCCTCAGCGCCAAGTCAGGGCCTACGCCGGCGGGTTCGCCGGTGGTGACGGCCAATACGGGGACGTCCATGCTTACTTCTCGTCCAGCCGTTCTTCGACGAAGGCCGAATCGCGCAGCTGGCGCACCCAGTCGGCGTACGCTTGTTCGATCTTGCGGGAACGGATCTGCTGTTTGACCGCCAGTCGCTCGCGGTCGCCGGACACGTCCTGATTGCGCTTGCCTTCCACCAGGATCAAATGCCAGCCGAAGGGGGTGCGCACCGCTTGCGACAGTTGGCCGATGGGCAATTGCGTCATCGCGCTTTCAAAATCCGGCACCAAGTCGCCCAGATTGACCCAGCCCAGATCGCCGCCTTTGGCGTTGCTGCCGTCTTCGGAGTAGAGCTTGGCCATGTCTGCGAACTTGGCGCCGCGCTGGATGCGATCGCGCACTTGTTCGATGCGGGCTTTGGCGTCGCTGGCCGACACCGCTTCGTTGGTGCGGATCAGAATGTGGCGCACATGGTATTGCTCCACCATCATCGGCGCGCCGCTGTCGCGCTTGTCCTGGAGTTGGAAGATGAAGAAGCCTTGCTGGGTGCGGATCACATTGGTGTGCTGGCCGGTTTTCAGTTGTTCCAGCATCTGTACGAATTCAACCGGCAGCGACACCGCGCTGCGCCAGCCCATGTCCCCGCCCTTCAGCGCATTGGGCGCATCGGAGTAGCTGGCCGATACTTTGGCGAAGGACTGTCCCGCCTCCAGCTCCGCCAGCGCTTTTTCGGCTTTCTTCGACAGGGCGTCGATCTGCTTGGCGTCGGCGCGTTCGGGAACATTGACCAGGATGCTGGCCAGGTGGTATTCGGCGCGGTTGCCGCTCTGTGCGCTTTTCAGCACTTGGTCGACTTCGGTTTCGTTGACGTTGACCTTGGCGGCGACCTCGCTGTCGCGCAAGCGAGCGATGGTCAGTTCTTTTCGGACTTCGGCGCGCAGCTTGTCGAAGGCTAGGCCTTCCTTGGCCAATTGGGCTTTCAGGCCGGCAACGTCCATCTTGTTCTGCTTGGCCAGATTGGCCACCGCCTGATCCACGGCGGCGTCGTCTATGCGCAGGCCGCCGCTGGCGGCGTACTGCAGTTGAACCTCCTCGGTGATCATCTGTTCCAGCATTTGCTTTTCCAGCACGGCGCGCGCTGGCGGCGTGACTTTCTGAGCTTGAAGCTGCTTGATGGCCTCGTCGACGCGGGTTTGCAGGTCCAGCCAGGTGATCACATTCTTGTTGACCACTGCAACGATGCGGTCCACTTCTTTGACCGGGGTTGCGGGAGCGGCGATGGCGCCTTGCAGGGCGCCGGCTAGCAGCAGGGCGAGCAGAGTCTGTTTCATGATCATCGCTTATAAATCGTTAGTCTTGCTATAGCCGGGAATCGCCAGCTTCAGCGTGTTGAGCGGATTGTTGCCGAAGCCGCCAAGTCCCTTGAATTCCAGCTGGAAATAAATGGCGTTCTTGGTGGTGGTCAGGTCGCTGACATAGCGCTGGCCGACCAGCCGCGCCGACCAGCAACCGTCGTTGTACTCGAATCCGGCCAGTTGTTCCAGCGGCTTGCGGTCGGCCAGCGAGTAATTGTAGCGGCCCAGCGCATACCATTTCTTGGCGATAGGCCACTGGGCGCCGATGTCGATCTGGCGCAAGGGGCCATACAGGGAGGTGTTGTCCTGTTGCTCGTAGCGGCCGTAGCGATAGCGCGCGCTGAGCACCTTGCCGGGCGCCGGGTTGTAGCGCAGTTGAGCGTTGTAGCGCTCGGTGGTTTTCAGCGCCTCGTTCCATTCATAGGAGCTGTCCAATCGCCAGCCCTTGGCTAGGTCGCCGCTGGCGCCAAGCAAGAGATTGGAGCCACTGACGGTTCGTTGTTGCGGCACGCCGGCCAGCGAGATGTCATCCTGGTTGAAGTAGTAACGCTTGCCCACGGTCAATCGGATTCGTTCCAGACCGTTTTCCTGGTTGATCAGGCGGCTGGTCAGCGCAGTGGTCAGCTGGTTGGCGCCGTTAACGCGGTCGGAGCCGGAGAAACGGTTCTCGGTGAACAACTGCGCAAAGTTGAAATCATTCTCCGAGGTGTCGAAGTTGGGCAGATTGTTTTGGCTGCGAGTCGGGATATTGACGTAGAACAGTCTCGGCTCCAGCGTCAGCAGGTGATCCTGTCCCAGGAACTCGGTATCGCGGTCGAAGTAGAGGCCGGCGTCGGTGCTGAAGATGGGCAGGCTGCGCGACACCGAGCGGGCTTGCTGACCGGGCAGCGCATCCAACTGGTATTCAGTCAGATGCATGCCGATCTTGGGCCGTAGAAAGCCCCAGCTTTTGTCCAGACTCCAAGTGAGGCTGGGATAGGCGACCAGGCGGTCGCCGTTTTGCAATGTCGGGTGAGAAAAGCGGGTCAGCTCGCTCTGAAGGTTGGCGCTGAAGCCTTGCGGCAGTTTCTGGTTGACGTTGAAAATCAGCTGAGGCAACCGCGCGTAAGGGATGTCGCCTGGGGCGGGCTTCTCCAGTAGCGTCTGGTAGCGCTGCGCGCGCAAGGTGGTGTTGGCCGAACCGCCCTGCCAGCCGAAACCGTAGCTGAGCCAGGCTTCGCGCACCAAGTTGACGTTGGCGGCGATGCTAAGACGATCGCCGAAATCCTTGAAGTAGTTGGGGTCCGAGACGTAGTTGGCGTTGTAGCCGAAGGTCAGGCCCGGCGCCAATGTCTGGTTATGAGTCGCATACCAGGCGTAGCGGTTTTTGTCGGTGACTTTGTCCTTGGGTAGTTGCTCAGTGTAGATCGAGCCGGAATAGCTGGGCTGCAGGTAGCGAAACTCCGCGCCCAACATGGTGCCGTGCTTGTCGTTGAAGTGCGGGGTGATGGTCGCGTCGTAGTTAGGCGCGATATTCCAGTAATACGGTAGCGCTACTTCAGTGCCGTTACTGCCGGTTTTGAAGGAGGGCGGCAGAAAGCCGCTTTTGCGGTTGCCGTTGAGCGGAAAATCCATCCACGGCGTGTATAGGATGGGCACGCCGTAGAAATTCAGCCGCGCGTTGCGGGCGGTGCCGACGCCGTTGACATAGTCCAGATCCAGCAGCGAGGAGTTCAAATACCAGGAATCGTCGCCGGGTTCGCAGCTATTGATGCGGCTGTTGTAGACCCGGTACTGGTTCTGGCCGCGGAAGTCCACTTGCTGGCCGTCGCCGCGCATTGGCACCGTGCTCATGGGACGGGGGCTGGCAGGCGCGCCTTTGGCGGCCGGCGCGGGTTTCCCCATGGCGAATACCGGGTCCATGCCGGTGCCGCTGTAGTTGGCCACGTTGTAATCCAGCGTGGTGCCGGTCACCACATCGACTCCGCGCGTCATCTTGAAGCGGTCGCCGGCCTTGACTCGGTCCTTGTTCTGGTAATAGTCCAGCCAGTCGGACTCCAGCTTCTGGTCGTCGCGAGTGACCACCACGTTGCCGCGGGCCTTCAGCTCCACATTCATCTCGCCGTCCATATCGTCGGCGGTGACGTGGGTCTGGCCTTCGGCCTTGGGCGGGGTAGGCAGGGCGATCGGGGCGTCTTCATCGGCCAAGGCCAGCGCCGGCTGCAGTGAAAACGCGGCCGCCAGCGCCAAGGCTAGCGGATTGGGTTTGATTCTGGGCATGCACAAAGCCATATCTAAGGGGCGGCGGGGCAGTATAAAATCAGCCAATTCTATCAGCACCAAGACGAAGCGACATGCATAGACAGGAACTCATCAAAAAATGGCTGGCGGATTTGTACCCGGGGCAGGACATCGGGCTCGAATTCGCCGCCGCGGATGCCGACTTCCGGCGCTACTTCCGTGCGACCTGGCCGGATGGCGCGAGTTGCATCGTGATGGATGCGCCGCCGGAAAAAATGAGCACCGACGCCTATGTGCAAGTGCGCGACGTTTTCGCCATGGTCAATGTTCCCAAGCTGCTGGCACGTGATCGCGAACAAGGTCTGTTGTTGTTGGAGGACCTGGGCCGGGTGACCTATTTGGCCGCCTTGGAGCATGATGGACGCGAGCAGGTGCGGCGTCATCTGCTGTTGGAGGCGCTGGATACCCTGGTGGAGATCCAGTCCGCCAGCCAGCCGGGAGTGTTGCCGGAATACGACGAAGCGTTGCTGACGCGCGAGTTGAACCTGTTTCCGGAATGGTTCTGCGCCAAGGAATTGGGACAGCCGCTGAATGTTGCCCAACGTCAGTTGTGGGAGGCTGGGGTCAAGGCTTTGTTACCAGTGTTGCTGGCCCAGTCCAAGGTGTTTGTGCATCGGGATTTCATTGTGCGCAATCTGATGCTGACCCCTGGAAAGCCGGGGGTGTTGGATTTCCAGGACGCGGTGTATGGTCCTATTAGCTACGACATCGTCAGTCTGTTGCGCGACGCTTTCATCGAATGGGACGAGCCTTTTGTGCTCGATATTGCGATCCGCTATTGGGAAAAGGCGCGCGCCGCCGACCTGCCGGTGCCGGCGGAGTTCGACGTTTTCTACCGTAATTTCGAGTGGATGGGGGTGCAGCGCCACTTGAAAGTGGCTGGCATCTTCGCGCGTTTGTTCCATCGAGACGGCAAGGACAAGTATCGCGCGGAGATTCCGCGTTTCATCAAATATCTGAAACGGACCACCCGTCGTTACCAGGAGCTGGCGCCGTTCTATCAATTGCTGTTGCAGTTGGTGGGTAAGGATCAGACCGACGAAGAACTACAGTCGGCCTATCCGGTAATGAGCTACAAGGGGTGAGCATGCCTAAAGCCATGATTCTGGCTGCCGGCCGCGGCGAGCGGATGCGGCCGCTGACCGACCATGCGCCCAAGCCCTTGTTGGCCGTGGGCGGTAAGCCCTTGATTGTTTGGCAGATCGAACGCCTGGTGGCTGCGGGTTTCGCCGATATCGTGATCAATCACGCCTGGCTTGGGGCGCAGATTGAACGGGAACTGGGCGACGGCGGCCGCTTTGGTGCGCGTATCGCTTACTCCGCCGAGGGCGAGCCATTAGAGACCGCCGGCGGCATCGCCAAAGCCTTGCCCCTATTGCGAGAAGGCAGAGAGCGCGCCTTTCTGTGCGTGGCGGCGGACATCTACACCGATTATGACTATGCCTGCCTGCTGCCGCGGCTGGATGCGCTGGAGCGGCGGGAAGAGCCGGGAATGTACCTGGTGATGACCGATAATCCGGACTTCCACGCCGGTGGCGATTTCGCGCTGGCGCCGGATGGGGGCTTGCGAGCCGACGGCGAGCGCAAACTGACTTTCTCCAGCATCGGTCTTTACGATACCCGTATGTTTGCCGGGCTTCTCGCGGGCCGTTTCGCGCCGATGCGCCCGTTATACGACGCCGCGATCGCGGCGGGGCGGGCCAGCGGCGAGT
Source organism: Chromobacterium sp. IRSSSOUMB001 (assembly GCF_023507765.1). Taxonomy (NCBI): domain Bacteria; kingdom Pseudomonadati; phylum Pseudomonadota; class Betaproteobacteria; order Neisseriales; family Chromobacteriaceae; genus Chromobacterium; species Chromobacterium sp. IRSSSOUMB001. The sequence goes on from NZ_JALCYU010000006.1 coordinate 223,921, forward strand.
ACTTCAACGGCGTCTGGCACAATGTAGGCACGCCGCAGCAATTGCAGCAGTTGGATGCGCAATTGCGCGCCGGTCCGGGTTGAGGCAATGTCGGCTTCGTCTCTTCCCGGCGCGCGTCGTATTCTCGGCATCGATCCCGGCAGTCGCATTACCGGCTTCGGGGTGATCGATTTGCTGGGGCAGCAGCGCCATTACGTGGCCTCCGGCTGCATCCGCACGCCGCAGGGAGCGCCCTTGAGTGAACGCATACGCGTGATCGTCGACGGCTTGTTCGGCGTGATCGATACCTACCGGCCGCAGGCGGCGGCGGTAGAGCAAGTGTTCGTCAACGTTAATCCCGCTGCCACGCTGATGTTGGGTCAAGCGCGCGGAGCCTGCATTACTGCGCTGGTGTTGAGAGATTTGCCGGTGGCGGAATATACCGCGCTGCAGGTCAAACAGTCCGTCGCAGGTCACGGTAAGGCCGCCAAGGAGCAGGTGCAACACATGGTGGTGCGTATGCTGAATTTGTCCGGCACGCCCCAGGCCGATGCCGCCGATGCGTTGGCGGTGGCCTTGGCGCACGCCAACCTCAGCGCCGGAGCCTTAGGCCTGCTGGCGCAAAGCGGCCTGAAAATTCGAGGCGGCCGGCTGGTGTAGCCGGCGTGCCTGTAATCGCTTGAAGAAAGAACCAGAACATGATTGGACGCCTGAGCGGCAACCTCATCGAAAAACTCCCTCCGCAAGTGGTGCTGGACGTCAACGGAGTCGGCTATGAAATCGATGTGCCGATGACCACTTTTTACCAACTGCCGGCTTTGGGTCAAAAAACCACGCTGTTCACCCACCTGGTGGTAAGAGAAGACGCCCACCTGCTGTTCGGCTTCGCCAGCAAGGAGGATAGACAGACCTTCCGGCAATTGGTGAAGGTAACCGGCATCGGCGCCAAGATCGCCCTGGCGATCCTCTCCGGCATGACTACCGACGACTTGGCGGTGGCGGTGGCCAGCGAGGATATCAAACGCCTGTCCGCGGTGCCGGGCATCGGCAAGAAAACCGCGGAACGCCTGGTGCTGGAGTTGCGCGGCAAATTGGCCACCGGCAGCAATCTGACCGCCCCGGGAGGCCTGGCTTTCGTCGCCACGCCGGATGAGAAGGGCGACATCGTCAACGCCTTGTTGGCGCTGGGGTACAACGAGAAGGAGGCTGCCGCCGCCACCAAGGGCTTGCCGGCTGACGTGACGGTGAGCGAGGGCGTGCGTCTTGCCTTGAAGAGTCTGATGAAGTTTTAAGAACCTGTTTACGATCTCGCGAGCAAGAGCGAGATAAGGCGAAAACGAGCGAAAAAGCGGAATGTACTCGTGGTACATGAGCATTTTGTGGGTGTTTTCAACGCCGTATCGCCGAAGCGCAGCAGACTTTGAACAGGTTTTAAGACCCGCTAACAAAACCCCTGATCCTGCGTTGCGCCTCCTTGTCGTACTACTTGTACTGCCTGCGTCGGCGCGCCTTGGCCCAGGTGCTCTGAGAGGTTTTGTTAGGACCGTCAAGGAAGAGTGGTGTGCGTTGGCCTCGCATAAAAAAAGCCGCCCAGAAGGGCGGCGAATGGAGGCGGGCACACATGCGTGTGTTCCTTGGGACGACTCCGGGTAAAGCGAGTATCGGCGCGACAGGTCAGGGCAAGCGAGCCAGGCGGGTTGTGCGCCGATGAATGAAAGCGGAATTAGCCAGCGGCTTTGAGAGTGACGTTGGTGCGTACCGAGGTTACGCCCGGCACGCGGGAAGCTTCTTCAGCTACGCGGCGCAGCGCTTCTTCGCTGGGCGCGGTGCCATTCAGGGTGACTTCGCCTGCTTTCACACTGGTCTGGATATTGGCGCCAACCTGAGCCGCGGCTTTGGCGACGGCCTCCTGAACCGCCTGGTTCAGACCGGTGGCTGCGCTTGGCGTAGCTTCGGCGATAAAAGCTTCAGTAGCGCTGGCGTCGCCTTTGGCTGCGGTAGCACGCTGGGCTTGCTCGGCCGGGGCGCTGGCGTCGCCTTTGGCTGCGGTGGCGCGTTGGGCTTGCTCGGCCGGAGCGCTGGCGTCGCCTTTGGCTGCGGTAGCGCGCTGTGCTTGCTCGGCCGGAGCGCTGGCGTCGTCCTTGGCTGCGGTGGCGCGTTGAGCTTGTTCGGCCGGAGCGCTGGCGTCGCCTTTGGCTGCGGTAGCGCGCTGGGCTTGCTCGGCCGGAGCGCTGGCGTCGCCTTTGGCTGCGGTGGCGCGTTGGGCTTGCTCGGCCGGAGCGCTGGCGTCGCCTTTGGCTGCGGTGGCGCGTTGAGCCTGCTCGGCCGGGGCGCTGGCGTCTTGAGCCGCCCAGCTGGCGCCGGTGAACAGGGAAGTCATCAGAGCAATGGCAAGAGTGGATTTCTTCATGGGATTAACCTTTTTGAGAGAGTGAGTCACATCGCTTGCGCTTGAGTCTGTCGCGCTTCGATCATTTGCGCTCTCCCTATGGCAAAAGGCGTGCCAGCTTTGATTTTTTCTTATTTTTCAGTGGCTTGAGTTTTTTGTGGCTGGAGTTGGCTTGCAGGATGCGGCTATTCTGTCGCTGTTTGGCGACAGCGAGGAGGGGGGACGGGGTAGGGCTTTGATTTCGCTGTGATTTTACCTGTCGCCGATTGGCGACAGGCGTTGGCGGCGCTTCATTTTTTATCACGCCTGTCGCGTCGCCACGCTTATTCCAGCTTGAAGGCGGCGGGCGTCAGCTCGTGTTTTTGCAGCAAGCGGTAAAACTCGGTGCGGTTGCGGTCAGCCAGTCGCGCGGCGTCGCTGACATTGCCACCGGTCAGCCGCAGCAAGCGTTCCAGGTAGTCGCGTTCAAATTGTCGCTTGGCTTCAGCCAGCGTTGGGATCGCGCTTTCTTCGCTGGCGACGGCTTTCTGTACTTGCGCCAGCGTCACTAGGGAGCCGGTGGTCAGCACGCAGCATTGTTCTACCACATTGGCCAATTGCCGGATATTGCCCGGCCAAGGCGCGGCGCTCAGGTATTCCAGCGCGTCGGCGGCGAAACCGCTGACGGCTTTCTGATAGCGGGTGGCGATTTTTTCCAGGAAATGAGCTGCCAGCAGAGGGATGTCTTCGCGGCGTTCGGCCAGTGGCGGCAGGCGCAGCGACACCACGTTCAGGCGGTAGAACAAGTCCTCTCGGAAGCTGCCTTCCTGGATCAGCGCTTCCAACTCGCGATGCGTGGCCGACACCAGACGGATATCCACCGGGGTCGCCCGGGTCGCGCCGACCGGACGTACTTCGCGTTCCTGCAGCACGCGCAGCAATTTGACCTGCAGAGGCGGCGGCATGTCGCCGATCTCGTCCAGGAATAGGGTGCCGCCGTCCGCCTGTTGGATCAGGCCGGTCTGGCGCGCGTTGGCGCCGGTGAACGAGCCTTTTTCATGACCGAACAGCTCGCTTTCCAGCAGATTGTCCGGAATCGCTCCGCAGTTGACCGCGATGAAAGGTTGGCCCGCGCGCGGGCTGGCCAGGTGAATGGCTTTGGCCAGCACTTCCTTGCCGGTGCCGCTTTCGCCGCGCAGGAGCACGCTGGCGCCGGTGGCTGCGACCATACGGGCCTCGGCCAGCAGTTCCTCCATCGCCGGGCTGCGGCTGACCAGGCCGGAGCGCCAGCCAGTGGCGGCCTGGTCGGCCGGCCGGCCAGGTCCCGCCAGCGACAAGCCCTGGGCCACCTTGTCCAGCAGCGCCTTGCCGTCGAAGGGTTTGACCAGGTAGCCGAACACGCCGCGGCTGACAGCCTCCACTGCGTCCGGCACCGTGCCGTGGGCGGTCAGTAAAATCACCGGCATCGCAGGGTAGCGCTGGCGGACTTGTTCAAACAGCTCCAAACCGTCCATGCCGGGTAGGCGCCAGTCCGTCAGCAATAAGTCGGCGCGGCGAGCCGCTAGCGCGTTTAGCGCCGCCTCGGCGCTGTTTAGCGCCTCAACCTCGTAGCCGGCGGCGCCGAGCCGCAGTCCGAGCAAGCGCAATAGGTCGGGATCGTCGTCGACCAAGACGATGCGGGCGATGGCGCTCATGGCTGGCCTCCTTTGGTTTTGCTGGGCTTCAGCTGGAGTTCGCGTTCGACTTCGCGCAGGGCGTTGAGCTTGCCGCTTAGATCGTCGTAGCGTTTCTGCAGGTCGCGGTTCTGCGCCTGTTGCCGCTCCAGCGCTTCCGCCAGCTTGCGTCGTTCTTGAAATTGTTGGAGCTGCAGCCGCGCAAGACCTAGGCTGGCCGGGTCCAGGTTGTCGGTCTTGGCAAGCAGGCTCTCCAACTGAGTCAGTATTTTTTGCGTATCGGCTCGGTTCTCCGCCGTTTGCGCTTGTTGGAGCAGAGACAGCAAGCGGCTGCTGCCGCAGCTTTCCCGCCCGGTCAGGGACAGGGTCTGGATTTCCCGCGTCTGGTTCAGCAGCAGCAGGACTTGATTGGCGTCCGGGCAACGGATGATGGGCGCGGCCGGCGCGGCGGCCGGCTGACGCTGATGAGCGCAGGCGCTCAGGACCAGCAGGCTGCAAAGCCAGAGCAGCCGTCGTGTGTTGAGGGTCAAAAGGCAAAGTGTCTTCATGTCTTGTTCTCCGGTTCCGGCCACTGAAGGCGGAAGCAGGCGCCGTTCTGGGGCGTGGGTTCCAGCGTTAGTTCGCCTCGCATCAATTGGGCGAAACCGCGCGCCATCGCCAGGCCCAGCCCGGTGCCGGGCAATTCGTCCGGCGGCGGCGAACCGCTCCAGAACGGCTCGAAAATCTTTTCTCGATAGGCTTCCGGCACGCCGGGGCCTTGATCGCTGATTTCCAGCCAGACGCCGCCGCCATCGCGGCCGTGACGGATGTTCAAGGCGCTGCCGGCGGGGCTGTGGCGAATGGCGTTGATTAATAGGTTGTCCAGGATGGTCTCTACTTTAGAGCGGTCGCCGTTAACCCGCTCTGCGTCGCCCTGGACTTTGGCGGCGAGACGTTTGGCTTGCAGCAGAGGACGACAGACCTGCAACCGTTCCGTAATCAGCGCCGGCAGATCGAAGGTTTCCACGGTTAGCGTCTCGGACAGCCATTGGCCGGCATCATAGCGCAATAAGGCTTCCACGCGTTGGCGCAGGGTCTGCGCATTGTTTTGCAGGATGGCCACAATTTCCTGTTGTTGGGCGGATAGCCGTCCTATCACTTCTTCACGCAATAGCGCGGCGGCCTCATGGATGGCGGCCAGCGGGGTTTTCAGCTCATGGGAGGCTTGACGGAAGAAACGGCCTTTCTGTTCTTCCAGCGCCGCCAGCCTGCGGTCCAGTTGGGCCAGCTCGCGGGCCAGTCGCTGCAGGTCGGCGGGGCCGGACTGGCGCCAGTCCTGCAGCCGCGCGCCATCGCTCATCCGCGCGATTTTGGCTTGCAGCTTGCGTAGCGGCCAACTGATCAACAAGGTCATCGCCAGCGCCAGCGCCAGCGCGGAGGCTAGCGACAACCAGGCCAGACGGTCGGCGGTGCGGCGCATCTCGGTGATCGAATCCTGCCATTGACGCTGGCTCTGTTCCAGTTGGCGGTTGATCAACTGGCCCTGCGCCGTCAGGTGCAGGTCCAGCTGGCGGAACAAACGGTCGCGTTGCGCGCCGGAGCGCGCCGGCAGGCCCTGGAGCTGCGGCTGGATCGCTAGGATGGCCCGGGCGCTGAGCGCCAGCTCGTCGTCGTCGCCACGCTGCAGCTTGCGTTGCGCCAGTTCGATTTCCTGCCAGGCGCCGGCGGCGGTGTTGGCCAGCGCGCGGTCTTTCAGGATCTGGGCCTGGCGGGTGGCGCGTTCGAACTGAATGGATTGTTCGCGCGACACGCGGTTGGCGTCCAGCCATTCCTTGGCTTGTTCCTGATGCGAGCGCAGTGTGGAGGCGGCGTGTCCCAACTCGTTGCGCAGTTGGATCAGCACGGCGGAGGGCACGACGGCGACGATCAGAAAGCTGGCCAGCAACAGGCTGCGGAAAGAAACGAAACGAAGCATGATGGGGTCGGCGTCGACGCCGCGGGCGCATGCCCGCGGCTTAAGGGCAAAGATCAAGCAGACAGCGGAGCGGCGGCTAAGTTCTGGCGGGAAATCCATTCAGCCAGCTCGGCCACGCTCAGAATGGGCAGCGTGTGCGTTTGAGCGTAGTCCGCGATTTGCGCGCCGCGCATCATGCTGCCGTCCGGGTTCATCAGCTCGCAGAGCACGCCGGCGGGCTGGAAGCCGGCCAGCCGCGCCAGCTCCACAGCGGCCTCGGTGTGGCCGCGGCGGCTCCGCACGCCGCCTTCTGCCGCCACCAGCGGAAAGACATGGCCGGGACTGACCACGTCCCCGGCCTGCGCTTGCGGGTGGACGGCTGCCTGAATAGTACGCACCCGGTCGGCGGCGGATACGCCGGTGGATACGCCCTGCGCGGCTTCGATGCTGACGGTGAAGGCGGTGCCGTAGCGGCTGCCGTTGCGTTGGGTCATCGGAGGCAATTGCAGCCGTGCGGCGTGCTCGGCGGTCAGGCACAGACAGACGATGCCGCTGCAATCGCGGATCAGGCGCGCCATTTCGGCTTCGTTCAGCGCGTCGGCGGCCAGGATCAGGTCGGCTTCGTTCTCGCGGTCGTGATCGTCGGGAACGATGACCGGCAGGCCGCGGCGCAAGGCGTTCAGCGCCGTTTCGACGCGTTGGGACAGGGTGTCGGGGTGTGTGGCGATACTCATGGAAACGGTCCTCGGATAGTTTGAGAAACAGGTTCCAGGGCGTGAAAAGGGCAGGCGCGAACCCACCCGCGCGCCAAGCGCGCAGCGAACACGCCGCGACCGCGCGCAGCGCGGCGGACGGCGATGTCGTCTTCTCTCATCCGGACTATTACCGTCGGCTCTGGCCTGTCACCAGATCTGCTGACCTTCCGCCGGGAAGCGGAAGCGCTCGCGGGCTCGATCTTGCGATCATACCGCCGGTGGGGAATTGCACCCCGCCCTGAAGACGTTGCGTTGGCTCGCCGCGATGGGCGGGCCAGCGGCGATTATAGCGCGGTGGTAAGATTGGACATTCGTTTTTTTGGCCGGCGGCTGACACCATGATTGAAACCGACAACCTGTACGGCGGCGCGCCCGAGCCCCGCATCGTCACCCAGCAAAGCCTGTCCAGCCAGGAGGAGGCGTTGGAGCGCGCTTTACGGCCCAAACTGTTGGACGAGTACGTTGGCCAGAAAAAGGCGCGCGAACAGCTGGAAATCTTCATCGAGGCGGCCAAGCGCCGCAGCGAAGCGCTGGACCACGTGCTGCTGTTCGGCCCGCCTGGGCTGGGCAAGACTACCTTGGCGCATATCGTGGCCCGCGAAATGGGCGTCAATCTGCGGCAGACCTCCGGACCTGTGTTGGAGCGGGCCGGGGATTTGGCGGCGCTGCTGACTAATCTGGAGCCGCACGATGTGCTGTTCATCGATGAGATTCACCGGCTGAGCCCCGTGGTGGAGGAAATCCTTTATCCGGCCTTGGAGGATTATCAGATCGACATCATGATAGGCGAGGGGCCGGCGGCGCGTTCGGTCAAGATCGATCTGCCGCCGTTCACCCTGGTGGGCGCCACCACCCGTGCCGGCATGCTCACCAATCCGCTGCGCGACCGCTTTGGCATCGTCGCGCGGCTGGAGTTTTACAACGCCGAGGAACTGACCCGCATCGTCAACCGTTCCGCTGGCTTGTTGAACGTCAAATTGGCCGACGACGGCGCGTTCGAAGTGGCGCGCCGCAGCCGCGGCACGCCGCGTATCGCCAATCGGCTGCTGCGCCGGGTGCGGGATTACGCCGAAGTCCGGGCCGACGGCGTGGTCAGCTCCCAGGTGGCGGACGCCGCGCTGGCGATGCTGGACGTGGACCCGGCCGGCCTGGACGTGATGGACCGCAAGCTGCTGCAAGCCATTTTGGAGAAGTTTTCCGGTGGGCCGGTGGGCTTGGACAACGTCGCGGCAGCCATCGGCGAGTCCACCGACACTATCGAGGACGTGATCGAACCCTTCCTGATCCAGCAAGGCTATCTGCAGCGCACCCCGCGCGGTCGGATGGCGACGGCGCTGGCTTATCAGCACTTTGGCTTGCCGCTCAAGGATTGAGGTGGTGTCGCCTGCGCGCAGCAGGACGGCAATCCCTTGATCGCCGCCGCCGGCGCTCAGGCGTACAATTCCGGATTCACACGGCATTCCGCTGCGGCGGGGGACGATTATGTTTTACGCTTTGTTTGGCCTGACCTTGGCGGTGGCGATAGCCACCTCGGTATTCACCGCGCGTTTTTTCGATCCGGCGGTCAACAAAATTCTGGCGCGGGTTCTAGGGCGTGATTTGACTGATGCCTGGCGCAAGTACATTTTCTTCGCCATCGTGGTCACCGGCGTTTCCGGCGGGGTGCGGCAGTGGTCGCTGGAGAAGTACTTGCCGCCGGCCGCGGGCAAGGGCAGCACCGTGATGGAGCTGACCGGCGAACGATGGTTGCTGGAGTTGTTCAACACTTTCATCGATACGCTGCGCTCGATTGCTTGGGTTATGTTGTTGTTCTTCCTGTGCGCAATGCTGGCCTATGTGATCATGAAGGCGGTGGAGATGCGTAAAGGCGAGCGGCCTCCCGAAGAATGAAAAAATCCCGACCATGGTCGGGATTTTTCGTTGAAACGGGGCCTGGCTCAGCGGCCGATCTTGATCTGCGACCACAGGCGGTTCAAATCGCGGCGGGATTTCACGTCCAGATCTTTCAGCGCCACGTACTTGCCCTTGGCCGGCTCCAGCATGATCACCGGATTGGCCTTGATCTGCGGTTTGAAGAAAGCCTCGGCCGCTTTGACCGGGTTGGTCGCGCCGATCTGGTTGGAGATTTCGGCGGCGTTCTTGCCATCCAGCATGAAGTTGATGAAGCGGTGCGCTAGGTCCGGCCGCGGAGCATCCTTCAGAATCACCATATTGTCCACCGCCAGGATATTGCCTTCCTTCTGTGGCTGGTAGCCCAGTTTGAACGGTCGTTTGGCGTGCTGCGCGTCTTGCTGCGCCTGGAACAAATCGTTGGAATAGCCGTGGGCCACCCAGATATTGCCTACGGTCAGCTCTTTGATATAGCTCTGGTTGTTGAAGGCGGCCCAATAGGGCTTGGCTTTGCGGATCACGTCGGCCGCGGCCTTCCAGTCTGCTGGCTGGACGGAGTTGGCGTCCTTGCCCAGATAGAGCAGGGCGGCGGACATCAGTTCGCGCTGCGAATCCAGTACAGTGACCCGGCCTTTGATTTTTGCCAGCACCGCAGGATCGAAGATCAAGGCCCAACTGTTGGCCTGCGGCAACACGCCGGCTTTTTGCAACTGGGTTTCGTTGTAGCCGAGCAAGGTCAGCGACACAACGGTGGGGGCTGCCACCTTGTTGCCGGCGTCGAACGGCGCGTTCAGCCTCAGGTAGCCTGAATTGAGGTTCTTCCAGTTGGGCAGCTGCGCCTTGTTCAGCGGCTGGGTTTTGCCCTGCTTGATCAGAGTGCTGACGGCGAAGGCGGTGGGGAAGACCATGTCGTAGCCTTTGGCGCCGGCGGCCAGTTTGGCGAGCATCTCCTCGTTGTCCCCGTAATAGTCCTGCACCAGCCGGCATTTGCACGATTGCTCAAAACGCTTGGCGGTGTCTGCGGACAAGGCGTTGTTCCAGTTGTAGATATGGAGTACGTCCTCGGCCATTGCCGAGCCCCAAGTCAGAGCCAGAAGCGCCGAAAGGGCCAGCTTTTTCATACGCGTGAATCCTTTAGTTCAAAGAATGGAATGGAAAAACGGAGACGGAGCGGAGGCGTCGAGGCGCCACCGCATCCGTTACAGAGCGACCATATTGTCGCGATGAATCAATTCCGGTTCGATCATATAGCCGAGTGAGGCTTCAATCTCCCGGGTGGGCTTCTGCATGATGGTGCGCGCTTCGCTGGAGCTGTAGTTGACCAGGCCGCGCGCCACTTCCTTGCCTTCCTGATCGACGCAGGCCACCGCCTCGCCGCGCAGGAAATCGCCTTCCACCGCGCAAACGCCGATAGGCAGCAGGCTGGTGCCGCGTTCCCGCACCGCCAACGCCGCGCCGGAGTCCAGAACCAGGCGTCCGGATAATTTCAAATGATCGGCCAACCATTGCTTGCGCGCCGCCATGCGGTTGGTGGGCGGCAGCAACTGGGTGCCGATGCCCTCGCCGTCCGCCAAGCGCGACAGCACCTGATGCTCGCGGCCGCAGGCGATCACGGTGGCCGCGCCGCTGCGCGCCGCGCGCTTGGCGGCGAGAATCTTGGTGATCATGCCGCCGGTGCCCACACTGGAGCCGGCGCCGCCGGCCATTTCTTCCAACCGAGGCTCGCCGGCAATGGCTTCATGAATGAATTCCGCGTCGGGGTGTTTGCGAGGGTCCGCGCTGTACAGGCCTTGCTGATCAGTGAGAATGATCAGCGCGTCGGCCTCTATCAGATTGGTCACCAGCGCGCCCAGGGTGTCGTTGTCGCCGAAGCGGATTTCGTCGGTGACCACGGTGTCGTTTTCATTGATGATGGGCACCGCGTTCAGGTTCAACAGGCTGGTCAATGTGGAGCGGGCGTTAAGATAGCGGGTACGGTCAGCCAAGTCCTCGTGGGTCAGCAGGATTTGCGCGGTCTGCAAGCCAAAGCCGCGAAAGGCCGTTTCATATGCCTGGCACAGGCCCATCTGGCCCACTGCGGCGGCAGCCTGCAATTCATGCACGCCCTTGGGGCGCACGGTCCAGCCTAGTCGTTGGCAGCCTTCGGCAATCGCGCCGCTGGAAACCAGCACCACCTGTTTGCCGCGCCGTTTCAATTCGGCGATTTCCGCCGCCCAGCGATTGAGCGCCGCCATATCCAGGCCCTTGCCGTCATTGGTGACGAGACTGGAGCCGACTTTGACCACAATCCGGTCAGCGGCGTGAATAACCGAGCGCATCCAAAACTCCATGAGTCAAAACGATAGATGCGGGGGAGTTTACCCGAAAAAGAGCATGCCGGACCGTCTCCGGCGGGGCGGAGATCCGATGGCGGCAAAGCGACGCCATCATGGTGTCGGCAGCCTGTTGATTACACGGGCTTTGATGCGGACCGTGCAATTCGGCAGGGTCCGCGGCAAGATAAAAGCTTGATCTGAGTCAGAAATGCTCGCTATCGCGGTATTCCATGATTTGGAACAGCGGAGTCTGCGTGTGTAAACGCGATACCCGGATCAGGCTTTCCCGTTCGCCGTCATGTAGGCGGAATTCGCGTAACTGGCTATACGGGCGTCCAGCCATCAACAGCAATCTGGGCATTCCTGCAGGCGTGGCCAGCAGCAAGGCGAACTGAAAGCTGTCGCCGGGGTGGGTAATGCTGGGCATGGCCAGCGCGGGTTGGGGCGGTCCGCCGATGAACTCGACGCCGCATTCGATTTCCCGCCCATCCGCGCGAAGCGCAACCCAGCGGGCGATGCCGAGCTTGGCGTTTTCCGGCTGGTTTGGCGGGGTGACCAGCAGCAGTTCCCCTGCTCGTAGGGATTGATCTCGCGGTTGGCCGTGCAGCAGCAAGCCGGTATCGCTCTGATTGGATATGGCCAGCAAGCAGGGCGGCGGCGGCGGCCGGTGGCGAGGCGTGTCCTCTTCAGCGGAGATGCCGGGCAATTGCCAACTTAGATCGTTGCGATGGAACCAGATGCCCGGCAGTGCCGCGACGATTTCGATGATGGTTTGGGTCTTGAGTCGTGGATGACGGCGACGTTTGGGCTGATGCCATTCTTCCACCAGTAAGGATAACAACTGCAATTCATCAATCATCAGGCCCTGTTGACGATTGTTCTGAGCTTTTTGCAGTGCCTCGCGGCTTTTCTCCAGGATGTCTCTGAGCGGCTCCAGATCCAGCAGAAAGCAGCCGGGGCCCAATTTGCTTGCGGAAATCGGCAGAAAGCGTGGGGGGGAGTCGATTTGTTGATCAACCAGATAGCCATGCACGGGCTGGGTCAAGGCTTCAACTGGAATCAGCCGGGCTTTGGCTGCTAGATCGAAGATCAGCTGTCGCGACAAGGCTTGCTCGGTGGGGGCGAGGCGGTTGCTGGGGGTCAGCCCCATCAATAGGATCTGCAAGTAGATGGTCTGGATGGAGTCATCGTTAGCCAGCCCCTTGTCTTGCCAGCCGCGGCCGCTGGCGAAGACATGCAACTGGTGGCAGTCGTACCAGAAGTCCGGCGTGATCGGGGTATAGCATTGCTGGCTGATGCTCAGCAGCTGGCGCGCCGCCATCATGGTGTAGGCCATCAGCTCGATTTTAGGGTGCTCGCGATCAAGCAGGCCGCGCTTGGCAAGGCGATCGTGCAGAGTCTGTTTGAACGTGATGAAAATCAGAGCGAACAGCTCGACGCTCAGCAAGGCCAGTTGGCGCACCTTTGGCGTTCCTAAACTGTCGTGTTGGCGAATCTCGTTTTCCAGCAGCGGGTAATAGCGATCCACCGCTTTCAGGTACAGCTTCAGGAGCTTGTGGCGCAAATGGCTGTCCAGTGGAACTCGGGACAAGTTTTGCATGGACTGGCTCAATAAGCGTCCGCATTCGGGCAGATCGGTGAATGGCAGCCGCTCCAGCCATGCCGCCACGCTATCCGGTTGAGTATCTATCAGCAGAGGATCCATAGTTTGTTCTGGCAGGGTGGGCAGCGGCATGCAAGGCGATTCACAATGTAAATTGTGCCGTTTCCATGCTATGGGCACTCACCCCGCCATGGCAAGGCGGATCACGGCAAAGCGATGCTTTGGCCGTCGGCGGTGTTGGATGCGCGCGCCAGTTCCTCCAGTGTGGCTGCGGTGGCGGCGATCAGGAAGGCCATCTCCTCGTCGGTGATCGTATAGGGGGGCATGAAATACACGGTGTTGCCGATGGGGCGCAACAGGCAACTTCGGCGCAGCATCGCGGCAAAACAGGCTTGGGCGAAGTCGGCGCGTGAAGTGTCGACCTCGAAGGCCCAGATCATGCCCTTGTGGCGGAAATTCCTGACGTCCGGACGCGCTTGCAAATCAGTCATCATCGAATTGAAGCGCTGAGCTTTGTCGGCATTGGTGGCCAGGACATCCTCCTCCGCGAAGATATCCAGCACTGCCAGCGCCGCGGCGCAGGCCAATGCATTGCCGGTATAGCTGTGCGAATGCAAGAAACCGCGAGTGACATCGTCGTGGTAGAAGGCCTGATAAATTGGGCTGCTGGTCAACACGCAGGAAAGTGGCAGGAAACCGCCGGTGATGCCTTTGGACAGACAGAGGAAGTCCGGCGTGATGTCGGCTTGCTGGTAGGCGAACAGGCTGCCGGTCCGGCCAAAGCCCACGGCGATTTCATCGGCGATCAAGTGCACCTGGTATTGATCGCACAGTCGGCGTAGCTCGCTCAGATAGAGCGGGTCGTACATTACCATCCCGGCCGCGCCTTGAACCAAGGGCTCCACGATGACGGCGGCCACTTCTCCCGCGTGCTTGGTCAGCAGGTTTTCCAGCGCCTGGATCGCTTTGCGCGCGGCATCGGCCGCGCTTTCACCGGGCAGCGCGCGGCGGGCGTCCGGAGACGGCGCGCGCAGGCCCGGCTTCAGCAAGTCTGCATAGGTGCTGGAAAACAAGGGAACGTCGGTGACGGCCAGGGCGCCCACGGTTTCACCGTGATAACTGTTTTCCAGGCTGATGAAACGCGACTTGTCCGCTAGCCCCTGATTGCGCCAGTAGTGAAAGCTCATCTTGAGCGCAATTTCCGTGGCGCTGGCACCGTCGGACCCATAAAACACGTGAGCCAAGCCGCTGAGCTTGGCCAGACGTTCTGACAACTCCACCACCGGCTGATGCGTAAAGCCGGCCAGCATCACGTGCTCCAGCTTGTCCAGTTGATCTTTGATCGCCCGCTTGATGCGAGGATGACCATGGCCAAACAAATTCACCCACCAGGAGCTGACCCCGTCCAGATAGCGCTTGCCGTCGAAGTCTCTCAGCCAGACGCCGTCCGCGCTGGCGATGGGTACGATGGGCAAAGCCTCATGGCGTTTCATCTGGGTGCAGGGGTGCCAGACAGTGTTGAAGCTGCGCTGCAGCCAGTCTTGGTTATCACTCATATCTGTTCTATGTATTCAGACTAAGAGTTCGATGCTATCACAGGGAGAGCGAGGCAGCGGACTGACCAAGAACGTCACATTTCTACCTGTTGCGCTGTTTATGACTGGCGGACTGGCAGGAATGAGTGTGAAGAAGGGGGTGGCATACTTTCTGCATAAGTGCTCTCTATAAAACAAGCCTTGGAGCCGAGCAATGAGGAAGGCGGCTGGGTTTACCTTGATTGAACTAATGATTGTTGTCGCCATTATTGGTATTTTGGCGGCGATTGCGATTCCGGCTTATCAGAACTATGTGGTTCGTGCCAAGGTGGCGGAAGGCTTGACCTATGCGGATCAGGCCAAAACCTCGGTGTCAGAATACTATCTGGCTGGCAATACTTGGCCAAGCACTAATGCTAGTGCAGGTTTACCTGATACTTTGGCCGGAAACTATGTCAGCAATGTACAGGTTGGAGTTAGTAGTGGAGTCAGTACTGTGACCGTGTTGTTTAATAGCAGTGTGGTCTCTGGTTTGACTGTGGTCTTTACCCCTGTAGCTAGTAGTGGTACTGTTGCGTGGTCGTGCTCTACCGATGCGGCTTATGCTCAATATGTGCCTTCGTCTTGCCATTAAATGGAGCTTGCAATGCAAAAATCCCAACAAGGTTTTACTCTTATCGAACTGATGATAGTGGTGGCTATTATTGGTATTCTCGCCGCGATTGCTATTCCCGCTTATCAGGACTATACCAAACGGGCTAGGGTGTCAGAGGGGCTAAGCTTGGCTTCTGCAGCCAAAACTGCAGTGGCAGAGTACTATGCTTCAAATGGTTCTTTCCCCTCTACAAATACTTCAGCTGGCTTGCAAACATCAATTAGTGGTAACTCAGTGACTAGTGTGCTTGTTGGTACAAGCGGTGTCATTACGGTTTCATATAGCACTACTTTGATTGACTCCACCAAAAATCAATTGACGCTGACACCTGTTGCATCGAATGGGTCGATTGTTTGGACATGTGGAGCGTCTGGGACTAATGCCCTTAACTCTCAGTGGTTGCCAGCTAACTGCCGTGCCGGCAACTGATTGTTATAAAAACTTATTAAGGAGGGTGCCAATCGGCACCCTTTTTGTTATGCACAAAAATATAAAACTTATTTCATTTTTTTTGATGGCGTTAGCAATTTCGTTGCCATTCACGAGCTGGTTACGTTATGTGCCGTTACCAGACTGGGTGTCTGATGCATTTGCATTTGCATTGCTTGGTATGGTTATGTTTGGCTTGTGTTTTTTGAAAATGGATAAAGTAGTGGCTTCTTGGCTTGAATTGGTTTTGTTAATTCTTGCAGTGGTCATGTTGCAGTCAGCTTTCTATAGCCAGCTTGCCATTTTATTTGCCGGCTTGGCTCTGTTTGTTCTCCTGCTGCGTAGCTGTTTGAAACCGAGAGATGTTAATTCCTTGATTGTAATGCTGGCTAAGGTTGTTGCTGTGTTTGCTTTGCTACAATCTTTTGCAGGCATCCTTCAGGCGTTGGGGATGGCGCGTTATTTTTATGGGGTCATTGTTTATAGCCCAAACTCTTTGGATGTGGTTGGAAATATTGCGCAGCGAAATCAATATGCAAATTTTCTTTTTTTGGGGGTTCTGTCAGTTTGTTATTTGCATGCGATGGGTGGCATACGATACAGATTTGTGTTGTTTTTTTTGCTGCCCGTAATTTTGGCGATTTCTTGGTCTGGGGCTCGTTTGCCCTTTGTCTATATGTTGTTGGCTTCAGTGTTGGTGTGGTACTGGTATAGAAGTTTGACGGATGATGAAAAAGGACGTGGCGAAGTAAAGTTTTTTGCTTGGGCTGTAGTGGGGGCTGCGCTATTGATGTTTTGCTTTCAACTTTGGAATAGCGAAATTATGCTACTGCTAAGTAAAATAGGACTACCTGTTAATGTTGTTAGCGGCTCAGATCGCATCATGGATGGTGGTTTGGGGGTGCGGAGGCGGATTGAGTGGACCAAGGCGTGGCTTATTTTTATTGAGCATCCATGGTTTGGCGTAGGATGGGGAGGGTTTGCTGCAGAGACGGTAAGGATGGAATGGCTGTCCGGTTTGCCTAAACAACCGGAGAGTTGGCTGTTTACTCATAGCCATAACTTGTTTTTCCAGTTGCTAGCAGAGTCTGGATTGTTTGGCACTGTTCCTGTTGTGTTGGGTTTATGCTATTTGTTTTTTAGATTATTGCGGAAGGTGAAGAAGAGTATAGATAGTCTGTGGCTGTGTGGCGTTTTTGTAGTGATTTTAGTGCATAGTATGTTTGAATATCCTTTGTGGTATATGCCATTTTTGATTGTTTTTGTTTTGATTTGTGCTTTGGTGAAGGGGCATGAATGGAGTGTCTCGCTTCGTCCAGGATTCGTGAAAGGGTTGTCGGTTTTATTTGGGATTGGGTTTGTGCTGTATTTTTTGCTGGGGCTAAGTTCTTTTTGGACGGTTGTCCAGTATGGAGTGCCATCGTTAAATGAAAAGGATAATATTGCTCGGTTGGAGGCGTTGTCAAATATTGGAAGGAATCCATTTTGGGCAAGAGATGTGGATATGGTGTTGGGTAACTATATGATACCTACAAGTGAACAGTTGGATATAAAGCTTGCCCATTTTGAAATGTTGGCTCGTTACCGTCCTTATCCTAATGTGTTATTAAAATTAGCGATATTGCAGGCTCTGAAGGGGAACAAGGTAGAAGCGGACAAGTCATTAAAGATGGCAATCGCTAATTATCCAGATTATGTGAAAGGTTTTGTGGGTATGTTGGCATCTCAAAATAGTTCTCAAGTGCTTCCCTTGAAACAGCTAGCCATGGTCGCGGCCCAAGCCTACGCCCAGCATCCTCCTTATAGTCAAGCCGCGCAGTTGGCCGCAGTGATAACCGTGGCCGCGCCTGTGACGCGCAAAACACTGTTTTGACCGCCAGAGTGCGGTTTGTTTGAGCGCGCGCTTGCGGTATCCTGCGTCCTCTATCTAGCAAACGACAGCCGTAATATGAGCGCTCAAAGATTTTCCACATTCCTGGCGGTGCTGGCCCTGTGTCTCATCGCCATCCTGCCTTTCGCCTCGCGCATCCACTATGTGCCGCTGCCGCAGTGGTTTGGCGAAATCAATGTGGTCTGGCTGCTGCTGGCGGCGGCTGTCTTCTTGTTGCCGAGCGGATCATTGTTCCGCTACATGCCGCGCAGCGCCTGGTGGTGTCTGGGCATGGGCCTGCTTTGGGCTGGGCAGCCATTCTGGGTGGATGCGCTGTTCCCCGGGATGAATTACGCCACCGCCTTGGCCTGGTTGGCCGCGGCCTTGCTCGCGGCGGTTGCCGTGTCTTTGCGCGAGGAGATGGGGGAGCGGCCGTTTGCGGTTTGGCTGGCCTGGGGCTTGATCGTTGGCGGTTTGGTGCAGGCGGTGATAGGCGTGGCTCAATTGACCGGCTACGCCGCGGAGCTGGGCTTGTTCTACGATGGCTCTCACCCCACCAGCAATATCTTTGGTCATATCGGCCAACGCAATCAATACGCGCATTATTTGATGTGGTCGGTGGTGGCCGGGGTGTATTTGTATGCAGCCGGACGGCTGCCGCGCTGGGGCCTGGCCATTCTCGTGCTCGGCCTGGCTTTGATGCTGGGGTGGGCGGGCTCGCGCACCATTCTGTTGTATCTGGTGGCCTTGTCCGGGCTGGCTGCGCTCTGGCATTGGCGCATCGGCAGCGCGGAGTCGCGCCGGATGCTGTGGGCGATGTGGCTGTCCTGCCTGGTGGTGTTGGCGATGCAGTTCGCCCTGCCTTGGTTCAATCAGCTGATTTCCCTGCTGACGCACGAAAACCTGCAAAACACTTCCGGCCTGGCCCGCTTGGCGGCCAATGGCGACGATATGGGATCGCGGCGTTTCGCCGAAATGCACAAGG
Organism: Chromobacterium sp. IRSSSOUMB001; assembly: GCF_023507765.1. Lineage (NCBI taxonomy): Bacteria > Pseudomonadati > Pseudomonadota > Betaproteobacteria > Neisseriales > Chromobacteriaceae > Chromobacterium > Chromobacterium sp. IRSSSOUMB001. The sequence goes on from NZ_JALCYU010000006.1 coordinate 241,911, forward strand.
CTTGGCTGAGTTTCCTGTCGCATCCGCTGAGGGGGGTGGGCTGGTCGCAGTTCGCCGCGGAGAGCGTGCGTTTGCAGCCGCTGCCGCAGTTCGCCGCATCCGGTTTCAACAGCGGTTTGTTCACCAACTCCCATAATCTGATCCTGCAATTGCTGGCCGAGATGGGCGGCGTGGTCACTTTGCTGGTCGTCGGCGGTTTTGCCTGGGTGCTGTGGCCGTTCTTCGGTCGTCGCGCCACGCTGGAAGGGGTGCTGGCCCTGGGCTGCCTGGCGGTGACGCTGACGCACAGCATGCTGGAGTATCCGCTGTGGTATTACTACTTCCTGGCGATGCTGGTGATCTTCGCCGCGATGGCGCCGCGCGGCGATCGGCAGCTGGCTTGGCCGCTGCGTCTGCCGCTGTTCGCGGCGCTGGTTTGGGTAGGCTGGCTGTCGATCAGCAGCCTGTCGATGTTCTGGGAACTGGTGGGCCTGTACACGCCGACCAATGACGCCAAACGCGATGAGGTTAGGATGGAGCGTCTGATCGAGATCGCGGACACCAAGCCGCTGTTCGCCTACCATGCGCTTTACACCGTGGACGACTACTTGAAAGTAGGGCCGGAGCAACTTGAGCGCAAGCTGACGCTGGAGAGCCGACTGACCGCGTTCCGTCCTTATCCGGAAGTGATGCTGAAGCGCGCGCAGTTGGAAATCTTGGCGGGGAGGCAGGTTCAGGCGGAGCAGACCTTGCGGACGACGCTGGCATCGTTCCCCACTTACGCCGGCATGTTTCTGGGTACGCTGGACGATGACAGGGCAGAATGGGAACCCCTGCGCGCAGTGGCCCGCGAGGCCTACGCCAAGCTGCCGGCCAAGTACCAGACCATGTTGGAGTAAGCGCTTTCTCGTGCTCGGGACACAAAAAAACCACAGGCTGAGGCCTGTGGTTTTTTATTGAGCGGAAGACGCTTAGCCTTCTATCACCACGCCTTGGCTGAGGGCGGTCTTCATTTTGCCCAAAGCCTTGGCTTCGATCTGGCGGATGCGCTCGGCGGACACGCCGAATTCGGCGGCCAGCTCGTGCAGCGTGGAGCCGCTGTCGTCGGCCAGCCAGCGCGCTTCAACGATACGGCGGCTGCGCGGGTCCAGCGTGGCCAACGCTTGCTGCAGGCCTTCGGTCTGCAGATGGTCGAACGCGCGGCGCTCAAGCTCGCGGGTCGGCTCATTGTGGTGGTCCGCCAGCCAGTCGATCGGCGCGTAGCCGTCGTCGTTATTGTCGTCAGCCAGCAAGGCGACGTCTTGGCCGCTCATGCGGGTTTCCATTTCGCGGACTTCTTCCGGCTTGACGCCTAGATCGGCTGCGATTTGGCGGGCCTCGTTTTCCGACAGCGCGGAGAAACTGCTCTTCATGCTGCGCAAATTAAAGAACAACTTGCGCTGAGGCTTGGTGGTGGCAATGCGCACCAAGCGCCAGTTGCGTAGGATGAATTCGTGAATCTCGGCCTTGATCCAGTGCACGGCAAAAGAGAACAGGCGCACGCCGCGATCGGGTTCGAAGCGCTTGACGGCCTTCATCAGGCCAATATTGCCTTCTTGAATCAAGTCGGCTTGCGGCAAACCGTAACCGGAGTAGCCGCGGGAAATTGATACCACCACGCGCAGGTGCGAGAGCACCAGCTGGCGCGCGGCTTCCAGGTCGTTTTGCTCCTGAAAGCGCGTTGCAAGCTCGTTTTCCTGCTCAGGCGTCAGCATGGGCACGCTGTTAACAGCTTGGATGTATTGCTCCAGGCTGCCGCTGGTGGACGGGACGGGCAAAGCAAATGTTGTGGTCATCTGTATAACTACCTCCTTGGGTAGTGGTATGTTAGCACTCGTATATGGAGAGTGCTAGCAATGAAAGGTTCCTGCGTCAATGATTTTTCCTATCGGCTCGATAGTAACGCAGCCGATGCGCTGACGCTGTCTGCTCTGATTAACAGTTGTTGCGCCGCTTACATGCGCTGGCAAGCGGCCGCGTTTCATTTGGGTTCTATCTTGCGTAGATGATGATCGGAGGCGAGGCGGGCGCCCAGCATCGCCAGTAGGGCGGAGACGGCGACGGCGACGGCCAGTTCGACCGGGCTCAGATTGCGCAGCTCCACCCGTTCGCCGTACAACTGGGCGAATTCGCGAATAGCCGGGTTGGCGACCGAGGTCAACCAGCCTGTCAGCGCCCAAGCGGCCAAGCCAGCCAGGATGCCTTGCCACATCGCGTGGTACATGAAAGGGCGGCGGATGAAACTGTCCGGCGCGCCTATCAATTTAGAGACCTCGATTTCGTCCTGCCGCGCCAGGATCTGCATGCGGATTGCGTTATTGGTCACCAGCACCAGCGCCAGTCCCAAGGCGATGCCCATGAACCAGGTCAGATGCTTGCCCATTTCCACCATGCCGTACAGGCGCTTTGCCCAGTCTGCGTCGAACTGCGCTTGTTCCACCATGGGCAGGCCGGACAGTTCCTTTTGCAGCATCTCCAGTTCGCGGGGCTCCAGCGCCTTAGGCGTGACGACGAAGGCGTCCGGCAGTGGGTTGCTGTCCAGGCCATCGGCCAAACCCGGCAGGCCGTTGCGTTTCTCCATGTCCGCCAGCGCCTTGTTCTTGCTGACGAAGCTGTAGCTCTTGACCTTGGGGTGATGGGTTAAGGTGGAAGTGACCGCGGCGAGATCCGCTTCTTCCGATGATTGCTCCATGAACAAGGTGATTTGCGGCGTGGCGCTCAAGCGGCCCACCCAGTCCTGCACGCTGCTGACGGTCAAATAAAGCGAGAGCGGCAAGGCCAGTGCCAGCGACAGCATCAACAAGGTCAAAAAGCTGCCGAAAGGTTGGCGCAAAATTTTGATCAGCGCTTGTTTGGCGCTTTGCCAGTTCAGATAGAGATAATGTTTCATGCGGCAAATTGTCCTTCCCGCAGGCGAATGATTCGGCGGCCGTAGTCTTCCATCAGGGTTTCATCGTGCGCGGAGATGAGCACCGTGACGCCCACCTGGTGGAAGGATTTGAACAATTCCATGATGTCCAGCGCATAAGCGCGATCCAGATTGGCCGAGGGTTCGTCGGCCAGCAGGATGCTGGGGCGGTGCACCACGGCTCGGGCGATGCACAGGCGCTGTTGTTCGCCGCCTGACAGGCGGATCGGCATGCTCTTTTCCTTGCCGAGCAAACCAACCTTGTCCAGCGCTGCGCGCACGCGCTTGGCGGCGTCGCGGCGGTCAAAGCCGATAATGTCCAAGGGCAGCATCACATTGTCGAACACGCTGCGGTCGAACAGGATCTTGTGGTCCTGGAAGACAAGGCCGATGTGCTGGCGCACATAGGGGATCTGGCTGGAGCGCAGCTTGGACAGGTTCTGGCCGTTGACCACCACGCCGCCCGCAGTGGCGCGCTCTATGCCGGCGATGAGCTTGAGCAAGGTGGATTTGCCGGCGCCGGAATGGCCGGCGAGAAAGACCATCTCACCGGTATCAATGTTGAAAGACAGGTTTTTCAGGGCTTCGTTGCCACCTGGGTAGCGTTTGGTGACCTGGTCGAACTGGATCATTATTCTGTTCCCGCGTTAGCTGGTGACGGCAAGAGTGAGAGCTTGCAATGGCTGATGCGTTCAGTCGAACAGCGCGTCGATGTAGTCCTTGGCTTTGAACGGCCGCAGGTCGTCTATGCTTTCGCCCACGCCGACAAAGCGCAGCGGAACGGGGCGTTGCTTGGCGATGGCCGCGATTACGCCGCCCTTGGCGGTGCCGTCCAGCTTGCTCAAGATTAGCCCGGTCAGGCCGAGGGCGTCGTCAAAAGTCTTGACCTGAGTGATGGCGTTCTGGCCGATATTGGCGTCCAGAACCAGGATGATTTCATGCGGCGCGTCCGGCAAAGCCTTTTGGATTACCCGCTTCACCTTCTTGATCTCTTCCATGAGGTGCAGTTGGGTGGGCAGGCGGCCCGCGGTATCTGCCAGCACGATGTCGATGCCGCGGGCGACCGCGGCTTGAATCGCGTCGTAGCAAACGGCTGCGGAGTCGCCCCCTTGCTGGGCGATCACGGTGACGTTGTTGCGCTCGCCCCAGGCCATCAGCTGTTCGCGCGCGGCGGCGCGGAAGGTGTCGCCGGCAGCCAGCAGCACGCTCTTGCCCTGGCTTTGATAGTACTTGGCCAGCTTGCCTATCGAAGTAGTCTTGCCGGCGCCGTTGACGCCGGCCATCATGATGACGAAGGGTTTCTTGCCGTTAACGTCCAGCGGTTTTTCCAGTGGCGAGATCAAATCGCTGAGCGACCCTTTCAATGCGTCTTTCAGTTCAGAAGCATCCTTCAGCCCTTTCAGCGAAACACGCTCGCGCACGTCGTCGAGCAGGTGCTGCGTGGCGTCCACCCCCATGTCGGCGGTGAGCAGAACGGTTTCCAGTTCCTCGTACAACTCTTCGTCGATCTTGCCGCCGCCAAACAGACCAGCCAGGGATTTCCCCAGCTTGTCGCGGGTTTTTGAGAGGCCGGCTTTCAGCCGTTCTGCCCAGCTCATTTTTTTCAGAGAAACCTGAGGGGGCTCGGGCGGCGTATCGGCGCGCGTCGAGGCTGGGACGGCTTCGGCGGGTGCTGCCGAGGAGTGCTGCGGCTCGGGCGCGCGTGTTTCCGGTTGTTGGATGGCAGGGGCGGCCACTTCGGGCGGGATGATGGTTTGAGCGTCGGCCGCAGGCTCCGTTTGGACTGTTGTCGGGGGCGTGGGCTCGGACTGGGGTTTTCTTTTGAAGAAGCTAAACATGCGTTAAGGCCGGCAGAATTCGGTAAATGGCTAAATTGTATCCTCAAATGGAGATGCGTACCCAATTGTTGCAGCGCAGAGGCGGGTGGGGCTATGGGATCGTTGAAATCTATATATAAGGAATAGATGGTTTTTTGTGGCGCGAGGTGCGACAGATAGCGGCCGGTTTGCGCGACAATGAGGCGCAATGACGCGGATCGGGTTACACTCAGCCCCTTGTTTTTTGAGCTTGGAATTATGAGTCAGTCGCGTAACACGGTCAGAATCATAGGTGGCGAGTATCGTCGCCGGCTATTGCCGTTTCCCGACGCTCAGGGTTTGCGGCCAACGCCGGACCGTGTGCGGGAAACCTTGTTCAATTGGTTGGGCCAGCAACTGTACGGCAAATCCTGTCTGGATCTCTTCGCCGGCAGCGGGGCGCTGGGCTTCGAGGCGGCTTCTCGCGAAGCGCGTCGCGTGGTGATGGTGGAGAAGTCCCGCACGGTGGCCGAGTCCCTAAAGGCCAACCGGCTATTGTTGTCGGCTGCTAGCATCGATGTGGCGCAGTTCGACGCCTTGGCGTATCTGAAGGTCTGTCGGGAGCGTTTTGACGTCGTTTTCGTCGATCCGCCGTTTGACTCCGATTTGCTGGCCCAGGTTTTGCCTATGCTGGCTCAAGTGATGAGCGAGGACGGTCTGGCATATATCGAGAGCCGCCGCTGGCCCGAGGAATTGCCGGGCTGGGAGGTGCTGAAGCGGGCCAAGGCCGGCCAGGTGCATTACGGTTTGTTGCGCCGGGTGGCGGAGCCAGGCTGAGCGGTTTGTTCGCCGCGCTCTCATAAATATATAACGGGGCGAACTTGCGAGCCCGACTGTCGGGTGACAGAATTCATGCTGTGGAATACTTGAGGAATTTACTATGTCTTTGATGATTACCGACGAATGCATCAACTGCGACGTCTGTGAGCCGGAGTGCCCCAATAACGCGATTTCCCAGGGTGAGGAAATCTATCAAATCGACCCCAATCTGTGCACCCAGTGCGTTGGCCACTACGACGAACCGCAATGCCAGCAGGTCTGTCCGGTCGATTGCATCCCCCTGGATCCGTCTCACGAGGAGACGCAGGAGGCGTTGCATCAGAAGTATCTGCGGATTTCTGGGCAGGCGTGAACTGCTAAGCTTTTGAATTTATTGAAAGCGCCCCAGGCTTGCCGGGGCGCTTTGCTTTTGTCCGCAAAATAATTGGAAAAAAATGCAAAAACCGGTTGACGGCCATTGGGGCTATCTATAATATTCGGGTCTCTTTCAGGAGGGATTCCCGAGCGGTCAAAGGGATCAGACTGTAAATCTGACGGCTCAGCCTTCGAAGGTTCGAATCCTTCTCCCTCCACCAGAATTTAGCGTCTTGGCGTGTGCGACGAAAGTTGCTCGAGGTTGTTGTTGCAGGCGGGTGTAGCTCAATGGTAGAGCAGAAGCCTTCCAAGCTTACGACGAGGGTTCGATTCCCTTCACCCGCTCCAAGCGTGTAGCCTGTTTGAAGGGCCCATGTAGCTCAGGGGTAGAGCACTCCCTTGGTAAGGGAGAGGTCGGCAGTTCAATTCTGCCCATGGGCACCACCATTTACTTTGTGTTGTTTCGTATCCAGGAAATTTTGCCATGGCTAAGGAAAAGTTCGAGCGGACTAAACCGCACGTAAACGTCGGCACCATCGGTCACGTGGACCATGGTAAAACCACTCTGACCGCTGCTATCACCACTATTCTGTCGAAGAAGTTCGGTGGCGAAGCCAAAGACTACTCCCAGATCGACAGCGCGCCGGAAGAGAAGGCTCGCGGTATTACCATTAATACCGCTCACGTAGAATACGAAACCGAGTCCCGTCACTACGCTCACGTAGACTGCCCGGGTCACGCCGACTACGTTAAGAACATGATTACCGGTGCTGCCCAGATGGACGGCGCTATCCTGGTGTGCTCGGCCGCTGACGGTCCGATGCCGCAAACCCGCGAACACATCCTGCTGTCCCGTCAGGTTGGCGTTCCGTACATCATCGTGTTCCTGAACAAGGCCGACCTGGTGGACGACGCTGAGCTGCTGGAACTGGTTGAAATGGAAGTTCGCGATCTGCTGTCTTCCTACGACTTCCCGGGCGACGACACCCCGGTGGTGATCGGCTCCGCTCGTCTGGCGCTGGAAGGCGACCAGTCCGAATACGGCGAGCCGGCTATCTTCAAGCTGGCGGCTGCTCTGGATTCCTACATTCCGACTCCGGAACGTGCCATCGACAAGCCGTTCCTGCTGCCGATCGAGGACGTGTTCTCGATCTCCGGCCGCGGCACCGTGGTAACCGGTCGCGTAGAGCGCGGCATTGTTAAAGTCGGCGAAGAACTGGAAATCGTGGGCCTGAAGGCAACCGCGAAGACCACTTGCACCGGCGTGGAAATGTTCCGCAAGCTGCTGGACCAAGGTCAGGCCGGCGACAACGTTGGCGTGCTGCTGCGCGGCACCAAGCGTGAAGACGTTGAGCGTGGCCAGGTGTTGGCTAAGCCGGGTACCATCACCCCGCACACCAAGTTCGGCGCTTCCGTGTACGTGCTGAGCAAAGACGAAGGTGGCCGTCACACCCCGTTCTTCGCGAACTACCGTCCGCAGTTCTACTTCCGCACCACCGACGTAACGGGCGCAGTAACCCTGTCGGAAGGCGTTGAAATGGTAATGCCGGGCGATAACGTGGAAATCACCGTTGAGCTGATCGCTCCGATCGCCATGGAAGAAGGTCTGCGTTTCGCCATCCGCGAAGGCGGCCGTACCGTCGGCGCCGGCGTTGTTGCCAAGATCATCGCTTAATTAAAGTTTAAAGGCCAGTAGCTCAATTGGTAGAGTATCGGTCTCCAAAACCGAGGGTTGGGGGTTCGAGACCCTCCTGGCCTGCCAATTAAGACCAGCCGGCGCTTGTGCGCCGGTTGGTCTTTTGTCGCATACGCGCATTGAGAAGATATCGACATGGAAATGCAAGATAAAATCAAGCTGGCGCTGGCCGGTTTGCTGGTGGCGGCTGGTATCGTCGGCTTTTACATGATTCCGGCGGATCAGGGTATTTTGCGCGCGCTTTCGTTTGTGGCTGGTGTGGTTCTGGCGGTTGGCGCGATCTGGTTGTCGCAGCCGGGGAAGAGTTTTGTCTCTTACGCCAATGAGTCTCTGGTTGAGGCGCGCAAAGTGGTGTGGCCGACTCGCAAAGAGGCGATGCAGATGACCGGCATGGTGTTTGTTTTCGTGCTGGTGCTGGCCTTGTTCATGTGGTTGGTGGACTCCAGTCTGTCTTGGTTGTTTTATGATGTGATTCTTGGTCGAGGTAAATAATGGCAATGCGCTGGTATGTGGTTCACGCTTACTCGGGCTTTGAAAAGAGCGTGCAAAAGGCGCTGCGCGAGCGCATTGAGCGTTCTGACGTCGCCGATCAGTTTGGCCAGATTCTGGTGCCGGTAGAGGAAGTTGTTGACGTGAAGAACGGTCGACGCTCCATTACCGAGCGCAAGTTTTTCCCGGGTTATGTGTTGGTTGAGATGGAAATGACCGACGATACCTGGCACCTGGTTAAGAGCACTCCGAAGGTGACCGGCTTTGTTGGCGGTACCGCCAATCGCCCCGCGCCGATTTCCAAGAAGGAAGTCGAGGCCATCATGCAGCAGATGCAAGAGGGTGTGGAGAAGCCGAAGCCGAAAGTTCTGTTTGAGGTGGGTGAGAAGGTGCGCGTCATCGACGGCCCGTTCAATGACTTCAATGGTTCCGTCGATGAGGTGAACTACGAGCGCAACAAGCTGCGAGTGTCGGTGCAGATTTTTGGTCGCGACACCCCTGTTGAGCTCGAATTCAGTCAGGTTGAAAAGTTGTAAGCCTGCCTCTTGGCAAGTGTTTTTTAGGCGTGTATACTGTTGCGCTTTCGTCGGGGAGCGAGTTGACGCTCGCGTTATACCCAAACTAGGAGTTTAATCGTGGCAAAGAAAATTGTCGGCTATATCAAGCTGCAAGTGCCCGCTGGTAAAGCCAATCCGTCGCCGCCGATCGGCCCGGCTCTGGGTCAGCGTGGTTTGAACATCATGGAATTCTGCAAGGCGTTCAACGCCGCGACTCAAGGCGTTGAGCCGGGTCTGCCGATTCCTGTGGTGATTACCGCATTCGCGGACAAGTCTTTCACCTTCATCATGAAGACCCCGCCGGCCACCATCCTTCTGAAGAAGGCTGCTGGCATCAAGTCCGGCTCCGCTAAGGCGCATGTGGACAAGGTGGGTAAAGTGACTCGCGCTCAGCTGGAAGAAATCGCCAAGACCAAGCAGCCGGACCTGACCGCTGCCGATCTTGACGCTGCTGTTCGCACCATCGCCGGCTCCGCCCGTTCGATGGGTCTGGAAGTGGAGGGCGTGTAATGGCTAAGGTTTCCAAGCGCTTGCAGGCTCTGAAGGCTAGCGTTGATCGCAATAAGCTGTACGCAATCGACGAAGCGATTTCCCTGGTGAAAGCCGCCGCCACCGCCAAGTTCGACGAGTCTATCGACATCGCCGTAAACCTGGGCGTGGACCCGCGCAAATCCGACCAAGTGGTTCGTGGCTCCGTGGTTCTGCCGCGCGGCACCGGCAAGTCGGTACGTGTAGCCGTGTTCGCCCAAGGCGCGAACGCTGAAGCCGCTAAAGCCGCTGGCGCCGAAGTCGTTGGTTTCGACGACCTGGCCGAGCAGGTTAAAGCCGGCAACCTGGACTTCGACATCGTGATCGCCTCCCCGGACGCCATGCGCGTTGTGGGTCAGCTGGGTCAGATCCTGGGCCCGCGCGGCCTGATGCCGAACCCGAAGGTTGGCACCGTGACCCCGAACGTAGCCGAGGCCGTGAAAAACGCCAAAGCCGGTCAGGTTCAATACCGTACCGACAAGGCCGGTATCGTTCACGCCACCATCGGTCGCGCTTCCTTCGAAGCCGAAGCTCTGCGTGAAAACTTCTCCGCTCTGGTTGATGCCTTGGTGAAAGCCAAGCCGGCAGCTTCCAAGGGCGTGTATCTGAAAAAGATCGCCGTATCCAGCACCATGGGTGTCGGCGCTCGTGTAGATACCAACTCGATCAGCGCTTAATCGCTGTTTGAGTTTGGCGGGACGGTTCGCCGTCTCGCCAAGGCTTTGGGCTGGCAAGCTTGCTTGTCAGGTTGTCAAAGACCGTAGGCGCCGCAAGGCTTAATCGCAGATTTGCTTGTATGGAAGTCCGCAACCTACGCAGATGGTGTACCCGAAACAGGCTTCTGAACAAAGTTCAAGCTCATGTAGCTCAGGGGTAGAGCACTCCCTTGGTAAGGGAGAGGTCGGCGGTTCAATTCCGCCCATGAGCACCAGTTCTTTATGATGTCTCCTGATGTAGGTCGCCGCTGCAAAGCGAAGCGAAAATCCTTTCGCTTCATTTCAGTCTAGGAGGTAGACCTTGAGTCTCAATATCGAAGATAAAAAGGCGGTCGTAGCTGAAGTATCTGCCACGCTGGCAGACGCTCAGACCCTCGTTATCGCTGAATATCGGGGCATCGAGGTAAGCAGCATGACCAAACTCCGCGCTCAGGCGCGTGAGAATGGCGTATACCTGCGCGTTCTGAAGAACACGCTGGTGCGCCGTGCTGTGGAAGGCACTCCGTTTGCCGGTCTGGCTGACCAAATGGTCGGCCCGCTGGTTTACGCTGTTTCCGCCGACCCGGTAGCTGCTGCCAAGGTGCTGCATCAATATGCCAAGGCTGACGACAAAATCATCGTCAAGGCAGGTTCCTACGATGGCCAGGTGCTGAACGCCGCTCAGGTTGCTGAGCTTGCGTCCATCCCGAGCCGCGAAGAACTGCTGTCCAAGCTTCTCTACGTTATGCAGGCTCCGGTCGCTGGCTTCGCCCGCGCGCTGGCCGCCCTGTCCGACAAGAAGCAAGCCGAAGCCGCTTAACTTATTTGATTCTTATAGAATTCAGGAGATTTTCACATGGCAATCACCAAAGAAGACATCCTCGAGGCCGTTGCTGGTCTGACCGTGATGGAACTGAACGACCTGGTTAAGGCGTTCGAAGAGAAGTTCGGCGTTTCCGCCGCTGCTGTTGCTGTTGCTGGCCCGGCTGGCGCCGGCGCTGCTGCCGCTGAAGAAAAAACCGAGTTTGACGTTATCCTGACTGGCGCTGGCGACAACAAGGTTGGCGTGATCAAGGTTGTGCGCGCAATCACCGGTCTGGGCCTGAAAGAAGCCAAAGACCTGGTTGACGGCGCTCCGAAAGCCCTGAAAGAAGGCGTGGCGAAGGCTGAAGCCGACGACATCCTGAAACAGCTGACCGAAGCCGGTGCTAAGGCTGAAATCAAATAATCTTCTTTGAAAAAAGAGGGTGAGGCTGGCGGAGTAATCCGCCAGCCTTATTGCGCTTGTAGTTGGCCGAAACGAAGAAGGTAAAAGCCAGCAATTATTGAGCGTGGCTGCTGACTTTTGGTTTCTTGCTTGCGCCACCCCACCTCGATGGAGACTCTATGAGTTATTCGTTTACTGAGAAGAAGCGTATTCGTAAAAGTTTTGCGAAGCGTGCCAGTGTTCTCGATGTCCCATTCCTGTTGGCGACCCAGATTGATTCCTACACCGAATTTCTCCAGTTGGGTGTGCCGCTTGACCAGCGTAGGGATGTGGGCCTTCAGGCTGCGTTCAAATCGATCTATCCGATCATCAGCCACAATGGCTACGCGCGTTTGGATTTCGCTCATTACATCTTGGGCGAGCCGCCGTTCGACGTGCAGGAGTGCCAGCTGCGCGGCATCACTTACGCCGCTCCGCTGCGCGCGCGCATCCGCCTGACCATTTTCGATAAAGAGTCTTCCAAGCCTGTAGTGAAGGAAGTGCGCGAGAACGAAGTGTACATGGGCGAGATTCCGCTGATGACGACCAATGGTTCGTTCATCATCAACGGTACCGAGCGCGTCATCGTTTCTCAGTTGCACCGTTCCCCGGGCGTTTTCTTCGAGCACGACCGCGGCAAGACTCATTCCTCCGGCAAGCTGCTGTTCTCCGCCCGCGTGATTCCTTACCGCGGTTCCTGGCTGGACTTCGAGTTTGATCCGAAAGACCTGCTGTACTTCCGTATTGACCGTCGTCGCAAGATGCCGGTGACCATTTTGCTGAAGGCGCTGGGTTACACCAACGAAGAAATCCTGTCCGAGTTCTACAGCTTCGACACCTTCTATCTGACCAAAGGCGGCGTGTTCATGCGCGTGGTGCCGGATCGTCTGAAGGGTGAAGTGGCCAAGTTCGACATCGTTGCCGCCGATGGCAAGCTGATCGTGGCCAAGGACAAGCGCATCACCGCCAAGCACATCCGCGACATCCAGACTGCTGAGCTGGATCGCATCGAAGTGCCTGCCGACGCGTTGCTGGGCAAGGTGCTGGCGCACAATGTCGCCAATACCGATACCGGTGAACTGATTGCGCGTGCCAACGACGAGATCACCGAGGAAGTGCTGGCCAAGCTGGCGCTGGCGGACATCCAGCAGGTGGAAGTGCTGTTCACCAATGACCTGGACCAGGGCTCCTATATTTCGCAGACCCTGCGCGCAGACGATATTCAGGACCAGCTGCAAGCTCGCGTGGCAATCTACCGCATGATGCGCCCGGGCGAACCGCCGACTGAAGACGCGGTGGAAGCGTTGTTCCAGCGCCTGTTCTTCAGCGAAGAAACCTACGACCTGTCGCGCGTGGGCCGCATGAAGTTCAGCTCGCGCACTTATCAGTACAAGTTCGACGACAAGACTCCGGAGTGGTTCAAGGTTCTGATCGGTGAGAAGTTCGCCGGCCGTCGCGATGTGATGGAAGGCACGCTGTCGACTGAAGACATCGTTTCCGTGATCGCCATCCTGACCGAGCTGCGCAATGGCCGCGGCGAAGTGGACGACATCGATCACTTGGGCAACCGTCGCGTGCGTTCGGTAGGCGAATTGGCCGAGAACCAGTTCCGTGCCGGTCTGGTGCGCGTCGAACGCGCGGTCAAGGAGCGTCTGAACCAGGCGGAATCCGACAACCTGATGCCGCATGACCTGATCAATGCCAAGCCGGTATCCGCCGCGATCAAGGAATTCTTTGGTTCCTCGCAGCTGTCCCAGTTCATGGATCAGACCAACCCGCTGTCCGAGATCACCCACAAGCGCCGCGTATCGGCCCTGGGCCCGGGCGGTTTGACCCGCGAACGCGCCGGCTTCGAAGTGCGAGACGTGCATCCGACCCACTATGGCCGTGTATGCCCGATCGAAACGCCGGAAGGCCCGAACATTGGTCTGATCAACTCGCTGTCCGTCTTTGCGCGCACCAACGAGTTCGGCTTCCTGGAAACGCCGTACCGCAAAGTGGTGGACAGCAAGGTCACCAACGAGATCGATTACCTGTCTGCGATCGAAGAAGGCCGCTACGTGATTGCTCAGGCCAACGCCGAGCTGAGCGAAGAGGGCAAGCTGATCGACGAGCTGGTGACCTGCCGCGAAAAGGGTGAAACCATTCTGGCGACCCCGGACCGCGTACAGTACATGGACGTGGCCACTGGCCAGGTGGTGTCCGTTGCCGCTTCGCTGATTCCGTTCCTGGAGCACGATGACGCCAACCGCGCATTGATGGGCGCCAACATGCAACGCCAGGCCGTGCCTTGCCTGCGTCCGGAAAAAGCTTTGGTGGGCACCGGTATCGAGCGTTCGGTGGCGGTAGACTCCGGCACCACCGTCGTGGCGCGCCGCGGCGGCGTGGTCGACTATGTCGATGCCGGCCGTGTGGTGATTCGCGTCAATGACGAGGAGGCGACCGCGGGCGAGGTGGGTGTGGATATCTACAACCTGACCAAGTTCACTCGTTCCAACCAGAACACCAACATCAACCAGCGTCCGATCGTGAAAGTGGGCGACCGCATCGCGCGCGGCGACGTGGTTGCCGACGGCGCCTCCACCGACCTGGGCGAGCTGGCGTTGGGTCAGAACATGACCATCGCCTTCATGCCGTGGAACGGTTACAACTACGAGGACTCGATCCTGATCTCGGAGAAGCTGGTCGCCGAAGACCGCTACACCTCGATCCACATCGAAGAACTGTCCGTGGTTGCCCGCGACACCAAGCTGGGGCCTGAGGAAATCACCCGCGACATCCCGAACCTGTCCGAGCGCATGGCTGGCCGTCTGGATGAAGCCGGCATTGTGTACATCGGCGCCGAGGTTGAGGCGGGCGACGTGCTGGTAGGCAAGGTGACGCCTAAGGGCGAAACCCAATTGACTCCGGAAGAGAAGCTGCTGCGCGCGATCTTCGGCGAGAAGGCCTCCGACGTGAAGGACACCTCGCTGCGCGTGCCGACCGGCACCGTGGGCACAGTGATCGACGTGCAGGTATTCACCCGCGAAGGCATCGAGCGCGACAAGCGCGCTCAGTCCATCATCGATTCGGAGCTGAAGCGTTATCGCCTGGACCTGAACGACCAGCTGCGTATTTTCGACAACGACGCCTTCAGCCGTATTGAGCGTTTGATCGTGGGCAAGGTCGCCAACGGCGGTCCGAAGCGCCTGATGAAGGGCACTGTGATCGATCAGGAATACCTGGCCGACCTGCCGTCCAAGCATGATTGGTTTGACATCCGCATGTCGGATGAAGACATCGCCAAGCAGCTGGAACTGATCAAGGAAAGCCTGGCGCAGAAGCGCGAAGAATTCGATCTCAAGTTCGAAGACAAAAAGCGCAAGCTGACCCAGGGCGATGAACTGCCGCCGGGCGTGCAAAAGATGGTCAAGGTGTATCTGGCCGTTAAGCGCCGCCTGCAGGCGGGCGACAAGATGGCCGGCCGCCACGGTAACAAGGGTGTGGTGTCGCGCATTCTGCCGATCGAAGACATGCCGTACATGGGCGACGGTCGTCCAGTCGACATCGTGCTGAACCCGCTGGGCGTACCGTCGCGTATGAACATCGGTCAGATCCTGGAAGTGCATCTGGGCTGGGCCGCCAAGGGTATTGGCGAGCGCATTGACCGCATGGTCAAGGAGCAGCAGTCCGCCGCCGAGATCCGTGGTTACCTGGAGCGCATCTACAACGAAGCCGGCAAGGCCGAAGACATCGCTTCGCTGAGCGAGGACGAGGTCCTGTCCCTGGCGGACAACCTGCGCAAGGGCATGCCGTTCGCCACGCCGGTGTTCGACGGAGCCAAGGAGACCGAGATCAAGCACATGCTGGATCTGGCCTATCCGGAAGACGACCCGCTGACCGAGAAAATGGGCTTTAATGAGTCCAAGACTCAGATGACCTTGTACGATGGCCGCTCCGGCGAAGCTTTCGACCGCAAGGTCACCGTGGGCGTGATGCACTACCTGAAGCTGCATCACCTTGTCGACGACAAGATGCACGCGCGTTCCACCGGCCCGTACTCGCTGGTGACCCAGCAGCCGCTGGGCGGTAAGGCCCAGTTCGGCGGCCAGCGTTTCGGTGAGATGGAGGTCTGGGCGCTGGAAGCTTACGGCGCCGCCTACACTCTGCAGGAAATGCTGACCGTGAAGTCGGACGATGTGACTGGTCGTACCAAGGTGTACGAGAACATCGTGAAAGGCGAGCACAAGATCGATGCCGGCATGCCGGAATCCTTCAACGTGCTGGTGAAGGAAATCCGTTCGCTCGGCCTCGACATGGACCTGGAACGTTATTGATTGGGTTGAATGGGCGCGGCAAACCGCCGCGCCTGTCCCCTGACTGGAGACGCAATGAAAGCTCTGCTCGACCTCTTTAAGCAAGTTACGCAAGAAGAAGAGTTTGATGCGATTAAGATCGGCATCGCCTCGCCTGACAAGATCCGTTCCTGGTCTTATGGTGAAGTAAAAAAGCCTGAAACCATCAACTATCGTACCTTCAAACCGGAACGCGACGGCCTGTTCTGCGCGCGCATCTTCGGCCCGGTGAAGGACTATGAATGCTTGTGCGGCAAGTACAAGCGCCTGAAGCATCGCGGCGTGATCTGCGAGAAGTGCGGCGTGGAAGTCACCTTGTCCAAGGTGCGTCGCGAGCGCATGGGCCACATCGAGCTGGCCAGCCCGACCGCGCACATCTGGTTCCTGAAGTCGCTGCCGTCGCGTCTGGGCATGGTGCTGGACATGACGCTGCGCGACATCGAGCGCGTGCTGTACTTTGAAGCGTTCGTGGTGACCGATCCGGGCATGACCCCGCTGCAATATCGTCAGTTGCTGACCGAAGAGGACTTCCTGGACAAGGAAGACCAGTACGGTGAAGAGTTCGTCGCCATGATGGGCGCCGAAGCGGTCAAGGAATTGCTGAAGAAGCTGAACCTGGACAGCGAGATCGAGACTCTGCGCGCCGAGCTCAAGGCCACCAGCTCCGACACCAAGATCAAGAAGATCTCCAAGCGCCTGAAAGTGCTGGAGGCCTTCCAGCGTTCCGGCATGAAGCCGGAGTGGATGATCCTGGAAGTGCTGCCGGTGCTGCCGCCGGAACTGCGTCCGCTGGTGCCGTTGGACGGCGGTCGCTTCGCGACTTCCGATCTGAACGATCTGTACCGCCGCGTGATCAACCGGAACAACCGCCTGAAGCGCCTGCTGGAACTGCGCGCGCCGGACATCATCGTGCGCAACGAGAAGCGCATGCTGCAGGAATCGGTTGACTCGCTGCTGGACAACGGCCGTCGCGGCAAGGCGATGACCGGCGCCAACAAGCGTCCGCTGAAATCGCTGGCCGACATGATCAAGGGCAAGGGCGGTCGTTTCCGTCAGAACTTGCTGGGTAAGCGCGTGGACTACTCCGGTCGTTCCGTGATTACCGTGGGTCCGACCCTGCGTCTGCATCAGTGCGGCCTGCCTAAGAAGATGGCGCTGGAACTGTTCAAGCCCTTCATCTTCCACAAGTTGGAAGTGATGGGTCTGGCATCCACCATCAAGGCGGCCAAGAAGCTGGTAGAGCAGGAAGTGCCGGAAGTCTGGGACATCCTGGAAGACGTGATCCGCGAACATCCGGTTCTGCTGAACCGTGCGCCTACGCTGCACCGTTTGGGCATTCAGGCGTTCGAGCCGGTGCTGATCGAAGGCAAGGCCATCCAGCTGCATCCGCTGGTCTGCGCGGCGTTCAACGCCGACTTCGACGGTGACCAGATGGCTGTTCACGTGCCGCTGTCGCTGGAAGCGCAGATGGAAGCCCGCACTCTGATGCTGGCTACCAACAACGTGCTCTCCCCAGCCAACGGCGATCCGATCATCGTGCCGTCGCAGGATATCGTGTTGGGTCTGTACTACATGACCCGCGACAAGGTGAACGGCAAGGGCGAAGGCATGGTGTTTGCGGACACCAAGGAAGTGCATCGCGCCTACGAAACCCGTCAGGTTGAGCTGGCGACGCGCATCACCGTGCGTCTGCGCGAGTGGGAAAAAGACGAGCAGGGCGAATTCCAGCCGGTGATCAAGCGTTACGACACCACCGTGGGCCGCGCTATTCTGTCCGACATCCTGCCGAAAGGGCTGCCGTTCGAGCACATCAACAAGGCGCTGAAGAAGAAGGAAATCTCCAAGCTGATCAACGTATCGTTCCGCCGTTGCGGCATCCGCGATACCGTGATCTTCGCCGACCAGTTGATGTACACCGGTTTTGCCTACTCCACCCGAGGCGGCATCTCCATTTGCGTGGACGATATGCAGATCCCGGCCAAGAAGGTCGATCTGCTCGCCGACGCGCAGAAGGAAGTCAAAGAGATTGAAGAGCAGTATCGTCAAGGTCTGGTGACTCAGGGCGAACGCTACAACAAGGTAGTGGACATCTGGGGCCGCACCGGCGACAAGATCGCCAAGGCGATGATGGACGAACTGTCCAAGCAGAAGGTTCTGGACCGCGAAGGCAAGGAAGTCGATCAAGAGTCCTTCAACTCCATTTACATGATGGCCGACTCGGGCGCGCGGGGTTCCGCAGCCCAGATCAAGCAGCTGGCCGGTATGCGGGGTTTGATGGCCAAGCCGGACGGCTCGATTATCGAAACGCCGATTACCGCGAACTTCCGCGAAGGCCTGACCGTACTGCAGTACTTTATTTCCACTCACGGTGCGCGTAAGGGTCTGGCGGATACCGCCTTGAAGACCGCAAACTCCGGTTACCTGACTCGTCGTCTGGTCGACGTGACCCAGGATCTGGTGGTGATCGAGGACGATTGCGGCACCAGCAACGGCTTCACCATGAAGGCCGTGCTGCAGGGCGGCGATGTGATCGAACCGCTGCGCGACCGCATCCTGGGTCGCGTGGCCGCGATCGATCTGGTGGATCCGTCTACCGGTGAAACCGTGATCGAAGCCGGTTCTTTGCTGGACGAGCATCTGGTGGACGTGGTCGATAGCCTGGGCATCGACGAAGTGAAGGTGCGTACCGCCATCACTTGCGACACCCGCTACGGTCTGTGCGCCAAGTGCTATGGTCGCGACCTGGCGCGCGGCAAGCGCGTCAACGCCGGCGAAGCCATTGGCGTGATCGCCGCCCAGTCCATTGGTGAACCGGGCACCCAGCTGACCATGCGTACCTTCCACATCGGTGGCGCGGCTTCTCGTAACGCCGCCGCTAGCCAGGTAGAGGGCAAGTCCAACGGCACGGTGCGCTTCTCCAGCCAGATGCGCTACGTGGCGAACACTAAGGGCGAACTCATCGTCATCACCCGCTCCGGCGAAGTGGTGATTCACGATGATATGGGCCGCGAGCGCGAGCGTCACAAAGTGCCGTACGGCGCGACGCTGATGGTGACTGATGGTCTGCAGATCAAGGCTGGCGCCGTGCTGGCCACTTGGGATCCGCATACCCGTCCGATCATCACCGAGTACGCTGGCCGCGTGAAGTTCGAGAACGTGGAAGAGGGCAACACCGTTGCCAAGCAGACCGACGAAGTAACGGGTCTGTCGACGCTGGTCGTGATCGATCCGAAGCGCCGCGCCGGTTCGCAGTCCAAGATGCTGCGTCCGTTGGTGAAGCTGCTGGACGACAACGGCAACGAAGTGAAGCTGGCCGGTTCCGAAGCCTCGGTATCGATCACCTTCCAGGTGGGCGCCATTATTACGGTGCGCGACGGTCAGGAAGTGGGCAAGGGCGAAGTGCTGGCCCGCATCCCGCAGGAATCGTCCAAGACCCGCGATATCACCGGTGGTCTGCCGCGCGTGGCCGAGCTGTTTGAAGCGCGTTCGCCGAAAGACGCCGGCATGCTGGCGGAAGTCACCGGTACGATCTCCTTCGGCAAGGACACCAAGGGCAAGCAGCGTCTGATCATCACCGATCTGGAAGGCAACGGTTACGAAAACCTGATCCCGAAAGACAAGCACGTGCTGGTGCACGACGGTCAAGTGGTGAATCGCGGCGAATCCATCGTCGACGGTCCGGTGGACCCGCACGACATCCTGCGCCTGCAGGGCATTGAGGCGCTGGCCCGCTACATCGTCCAAGAGGTGCAGGAGGTCTATCGTCTGCAGGGCGTGAAGATCAACGACAAGCACATCGAGGTGATCATTCGCCAGATGCTGCGTCGCGTGATCATCTCCGACAGCGGCGATACCGACTTCATCCAGGGCGAACAGGTGGAGCGCGCCGACGCGCTGGAAATGAACGACAAGATGCTGGCGGAAGGCAAAGAGCCTGCGCAGTACGAAAACGTGCTGCTGGGTATCACGAAGGCGTCCTTGTCCACCGACTCGTTCATCTCCGCTGCTTCCTTCCAGGAAACCACTCGCGTGCTGACCGAAGCGGCCATCATGGGCAAGAAGGACGACCTGCGCGGCCTGAAGGAAAACGTGATTGTCGGTCGTCTGATCCCGGCGGGTACCGGTCTGGCTTACCACCGCACCCGTCGCGGTTCGACGCAGCACACCTTGGAAGCGGCCGAAGCCCAGTTCTTCGATATCGCTCCGGCGGATGCGCTCGACAGCAACGAATAACGCTTAGTCGTCTTGGCCGGAAAGAGGCGGAATTGCCCGCCTGCGGACGGCCCTGACGCAAAGTGTTGAAAAAACGCTGCCCTATCAACGGTTAAGGTGATAGGGCGGCGTTGTTTTCATTGACGGTGGGACGTTGACTAAAATATAATCCTCCGTCCTTTCTGGCGGCGTGTTGCCGTTGGAGAGCTTCAACTAGGAACTGATAGTAATGCCAACCATTAACCAACTCGTTCGCAAAGGCCGCGTCGCCATCAAGGCGAAGAGCAAGGTGCCTGCGCTGGAAGCCTGCCCGCAGAAGCGTGGCGTGTGCACCCGTGTCTACACCACCACTCCGAAGAAGCCGAACTCGGCTCTGCGTAAAGTGTGCAAGGTTCGTCTGACCAACGGTTTCGAAGTGATTTCCTACATCGGTGGTGAAGGCCACAACCTGCAGGAACACTCCGTAGTGCTGCTCCGCGGCGGTCGTGTAAAAGACTTGCCGGGTGTTCGCTACCACACCGTTCGCGGCTCCCTCGACACCGCAGGTGTTAAAGACCGTAAACAGGCTCGTTCCAAATACGGCGCCAAGCGTCCTAAGTAATTGGGGTGCTCTCAAGGCGGCCTGATCAACACTCAGGGTCGTCTAGTAAGTGACTGCTCCATTGGGTAGTCATGAGCCAAAGCTCAACTGAATAATCTAAGGAAGTAACATGCCACGTCGCAGAGAAGTCCCCAAGCGCGAAATCCTGCCGGATCCGAAGTTCGGTTCCCAGGACCTGTCCAAGTTCATGAACGTAGTCATGATCGATGGCAAGAAATCCGTTGCAGAGCGCATCATTTACGGTGCTTTGGAACAGATCGAAAAGAAATCCGGCAAGAATGCCCTGGAAGTATTCAACACCGCTCTGGCCAACGCCAAGCCGGTTGTTGAAGTAAAAAGCCGCCGTGTAGGCGGTGCCAACTATCAAGTTCCTGTTGAAGTACGTCCGTCGCGTCGTATGGCTCTGGCCATGCGTTGGCTGCGCGACGCTGCGCGCAAGCGCGGCGAAAAGTCCATGGACCTGCGCCTGGCTGGTGAATTGCTCGACGCGGCCGAAGGCCGTGGCGGCGCGATGAAGAAGCGTGACGAAGTGCACCGCATGGCAGAAGCCAACAAAGCCTTCTCGCACTTCCGCTTCTAAGCAGACCCACTATTTAAGGTGTAGATCGTGGCAAGGAAAACCCCCATTGAGCGTTACCGTAACATCGGTATCTCCGCTCACATTGACGCCGGTAAGACGACCACTACCGAGCGTATTCTGTTTTACACCGGTGTGAACCACAAGCTGGGCGAGGTTCATGACGGCGCTGCCACCACCGACTGGATGGAGCAAGAGCAGGAGCGTGGCATTACCATCACCTCCGCTGCTGTGACCACCTTCTGGAAGGGTATGGGGATGCAGTTCCCCGAGCACCGTTTCAACATCATCGACACCCCGGGACACGTGGACTTTACCATTGAGGTAGAGCGTTCCATGCGTGTGCTGGACGGCGCGGTGATGGTGTACTGCGCGGTGGGCGGCGTTCAGCCCCAGTCTGAAACCGTATGGCGTCAGGCTAACAAGTACAAAGTTCCGCGTATCGCTTTCGTGAACAAGATGGACCGTCAAGGCGCCAACTTCTTCCGTGCGGTTGAACAGGTGAAAACTCGCCTGCGCGGCAACCCGGTGCCCATCGTAGTGCCTATCGGCGCTGAAGACGGCTTCACCGGCGTGGTTGATCTGCTGAAAATGAAGGCCATTATCTGGGATGAAGCTTCCCAGGGCATGAAATTCGAATACGGCGAGATCCCGGCCGACCTGGTTTCCGTGGCCGAAGAATGGCGCGAGAAGATGGTTGAAGCCGCGGCTGAAGCCAGCGAAGAAATGATGGACAAGTACTTGGGCGGCGAGGCGCTGACCGAGGAAGAAATCATCGCCGGTCTGCGCGAGCGTACCCTGAAGTGCGAAATCCAGCCGATGCTGTGCGGCTCCGCGTTCAAGAACAAGGGTGTACAGCGCATGCTGGACGCCGTGGTTGAGCTGCTGCCGGCGCCGATCGACATCCCGGCCATCGCTGGTGAGACCGACGGCAAACCGGCCGAACGTCACGCTTCCGACGACGAGCCGTTCTCGGCTCTGGCGTTCAAGCTGATGAACGACCCGTACGTCGGTCAGCTGACCTTCTTCCGCGTCTACTCTGGTGTGGTTAAGTCCGGTGATACCGTGCTGAACTCCATCAAGGGCAAGAAAGAGCGTATCGGCCGTATCGTGCAGATGATGGCGAACGACCGTATCGAGCTGGAAGAAGTGCGTGCCGGCGACATCGCCGCCGCCATCGGCCTGAAAGAAGTGACCACGGGTGAAACCCTGTGCGACCTGAACGCCAACATCATCCTGGAGCGCATGGAGTTCCCGGAGCCGGTGATTCACGTTGCTGTTGAGCCGAAAACCAAGGCCGACCAGGAGAAGATGGGCGTTGCCCTGAACCGCCTGGCCAAGGAAGACCCGTCGTTCCGCGTGCGTACCGACGAAGAATCCGGCCAGACCATTATTTCCGGTATGGGCGAACTGCACCTGGAAATTCTGGTTGACCGCATGAAGCGCGAATTTGGCGTTGAAGCCAACGTTGGTGCTCCGCAAGTGGCGTATCGTGAAACCATTACCAAAACCGTTACCGATGTTGACGGCAAGCACGTCAAGCAGTCCGGTGGTAAGGGTCAGTACGGTCACGCGGTTATTACCCTGGAGCCGTCCGGCGAGGGTAATGGCTACAAGTTTGTCGACGAGATCAAGGGTGGCGTGATTCCGCGTGAATTCATTCCGTCCGTGGACAAGGGTATTCAGAACACCCTGTCCAGCGGTATTCTCGCCGGCTTCCCGGTGGTTGACGTTACCGTGCGTCTGACCTTCGGTTCCTACCACGACGTCGACTCCTCGCAGATCGCGTTCGAACTGGCTGGCTCCCTGGCATTCAAAGAAGCCATGCGCCGCGCCGGTCCGTGCATCCTCGAGCCGATGATGGCGGTGGAAGTGGAAACTCCGGAAGAGTACATGGGCGATGTGATGGGCGACTTGAACCGTCGTCGCGGCATCGTTCAGGGTATGGACGACGATGGTTTGGGTGGCAAGAAGATCAAGGCCGAAGTACCGCTGGCCGAGATGTTCGGTTACTCGACCGACCTGCGTTCCGCTACCCAGGGTCGTGCGACCTACTCGATGGAGTTCAAGCACTACTCCGAAGCTCCGAAGCATGTTGCCGACGCCGTAATGGCCGCTCGCAAGTAATGCGCGCTGAGGCTGGCCGAGCCGTAAGGGCTTGGCCAGTCCCGATCTAATGTTCTTTAATTAAGGATTTTTGCAAAATGGCAAAAGAAAAGTTTGAGCGGACCAAACCGCACGTAAACGTAGGCACCATCGGTCACGTGGACCATGGTAAAACCACTCTGACCGCTGCTATCACCACTATTCTGTCGAAGAAGTTCGGTGGCGAAGCCAAAGACTACTCCCAGATCGACAGCGCGCCGGAAGAGAAGGCTCGCGGTATTACCATTAATACCGCTCACGTAGAATACGAAACCGAGTCCCGTCACTACGCTCACGTAGACTGCCCGGGTCACGCCGACTACGTTAAGAACATGATTACCGGTGCTGCCCAGATGGACGGCGCTATCCTGGTGTGCTCGGCCGCTGACGGTCCGATGCCGCAAACCCGCGAACACATCCTGCTGTCCCGTCAGGTTGGCGTTCCGTACATCATCGTGTTCCTGAACAAGGCCGACCTGGTGGACGACGCTGAGCTGCTGGAACTGGTTGAAATGGAAGTTCGCGATCTGCTGTCTTCCTACGACTTCCCGGGCGACGACACCCCGGTGGTGATCGGCTCCGCTCGTCTGGCGCTGGAAGGCGACCAGTCCGAATACGGCGAGCCGGCTATCTTCAAGCTGGCGGCTGCTCTGGATTCCTACATTCCGACTCCGGAACGTGCCATCGACAAGCCGTTCCTGCTGCCGATCGAGGACGTGTTCTCGATCTCCGGCCGCGGCACCGTGGTAACCGGTCGCGTAGAGCGCGGCATTGTTAAAGTCGGCGAAGAACTGGAAATCGTGGGCCTGAAGGCAACCGCGAAGACCACTTGCACCGGCGTGGAAATGTTCCGCAAGCTGCTGGACCAAGGTCAGGCCGGCGACAACGTTGGCGTGCTGCTGCGCGGCACCAAGCGTGAAGACGTTGAGCGTGGCCAGGTGTTGGCTAAGCCGGGTACCATCACCCCGCACACCAAGTTCGGCGCTTCCGTGTACGTGCTGAGCAAAGACGAAGGTGGCCGTCACACCCCGTTCTTCGCGAACTACCGTCCGCAGTTCTACTTCCGCACCACCGACGTAACGGGCGCAGTAACCCTGTCGGAAGGCGTTGAAATGGTAATGCCGGGCGATAACGTGGAAATCACCGTTGAGCTGATCGCTCCGATCGCCATGGAAGAAGGTCTGCGTTTCGCCATCCGCGAAGGCGGCCGTACCGTCGGCGCCGGCGTTGTTGCCAAGATCATCGCTTAAGGATCGGAGAATCTAATGTCTAGCCAGAAAATCCGCATCCGCCTGAAGGCTTTCGATTACAACCTGATCGATCGCTCCGCTCAGGAAATCGTTGAAACCGCCAAGCGCACCGGCGCCGTTGTTAAAGGCCCGGTTCCGCTGCCGACCAAAATCGAGCGTTTCAACGTTCTGCGCTCCCCGCACGTGAACAAGACTTCCCGCGATCAGCTGGAAATCCGCACTCACCTGCGTCTGATGGACATCGTGGACCCGACCGACAAAACCGTCGACGCTCTGATGAAGCTCGATCTGCCGGCCGGTGTGGATGTGGAAATCAAGCTGCAGTAATCGCTTAAGTTCAAGGGTTTGCGAGCTAAGTTCTTGCGATTCTTGAATTTTCTGTGATACATTAGCGGACTCGCCATTTTGGCGAGTCCGTTTTTGTTTTTTCTGTCGTGTTTTTTATGCCGGTCAATCGTAATCGGCGCCTGAAAAAGGAAATAAACATGAGTTTAGGTCTTGTCGGTCGCAAAGTCGGCATGACCCGCATTTTTGCCGAAGATGGCGCAACCATCCCGGTAACTGTGCTGGACATGTCCGCTAACCGCGTCACGCAAATCAAAACTGCTGAAACCGACGGCTACAATGCCGTGCAGGTTACCTATGGCTCCAAAAAGGCCAGCCGTGTTGTTAAGGCTGCCGCGGGCCACTTCGCCAAGGCTGGCGTTGAAGCAGGTCTGGGTCTGGTCGAGTTTCCGCTGACCGCCTCCGATCTGTCCAGCTTCAAGCCGGGCGATGCCATCGCTGTTGAGATCTTCACCGTTGGTCAACTGGTTGATGTAACCGGCACCTCCAAAGGTAAAGGCTTCTCCGGCGTGATCAAGCGTCACAACTTCTCTTCCAACCGTGCTTCCCATGGTAACTCGCGTTCGCATAACACGCCGGGTTCCATCGGTCAGGCGCAAGATCCGGGTCGCGTTTTCCCGGGTAAGCGCATGGCGGGCCAATACGGTAACGTCAAGAGCACCGTGCAGTGCCTGGAAATCGTTCGTGTCGATGCCGAGCGTCAACTGATTCTGGTTAAAGGCGCTGTTCCTGGCGCCAAGAACGGTGACGTAGTCGTTCGTCCTAGCGTGAAGGCGGGTGCGTGATGGAATTGAATGTAATCAATACCCAAGGCAAGGCTGTTGGCAGCCTGCAAGTGTCCGACTCTTTGTTCGGCCGCGAATACAACGAAGCCCTGGTGCATCAGGTTGTTACCGCATTCCTGGCGAATGCTCGTAGCGGCAACCGCGCCCAGCTGACCCGTGCTGAAGTGAAGCACTCGACCAAAAAGCCTTTCCGTCAGAAAGGTACTGGTAACGCTCGTGCCGGTATGACTTCCACCCCGAACCGTCGTGGTGGTGGCCGTGCCTTCCCGAACAAGCCGGACGAGAACTTCACTCAGAAAGTTAACCGCAAGATGTTCCGTGCAGGCATGGCCGCGATTCTGTCGCAGCTGGTCCGCGACGAGCGTCTGATCGTGGTTGACGAGCTGAACGTTGAAAGCCCGAAGACCAAAGAATTCGTTGGCACCGTTCAGCCGATGGGCCTGGAACAGGCTTTGTTCATCACTGGCGAACTGAGCGAAAACCTCTATCTCTCTTCGCGTAACCTGCCGAACGTGCTGGTTATCGAAGCGGTTCAAGCTGATCCGTACAGCCTGTTGCGCTTCAAGAAGACCGTGATCACTCGCGACGCTGTGAAGCAACTTGAGGAGCAGTGGGCATGAACCAAGAACGTCTGTTGCAAGTAATTCTTGCTCCCATCGTTTCCGAAAAGAGCACCATGATTGCTGAGAAGAACCAGCAAATGGCGTTCCGCGTTGCCAAAGACGCGACCAAGCCCGAAATCAAGGCCGCGGTTGAAATGCTGTTCAACGTAAAAGTTGAAGGCGTTTCCACTGTGAATGTCAAAGGCAAGGTTAAGCGCTTTGGCCGTTCCATCGGTCGTCGCAGTGACTGGAAAAAGGCCTACGTTAGCCTGGTGGAAGGTCAAGAAATTGATCTGACCGCTACCCCGGCCGCAGCGGAGTAAGGAGATAGAGCATGCCTATCGTTAAGGTAAAACCGACTTCCGCGGGCCGCCGTGCCGTTGTCAAGGTAGTAAACCCTGACCTGCACAAAGGTGCTCCGCACGCCGCCCTGTTGGAAAAGAAATCTTCCACCGGTGGCCGTAACCACAATGGTCACATCACCACGCGTCATCGTGGCGGTGGCCACAAGAAGCACTACCGCATCATCGACTTCCGTCGCAACAAGGATGGCATCCCGGCGAAAGTGGAACGCATCGAATACGATCCGAACCGCACCGCTCACATCGCTCTCCTGTGCTACGCCGATGGCGAGCGTCGCTACATCATCGCCCCGCGCGGTGTGAAAGCAGGCGCTGAGCTGTTGTCCGGCGCGGAAGCTCCGATCAAGGCCGGTAACGCTCTGCCGATCCGCAACATCCCGGTGGGTACCACTATCCACTGCGTGGAAATGCAGCCTGGCAAGGGCGCTCAGATGGTTCGTTCCGCTGGCGCGTCCGCGATGCTGCTGGCTCGCGAAGGCGCTTACGCTCAACTGCGTCTGCGTTCGGGCGAAATTCGCCTGGTGCACGTTGATTGCCGAGCGACTGTTGGTGAAGTGGGTAACGAAGAGCACTCCCTGCGCAAGCTGGGCAAGGCTGGCGCTACTCGCTGGCGCGGTATCCGTCCGACCGTTCGTGGCGTTGCCATGAACCCGGTTGACCACCCGCACGGTGGTGGTGAAGGCCGTACTGGTGAAGGCCGTGTGCCGGTTAGCCCGTGGGGCACTCCGGCTAAGGGCTTCCGTACCCGTCGCAACAAGCGTACCGACAATATGATCGTACGCCGTCGCTATTCCAAAAAAGGGTAATTGACAATGGCACGTTCGCAGAAAAAAGGCCCGTTCGTTGATCTGCATCTGCTGAAAAAAGTAGATGCGGTGCGGGCAACCAGCGACAAGCGTCCGATCAAGACTTGGTCTCGTCGTTCGACCATCCTGCCGGATTTCATTGGTCTGACCATCGCTGTGCACAACGGTCGCACCCATGTGCCTGTTTATGTTTCCGAAAACATGGTCGGCCATAAACTGGGCGAATTCTCGCTGACTCGTACCTTCAAAGGCCACGCGGCCGATAAGAAGGCGAAGAAGAGATAAGGTGAAGCGATGAGAGTATCTGCAAATCTGAAAAGCGTTCGCCTGTCGGCACAAAAATGCCGCCTGGTGGCCGATCTGATCCGCGGCAAGTCCGTTGATCAGGCTCTGAATATCTTGGCCTTCTCCCCGAAGAAGGGCGCGGTAATCATCAAGAAAGTGCTGGAATCTGCCATCGCTAACGCCGAGCACAACGAAGGCGCCGACATTGACACCCTGCGTGTCACCGGCATCTTTGTTGACAAAGGCGCTAGTCTGAAGCGTTTCACCGCCCGTGCTAAGGGTCGTGGCAATCGCATCGAAAAGCAGACCTGCCACATCTCGTTGACCGTTGGCAATTAAGGGGTAAGAAATGGGTCAGAAGATTCATCCGACGGGATTCCGTCTTGCCGTTAACAAAAACTGGTCTTCCAAGTGGTTCGCGAATTCGCAGAACTTCCCGGAAATGCTGAAGCAGGATATCGAAGTTCGTGAATTCCTGAAAAAGCGTCTGGGTCACGCTTCGGTTGGCCGTGTGACCATCGAGCGCCCGGCTAAGTCCGCCCGCATCACCATTCACAGCGCCCGTCCGGGTGTTGTGATCGGTAAAAAAGGCGAGGACATCGAGCTGCTCAAGCAAGAACTGCAAAAGCGCCTGGGCGTTCCCGTGCATGTGAACATCGAAGAAGTTCGCAAGCCGGAACTGGATGCTCAAATCATCGCCGACGGCATCGCTTCCCAACTGGAGAAGCGCGTGATGTTCCGTCGCGCCATGAAGCGCGCTATGCAAAACGCAATGCGCATGGGCGCTCAAGGCATCAAGATCATGAGCTCCGGCCGTCTGAACGGTATCGACATTGCTCGTAGCGAATGGTACCGCGAAGGCCGCGTGCCGCTGCATACCCTGCGCGCAGACGTAGACTACGCTACCTCCGAAGCCAAAACTACCTACGGTATCATCGGCATCAAGGTATGGGTATACAAGGGCGAGCTCAAGCCGGGTCAAGTTCAACCGGCTCCGGTAGCGACCGAGAAGAAATCGAGAAAGGGTGCTCGAAATGCTGCAGCCAACTAGACTCAAGTACCGTAAACAGCATAAAGGCCGCAACACGGGTATCGCTACTCGTGGCAACAAAGTGAGCTTTGGTGATTTCGGTCTGAAGGCGGTTGGTCGTGGTCGTCTGACCGCGCGCCAGATCGAAGCTGCGCGTCGCGCGATGACCCGTCACATCAAGCGTGGCGGCCGCATCTGGATCCGCATCTTCCCGGACAAGCCGATTACTTCCAAGCCTGCTGAAGTTCGTATGGGCGGGGGTAAAGGCTCTCCGGAGTACTACGTGGCCGAAATCCAGCCTGGCAAGATGCTGTACGAAATGGATGGTGTTTCCGAGGAACTCGCTCGTGAAGCTTTCCGTCTGGCCGCAGCCAAGTTGCCGATCGCCACTGTGTTTGTAACTAGACAGGTAGGTCAGTAATGAAAGCGTCCGAACTGAAAGCCAAAACTGTTGACGAGCTGAAGGCGGAACTGCTTAGCCTCTTGAAGGCCCAGTTTGCTCTGCGCATGCAGCACGCCACTCAGCAACTCGCCAAGACCTCTGAACTGAAGAAAGTACGTCGCGACATCGCTCGCGTGCGCACCGTTCTGAAAGAAAAGGCAGTTTAAGATGAGCGAAACCAAAGTGGTACGTACGCTGACCGGTACCGTAGTCAGCGACAAGATGGATAAAACCGTGACCGTGCTGGTCGAGCGCAAAGTAAAGCACCCGATCTACGGCAAGATTATCCGTCGTTCTAAGAAGTTCCACGCGCACGACGAGAACAACGAGTTCAAGGCCGGCGATATCGTTGTTATCAGCGAGTCCCGTCCGCTCTCGAAGACCAAGACGTGGGTGGTAACTGCCCTGGTAGAGAAATCCCGCCAGGTGTAAAGACTTGCAGGGGGCGAAAGCTCCCTGTATAATGGCCATCTTCCTACCTCTATCGGGTAGGAGTTCCGCCCTTACGGGGTCCAAAACTGGCCGTTGGATACGCCACAGTTTCTGTGGCGTTTCGTCTGTTTGGTCTTGCTCTTATGCGAGAAACCGGCAGGTGAGAGTGACGGATAAAGTTGGATTAGAAAGGTAATCATCACATGATCCAAATGCAGACCATGCTTGAGGTCGCTGACAATACAGGTGCGCGTCACGTTATGTGCATCAAAGTATTGGGCGGTTCCAAGCGTCGCTATGCAAGCGTAGGCGACATCATCAAGGTGACCATCAAGGATGCTGCACCGCGTGGACGCGTCAAAAAAGGCGACGTTTACAACGCGGTTGTGGTTCGCACTGCCAAAGGCGTGCGTCGTCCGGATGGCTCGTTGATCAAGTTTGACGGCAACGCCGCCGTCCTGCTCAACAACAAGCTTGAGCCTATCGGCACTCGTATCTTCGGGCCTGTTACGCGTGAACTGCGTACCGAGCGCTTCATGAAGATCGTTTCGCTGGCTCCTGAAGTACTGTAAGGAGATCGCATGCGCAAAATTCGCAAGGGTGATGAAGTCGTAGTAATCACCGGCAAAGACAAAGGTAAGCGCGGCACCGTTCTGCGCGTTCTGGACGAGAAACTGGTTGTTGAAGGCGTGAATGTCGCCAAGAAACACCAGAAGCCGAATCCGGTGCGTGGCGTGGCCGGCGGCATCGTTGAAAAGACCATGCCTGTTGACGCATCGAACGTCGCCATTTTCAATCCGGCAAGCCAAAAGGCTGACCGCGTAGGCTTCAAGATTCTTGAAGACGGCCGCAAGGTACGCGTGTTCAAGTCCAACGGCGAAGTCATTGGCGCGTAAGGAACAAAACATGGCACGTCTCTACGATTTCTACAAAGACACCGTAGTGCCTGAACTGATGAAACAGTTCGGCTACAAGTCCATCATGCAAGTCCCGCGCATTGAGAAGATCACTGTGAACATGGGTGTGGGCGAAGCTGTTGCCGATAAAAAGGTAATGGATTTCGCCGTGGGCGACCTGGAAAAGATCGCCGGCCAGAAGCCGGTTGTCACCACCGCTCGCAAATCCATCGCAGGCTTCAAGATTCGCGATCACTATCCGGTGGGTTGCAAGGTAACTCTGCGTCGCGAACGCATGTACGAGTTCCTGGACCGCCTGGTGACGATCGCGCTGCCGCGCGTTCGCGACTTCCGTGGTGTTTCCGCCAAGTCTTTCGACGGCCGCGGCAACTACAACATGGGCGTTAAAGAACAGATCATCTTCCCGGAAATCGAGTACGACAAGATCGATGCTCTGCGTGGTATGAACATTACTGTTACCACCACCGCGAAGACTGACGAAGAGGCCCGCGCTTTGCTGGCCGCGTTCAAGTTCCCGTTCAAGGGTTAAGCACATGGCAAAACTTGCACTGATTCAGCGCGAAGAGAAGCGTGTCAAGCTGGCTGCAAAATTTGCTGCCAAGCGCGAAGCCCTTATCGCGACTATCAACAATCAAAGCCTCTCGGAAGAAGAGCGCTTTGCAGCTCGCCTGCAACTGCAGCAGCTGCCGCGCAATGCTTCCCCGGTTCGCCAGCGTCGTCGCTGCGCCATTACCGGTCGTCCGCGTGGCGTATTCCGCAAATTCGGTCTGGGTCGTAACAAACTCCGTGAAATCGCTCTGAAGGGCGAGATTCCGGGGGTTGTGAAGGCCAGCTGGTAATAGGAGACACATAAATGAGCATGCACGATCCTATTTCCGATATGTTGACCCGCATCCGCAACGGCCAAATGGCTTCCAAGGTGGCTGTTTCCATGCCGTCTTCCAAGCTGAAAATTGCGCTGGCGCAGGTGTTGAAAGAAGAAGGCTACATCGAAGACTTCGCCGTTGCCGGCGAAGAGAAGAAGCCTGTTCTCGATATCCAGCTCAAGTACTATGCTGGCCGTCCGGTGATCGAGCGCATTGACCGCGTTTCCCGCCCTGGCCTGCGTGTGTACAAGGGCTCCACCGAAATCCCGAAAGTCATGAATGGCTTGGGCGTGGCTATCCTGTCCACCTCCAAAGGCGTTATGACTGATCGCAAAGCGCGCGCGGCCGGCATCGGCGGCGAGTTGCTGTGCGTCGTGGCTTAAGGGGGTCAAATGTCTCGCGTAGCTAAGAATCCCGTAGTCATCCCGGCTGGCGTCGAAGTGAAATTCGGCGCTGCAGAAGTGACTGTGAAGGGCGCCCTGGGCTCCCTGAGCACCGCTCTGTGCGAAGAGGTAGATGTCAAGCTGGACAACGGCCAACTGACATTCGCCGCCAAGAACGACAGCAAGTTCGCTCGTGCCATGTCCGGCACTCTGCGCGCGCTGCTGAACAATATGGTGACCGGCGTGTCCAAAGGCTTCGAGAAGAAGCTGCAGCTGGTAGGCGTGGGCTATCGTGCCCAGGCCCAAGGCGACACCCTGAACCTGTCTCTGGGTTTCTCCCACCCGGTGGCTCATCAAATGCCTGAAGGCGTTAAAGCTGAGACTCCGAGTCAGACCGAGATCCTGATCAAAGGCGCTGACAAGCAGCGCGTTGGCCAGGTGGCTGCCGAAATCCGCGCTTACCGCGCTCCCGAGCCGTACAAAGGCAAGGGCGTTCGTTACGCTGATGAGGTTGTGGTTCTGAAAGAAACCAAGAAGAAGTAACTGAGGCACTGATATGGACAAGAAACAAGCTCGACTCCGCCGCGCACGTAAAACCCGTGCCCGGATCGCGGAGCTCAAGATGGTGCGTCTCACTGTGTATCGCACCAATAGCCACATTTATGCCCAGATCGTTGATGAGACTGGCAGCAAAGTACTGGCCAGCGCCTCTTCGCTGGAAACCGACGTACGCGCTGATCTCAAAAACGGCGGCAACGTGGCAGCTGCAGCCGTGATCGGCAAGCGCATTGCTGAAAAAGCAAAAGCCGCTGGCATCGAGAAAGTCGCTTTCGACCGCTCTGGTTTCAAATACCACGGTCGTATGAAAGCGCTGGCTGACGCCGCTCGCGAACACGGTCTCGTATTCTAATTCGGAGTGAAGAATGGCTAAACACGAAACGGAAGATCGTGGCGACGGTCTGGTCGAGAAAATGATCAGCGTCAACCGCGTCACCAAAGTGGTTAAAGGCGGCCGTATCATGGCTTTCTCCGCCTTGACCGTGGTAGGTGATGGCGATGGCGGAATCGGCATGGGTAAGGGCCGTTCCAAGGAAGTTCCGGTTGCCGTACAAAAGGCAATGGAACAAGCTCGCCACAACATGGTTAAGGTTCCGTTGAAAAACGGCACTTTCCACCACACTGTGGTTGGCAAGCACGGCGCTACTACTGTATTCATCCAGCCCGCTAAAGAAGGTACCGGTGTGAAAGCCGGCGGCCCGATGCGCGCTATCTTTGATGCTATGGGTGTTCATAACGTCTCGGCAAAAATTCATGGTTCCACCAACCCGTACAACGTGGTGCGTGCAACTCTGGATGGTCTGAGCAACATCAACACCCCGGCGCAAATCGCCTCCAAGCGTGGCCTGAGCGTCGAGGACATCCTGGGGGTGAGCCATGAGTAACGCCAAGACTGTAAAGGTCACTCTGGTAAAGAGCCTGATCGGTCGCCTGGAGTCTCACAAGGCTTGCGCCCGTGGTCTGGGTCTGAAGAAAATTCGCCAGACTGTTGAAGTGCTCGATACCCCTGAAAACCGTGGCATGATCAACAAGATCAGCTACTTGTTGAAATTCGAGGGCTAAGAGATGCTGCTGAACACTGTACAGCCGGGTGCCGGCGCCAAGCATGCCAAGCGCCGTGTAGGCCGTGGCATCGGCAGCGGCCTGGGCAAGACTTGTGGCCGCGGTCACAAAGGTCAGAAGAGCCGTGCAGGTGGTTTCCACAAGGTTGGTTTCGAAGGCGGTCAAATGCCGCTGCAACGTCGTCTGCCGAAACGCGGCTTCAAGTCGCTGAACGCAGGCAAGGTTGCCGAGATTCGCCTGTCCGAGCTGAACCTGCTGCCGGTTGATGAAATCGACCTGCTCTCTCTCAAGCAAGCTGGTCTGGCTTCCATCCAGGCGACTTCCGCCAAGGTGGTGCTGTCCGGCAAGATTGAGCGCGCAGTAAAACTGCGCGGCGTTGGCGTAACTGCCGGCGCTCGCGCCGCCATCGAAGCTGCCGGCGGCAGCGTAGAATAAGGCAATAATCTGTGGCGAATACTTCTCTAGTGGCAAATGCCAATAAGTTTGGTGATCTCAAGCGTCGAATCTGGTTCCTGATTGGTGCCCTGATCGTTTATCGCATCGGTGCCCACATCCCGGTTCCGGGTATCAACCCTGCCGAGCTAGCGAAGTTGTTCCACTCATCGCAGACGGGCCTGCTCGACATGTTCAACATGTTCTCGGGCGGCGCCCTCTCGAGGTTTACGGTTTTTGCCATTGGCATTATGCCGTACATCTCGGCCTCCATCATTCTTCAGCTCGCCTCCGAGGTTCTTCCGAGCCTCAAGCAGCTGAAGAAGGAGGGCGATGCGGGACGTCGTAAGATAACCCAGTACACACGTTACGCCACTGTTCTGCTCGCGACTTTCCAAAGTTTCGGCATTGCGGTGATGCTGTACAAGCAGCCTAACCTGGTGGTGACTCCGCAGTGGGAGTTCTACCTGACGACTGTCGTATCGCTGGTAACCGGCACCATGTTCCTCATGTGGCTGGGCGAGCAGATTACCGAGCGCGGGATTGGCAACGGCATTTCGTTGATCATCTGCGCAGGTATCGCCGCTGGCGTTCCGGCTGCGATCGGCAAGACCTTGACTCTAACCAGTCAGGGTTCTTTGCCTATCCTGTTTGCCGTCGTGTTGTTTGTCGGAGTGATCGTGGTGACTTATGTGGTGGTGTACGCCGAGCGCGGCCAACGCAAAGTCCTGGTGAACTACGCCAAACGGCAGGTGGGCAATCGCGTCATGCAGGGCCAGAGCACGCATTTGCCGCTCAAGCTCAACATGGCGGGGGTGATTCCGCCGATTTTCGCGTCCAGCATCATCCTGTTCCCGGCCACCGTTCTCGGCTGGTTCGGTCAGGGCGAGCACATGGGCTGGCTGAAGGGCATCGCAGACAAACTGCATCCCGGTCAGCCGATCTACGTGCTGCTGTATGCGGCGGCCATCGTCTTCTTCTGCTATTTCTACACGGCGTTGGTGTTCAACCCGAAGGAAACGGCTGACAACCTGAAGAAGAGCGGTGCCTTCATCCCGGGTATTCGTCCTGGTGAGCAGACTTCCCGGTACATCGAGAAGATCATTCTGCGGCTGACGCTGATTGGTGCGATCTACATCACACTGGTCTGCTTGTTGCCGGAATTCCTGATCTTGAAGTGGAACGTGCCGTTCTACTTCGGCGGCACATCGCTGCTGATCATTGTGGTGGTAACCATGGACTTCATGGCGCAGGTACAGTCTTACGTGCTGTCGCATCAGTACGAGAGCTTGCTTAAGAAGGCCAACTTCAAAGGCAACGCGCTCACGCGCTGACAACTTGAGCTTGCGCTGGGTTATTGGCTAAGGAAGACACCATCCAGATGCAGTGCGAAATTCCGGAGTCCGCTTCGGAGTTTTGCTTGTGAATGGACACGTGGTAACCGGGCACTTCAGACGGGGTGCGATTGCATAGGCATTCGCATCCAATCTGACTGCGGTTTGGGGCGAGGGGTTTCTCCTCGGTCCTGCCCGTCCCGGATAGTGTTCCGTGCGAAATAACGCACTTGCTCTTTTAGAGGATTGAAAGGAACTGACATGCGAGTACAGCCTTCGGTAAAGAAGATTTGCCGCAACTGCAAAATCATTCGTCGCAATCGCGTAGTTCGCGTGATTTGCACGGATCCGCGTCACAAGCAAAAACAAGGCTAACATTTGTTAGACCTGGATTTGCGTGTTACAATCGCAAACTTTTCAAGGTCTTAAGGCTTAAGGAAAGAGTATGGCCCGTATTGCAGGGGTAAACATCCCCAATCATGCGCATGCCGTTATCGGCCTGCAGGCAATTTTCGGCATCGGTCAGACTCGCGCCCAGCAGATTTGTGCTGCTGCCAGCGTGAACCCTTCCACGAAAGTGAAGGATCTGACTGACGCTGAAATGGAAGCTCTGCGTGACGAAGTCGCCAAGTTCACCGTTGAAGGTGATCTGCGTCGCGAAGTCACCATGAGCATCAAGCGTCTGATGGACATGGGC
This sequence comes from Chromobacterium sp. IRSSSOUMB001, assembly GCF_023507765.1. Classification (NCBI taxonomy): domain Bacteria; kingdom Pseudomonadati; phylum Pseudomonadota; class Betaproteobacteria; order Neisseriales; family Chromobacteriaceae; genus Chromobacterium; species Chromobacterium sp. IRSSSOUMB001. Next base: position 277,495 of record NZ_JALCYU010000006.1, read on the forward strand.
TGCTATCGCGGCTTCCGCCATCGTCGTGGCCTGCCGTGCCGCGGTCAGCGCACTCGCACTAACGCTCGCACCCGCAAGGGGCCGCGTAAGGCGATCGCCGGCAAGAAGTAATTAATAGGAACAACAGATAATGGCTAAAGCAAACACAGCAGTTCGTGTACGCAAGAAAGTGCGCAAGTCTGTTAGCGAAGGCATCGTGCACGTGCACGCTTCGTTCAACAACACCATCATCACGATCACCGACCGTCAAGGCAATGCATTGTCTTGGGCTACCTCTGGCGGCGCTGGTTTCAAGGGCTCGCGCAAGAGTACACCCTTTGCTGCTCAGGTAGCAGCAGAGCACGCTGGTAAAGTTGCCCAAGAATACGGTGTGAAGAACCTCGAAGTTCGTATCAAGGGCCCGGGTCCGGGTCGTGAATCCGCTGTTCGCGCACTCAACGCGCTGGGTTTCAAGATCACCAGCATCTCCGACGTGACGCCGGTACCGCACAACGGTTGCCGTCCGCCCAAAAAACGTCGTATCTAATTCGGAGAGTGTGAGAACATGGCACGTTATATCGGCCCTAAGTGTAAGCTCGCTCGTCGTGAAGGCACCGACCTTTTCCTGAAGAGCGCGCGTCGTGCACTGGATTCCAAGTGCAAACTGGATAGCCCTCCGGGCCAGCATGGCGCTCGTAAGAGCCGCCTGTCTGACTACGGTGTGCAACTGCGTGAAAAGCAGAAAATCCGTCGTATTTACGGTGTACTCGAGCGTCAGTTCCGCAATTACTTTGCGGAAGCTGTGCGTCGCAAAGGCTCCACGGGTGAAAACCTGCTGAAGCTGCTCGAGGCCCGCCTGGATAACGTTGTATATCGCATGGGCTTTGGCTCCACTCGCGCCGAAGCGCGCCAGCTGGTTAGCCACAAGGCTATCGTTGTGAACGGCCAGGTTGTGAACATTCCGTCCTACCAGGTTAAAGCCGGTGACGTAGTGTCCGTCCGTGAAAAAGCCAAGAAACAGGCCCGTATCGTAGAAGGTCTGGCTCTGGCCGAGCAGGGTGGCTTCCCGTCTTGGGTTCTGGTTGACTCCAAGAAAATGGAAGGCACTTTCAAATCCGCTCCGGAACGTTCCGAACTGTCTAGCGATATCAACGAACAACTCGTTGTGGAATTCTACTCCAAGTAATCGCTAGCTCTTAGGGAATGACTATGCAAAACAGCGCTTCGGAATTTCTGAAACCTCGTCTTATCGACGTTCAGCCGGTTTCCGCCACTCACGCTCGTGTGTCGATGGAGCCGTTCGAGCGCGGCTACGCTCATACTCTGGGTAATTCGCTGCGCCGGATTCTGCTGTCGTCGATGCCGGGCTATGCTCCGACCGAAGTGACTATCGCTGGCGTTTTGCATGAGTATTCCGCACTTGATGGCGTGCGCGAGGATGTCGTAGACATCCTCCTCAACCTCAAGGGCGTAGTGCTTAAGCTGCATGGTCGTGACAGTGTTGTGTTGTCCTTGAAAAAGGACGGCGAAGGCGCTGTCTTGGCTGGCGATATCGAACTGCCGCACGATGTGGAAGTGATCAATCCGGACCACGTGATTTGTCACATCTCTTCTGGCGGTAAGATCGACATGGAGATCAAGATCGAAAAAGGCCGCGGCTATCAGCCGGTGTCGGTTCGATCCAATCATGAAGACAACCGTTCCATCGGTACCATTCAACTGGATGCTTCCTTCTCGCCGGTTCGCCGCGTGAGCTTCGCTGTGGAAAGCGCCCGTGTTGAGCAGCGTACCGATCTCGACCGCCTGGTTCTCGATATCGAGACCAACGGCGTGATTGAGCCGGAACAGGCAGTGCGCAACGCTGCCCGTATTCTGATGGATCAGCTGTCGATCTTTGCCGATCTCCAAGGCACAGCGGTTGAAGAAGTCGTTGAAAAGGCGCCGCCGATCGATCCGATCCTGCTGCGTCCGGTAGACGATCTTGAACTGACGGTTCGTTCGGCCAACTGCCTGAAAGCTGAGAACATTTATTACATCGGCGATCTGATCCAGCGTACTGAAACCGAGCTTCTGAAGACTCCGAACCTCGGCCGCAAGTCGCTGAACGAGATCAAGGAAGTTCTCGCTTCCAAAGGCCTGACTCTCGGGATGAAACTCGAGAACTGGCCGCCTGCTGGCCTCGAAAAGCCGTAAGGTTTGAGATAAAAGGACATTAACAATGCGTCATCGTTACAGTAATCGTAAACTGAACCGCACGACCAGCCATCGTCTGGCGATGCTGCGCAACATGGCGAATTCGCTGCTGAAGCACGAAGTTATCGTGACCACGCTGCCGAAAGCCAAGGAACTGCGTCGTGTGGCCGAGCCGTTGATTACGCTCGGCAAAAAGCCGTCTCTCGCCAACCGTCGTCTGGCGTTTGACCGCACTCGTGACCGCGATATCGTGGTTAAACTCTTCGACGTTCTCGGCCCGCGCTTCTCCGCCCGCAATGGTGGTTATGTGCGTATCCTGAAGTACGGTTTCCGCAAGGGCGACAATGCCCCGATGGCTCTGGTAGAGCTGGTGGACCGTGCGGAAGATGCCGTAGCGGTTGAAGACAACTCCGCCGAGTAATCGACGAAGTTGAGAAAGAAGCCAGGCGTAAGCCTGGCTTTTTTCATTGCCGGAAAAGAAAACCCGCCTTTGAGCGGGTTTTTTCTTATCCGGCGCCAGCTGGCGGGATGGCTTAAAAAATCGAGAGGCCTGTACGCGTGGTGAAGCGATCCAACGCTTCCAGGCCCAGCACTGAATTGCCCTTGCTATCCAGCTCCGGGCTCCACACGGCGATGCTCATTTTGCCGGGTATGATGGCCAGCATGCCGCCGCCAACGCCGCTTTTCACTGGCAGGCCGACTCGGTAGGCGAATTCGCCGGCGGCATCGTAAGTGCCGCAGGTCAGCATCACCGCGTTGATTTGCTTGGCCTGGCTGCGGCTTAGCGATTGCAAGCCGTCTCGGGTGATGCCGTGGTTGGCGAGGAATAAGCCTGCATTGGCCAGCTCCACGCAGTTCATCGTTATGCTGCAGCTGTTGAAATACTGCTGCAGTACGGTTTCCACCTCGTTGTCGAGGTTGTCGTAGCTTTTCATAAAGTGCGCCAGCGCTGCGTTCCGATGACCGTGGGCGCGCTCGGATTCGGCGACGCGGGCATTGCCGCATAGCGTGGCGTTGCCGGACTCTTGGCGCAAGCGGGTCAGCAAGGCGCCGTGGGCGTCTTCAAAATGGCTGATGGCGCGGTCGGTGACCACCAGCGCGCCTGCGTTGATGAAGGGGTTGCGAGGAACGCCGTCCTCGTATTCCAGCTGCACCAGTGAATTGAACGGGTTGCCGGACGGTTCTTTGCCTACATGGCTCCATAAGGAGTCGCCGTCGGCCTCCAGCGTGAGCGCCAGCATGAAGGCTTTGGAAATGCTTTGGATGGAGAAGGGGACGGCGGCGTCGCCGCAGCGGTAATGGCGGCCGTCCAAGGTGGTGATGGCCATGCCGAATTGGCGTGGCGGCACTTCGGCCAGCGCCGGGATGTAGTCTGCGACGCGGCCTTGGCCGTAGTAGGCGGCAACTTCGTCGTGGATTTGATCGAGTAAGTCTTGCAGATTCATTAATCTATTCAGCATAAATCAGTCAAAACGCCGATGGCCGGCGTTGGAAAATCAAAACTCGTAGCGGGTTTCCAGCACGCTGAATTCAGCGCCCAACTCCAGCAGGCCTTCATTGCGAGGCACCAAGTTGACGCCGAAGCAGACGCCTTCCGGCAAGGTGCGGATGCTGACCAGCGTGCGTAAAGGCTGCTGCTCCGGCGACTTGATGCCGGTATCCGGGTCTACCGTGGTCAGCACGCAGCGAGTGCAGGGCTTGGCGACATCGAACACCACATCGCCGATCTGCACGACTTTCCAATCGTCCTCTTCCCAGGCGTAATCGCCATTGACCACCAGATTGGGGCGGAAATGCCGCAGAGTAACCGGTTGATCCAGTTCGTCGTTCAGCGCATCCAGCGATGCCTGATTCACTAGTAAATAAGGATAGCCGTCGGCGAAGGACATCGCGTGTTCGCTGTCCTTCAGCCGGCGATTGGAATGCATGCCCAGCCATAGCAGCCGGCAGGGTTCGTCCAGTACTTCGCTGAACCAACGATCGACCGCGGCATCGCCGTGATAGGCGGCGAAGTTGTCCTTCCATACTGTGGCCGGCGCTTCTTGCTGGTATTGAGTGCTCATTGCCAGCACCGGCGGCTTGCCTGGAAATTTGAACAGCGCGCCGCCGGGAATCAGGTCCACCTCCACGCGCACTAGCTGCGGGTGGGAGCGGGCGGTGAAGAAGCGGCCGTTCTCGCTCGCCAGAAGCCACTCGCGGTCATGCAGCAGGCCCTGCTTGCCGGCGAAGGCGCGGCTGTAGGAAAGGCCGCGACAGGATTTCAACGGATGGACGAACATTTCGACAAGTTGCATGAAGGGCTCCGCTAGGCTGTGGTTACCGCATGTTATCACTGTGGCGGGCAACTCAGAAAATCCCACAGCCGACGGTCCTGGCTGAAGGCGACATTGAAGCGCAGCCAGTCGGAGGGCATGCCGTAGGCGCGGAATAGATGGCCGGGCGCGAGGAGGATCTTGTGTTGCTGCGCCTGTTCGGCCAGCTGTCTAGAGTCCAGTTCGCCAGGCGGCCGCGCCAGCAGGAACAGGCCGTTGGACGGCCGCGCGAACAACTGCCAGCCGTGTTCGAGAAACAGTTGCTGGCATTGCGCTTGGGCTTCGGCCAACCGTGCGCGCAGCCGCTCCAGCTGACGGCGGTAGCGGCCCTCTGACACCAGTTCCAGCGCCAGCCTTTCGTTCAGCTCAGGCGAGGTCAGCCCGGACATCATCTTGTAATGGACGATGCGCTCTAGCAGTTCGGTCGGGCCGCATAGATAGCCCACGCGCAGGCCCGGCGACAGCGACTTGGAGAAACTATCGATGTAGAGCACGCGCTTGAGGCCATCCAGCGCCGCCAGCGCGGGTTGGCGGTCGCCGGCGAAGTCCGCGGAAACATTGTCTTCCACGATCAGGAAGTCGTACTCCTCTGCCAGCCGCAGCACCTGGTGAGCGACGGACGGCGAATAGCTGGAGCCAGTGGGGTTTTGCAGCCAGGGATTGGTGAAGAAGGCCCGCGGTCGATGCTGGAGCAGCAGCGCGCGCAACTGCTCGAGATCGGGGCCATGTTCGGTCCAAGGCACGGGAACCAGCTTGAACTCGCGAAACGCCAGGCAGGACAGCAGGTTGCAATAGCCTGGATCGTCCACTAGCACGGTGTCTCCGGCTTGTAGCAGCGCGCAGGCTGCCATGTCCAGCGCGCGGCTGGCGCCCTGAGTCAGCGCGATGTCGTCGGCGCGTGCCGGGATGCCCCGTTCGGACAAGCGGTCGGCCAGATGCTCGCGCAAGGGCAGAAAGCCTTTTGGATCGCCGTAGCCGGGAGCAGCGACGGCGTCGCGGGCTAGTTGCCTTAATGCTTTTTGCTGCGCTTCGGCGTCGTACCAGTGGGAGGGCAGCCAGCCGCAGCCAGCGAACAGGGTATTGGCGTCCTGCTGGTAAATCTTGCGAAGCAGCCAGTATTCGTCCACTGGCCAGACGCGAGGAGCTGCCGGCAGATCGGGGGGGCGGCTTTCCCGTCTAGCCTCCACGTAAAAGCCCGAGCCCGGCCGCGCGGCCAGATAGCCCAGAGTCACCAGCCTATCGTAGGCCTCAGCCACGGTGAAAGGGCTGACGCCCAGTTCCCCTGCCATTCTACGAATAGATGGGATTTTTGCGCCTTTGCGCCAATGGCCGCATTGGATGGCGGAAATAGCTGAATTGACGATGTTTTCAACCAATGTAATGCCATCCATGGGCATAAGATTCAGGCTAGCCATTGCGCGTTATTTGAGCATCATTGATATTGGGCCTGTCCGTTGAGAACAGCTTGTGATAAATATCTTGTCATAAGCCGGATGGCATGTCGCAGCCGTTGATCTGTATGTTTTTTGTTGAGCTTTGCGGACGAAACGGCTAAGACAAGAATAGAGCCTACTGGCATTGAGAATGATCATAACAGTGCTTTGTCGTGGATTGACAAGCAATCGCGGCAGGCCAAGTCGAATTGGGGATGGAGGACGGAAATGCGCTCTTTGCGTGTAAAGTTGATTGTATTCATTGCGGTGTTGCTGGTTTTGCTGGGCGCCATTATTACGGCCCTGGTGTATACCCAGATGCGCAACGAGATTGTCCAGGGAGTGGACAATGAGCTGTCCAGCACCTCACGCGGTTACGCCAATCTGGTCAAGGACTGGTATGGCAGCAAGGTCAAGGTGGTGATTGCCGGCAATCCGGTGGTGGGAACGCCAGAGCCTATGCCGATGCTGGCGCGCTTGAGTCAGGCCGGCGGCTACGACATGACCTATATCGGTACCGCTGACCACAAAATGATCCGTTCCGACTTCAAGCCGCAGCCGGCGGGTTACGATCCGGTGGCGCGACCTTGGTATCAGCAGGCTCAGGCCAGCGGCAAGCCGGGCGTATCCGATCCCTACGTCGATTTCGACACCAAGAAACTGGTAGTGACTTTCGTGTCACCGGTGTTCGACGGTTCCACGCTGAAAGCAGTGGTGGGCGGCGACATCTTCATCGACGATCTGGTCAAAACCGTGCTGTCCGCCAAGCTGCGCGGCAACGGCTACGCTTTCCTGGTGGATAAGGCCGGCAAGGTGATCGCGCACCCGGACACCACGCTGACACTGAAGCCGCTGGCGGAAAAAGTGCCGGCGCTGACCGGCGAGAAGCTGGTGCAGCTGTCCACCAGCAGCGCGATGGAGGAAATCGAAGTCAACGGCGAGACCAAGCTGGTGCAAGTCGACCCGGTGGAAGGCACTAACTGGCTGCTGGGCGTGATGATAGACAAGTCCGTGGTCAGCGAGCCGCTGGAAAAACTGCTGCTGACCGTGGTGGGCCTGGGCGCGCTGTGCGTGGTGGTGCTGATCCCGGTGGCCAGCGTGATGCTGAGCAAGATGCTGGCCGGCTTGGGCCGCTTGCGCAATGCGATGCTGGAAATCTCCAAAGGCGAAGGCGATTTGACCCGCCGCATCGAGGTGCAGGGCCAGGATGAGATTGCCGAAACCGCTACCGCGTTCAACAGCTTCATCCATCGCTTGCAAAGCATGTTCGTGGCGGTGCGAACCGAGGCGGAAAACGTCACCAACGGCGTGCAGAGCGTGGCCAGCACCGTGGATCAGGTGGCGCGCGACTCTCGGCAGATTTCCGATGTGTCCAGCTCCAACGCCGCGACGCTGGAGGAAATCACCGTCAGCATTTCCCATATCGCCGACGCCGCGCGCGAGGCGGATTCGCTGGTCAACCACACCGGCACCGTATCTAGCGAAAGCGCAGACGAAATGCAGCGCATCTCCCGCGAGATGAACAGCACGGTGGAGGCGGTGAAGGGCTTGTCCGGCATGTTGGTGTCGCTGGATCAGCGCTCGCAGCAGATCAGCGGCATCACCAATGTGATCAAGGATATCGCCGATCAAACCAACTTGTTGGCCTTGAATGCGGCGATTGAAGCGGCGCGCGCCGGCGAAATGGGCCGCGGTTTCGCGGTGGTGGCGGACGAAGTGCGCAAACTGGCCGAGCGCACCGGCCAGGCCACGGTGGAGATTTCCAGCATGGTCAGCACCATCCGCGAGGAAACCAGCCAGGCGGTGACCAATATGCAGCGCACCGTCAACTCGGTGGACGACGGCGTGGAACTGACCGACAGCGCGGTGCAGCGTATCGAGCAGATCCAGCAGGCGATGCAGGAAGTGATGGCCAAGATGAACGAGATCACCTTGTCCACAAGCGAGCAGCACAAGGCCACCACCTTGATCGCGCAGAGCACCGAGCAGATCAACGGCCGCATTGTCGACAGCGACGGCGCCTTGCAGACCGTGCACGACACCTTGAACGATTTGTCGCAGGCGGCCAAGGATATGCGGCAGCTGTTCTCCAGCTTCCGCGTCTGAGTCGATTGGCGCGACAGAGGAAACCCGGCTACGGCCGGGTTTTTTCATGGTTTTGGACTGTACTGGCGATTTTGCCGATACGGGGCGGTGCAAATTCGCGCTAACTGTACCTGTAATTGTATTGGTGTCGCGGCTAGATTAGTTGTCATCATTCGGCCAAGAGCCAGGGGAGACAACGATGAATCAGCCGCAGATGGACGCGTTCTGGATGCCGTTCACCGCCAACCGCCAGTTCAAGAGCGCGCCGCGCATGCTGGTGAGCGCCGACGGCATGTATTACACCGACGACCAGGGCCGCAAGATCCTGGACGGCAGCGCCGGCCTGTGGTGCGTGACCGCCGGCCACAACCGCAAGCCCATCGTCGAGGCAGTGCAGCGACAGGTGGCGACGCTGGACTATGCGCCGCCGTTCCAGATGGCGCATCCCAAGGCTTTCGAGGCCGCCGACAAGCTGGTGGCGATGGCGCCCAAGGGCTTGAGCAAGGCGTTCTTCGTGGGTTCCGGCTCGGAGGCGGTGGATACCGCACTGAAGATGGCGGTGGCTTATCACCGCGTGCGCGGCGACGCCGCCCGCGTTAAGCTGATCGGCCGCGAGCGCGGCTATCACGGTGTCAACTTCGGCGGCATCTCGGTGGGCGGCATGGCCGGCAACCGCAAGCATTTTCCGGTGTCCTTGCCGGCGGTGGACCATTTGCGCAGCACTCACGACCTTGCCCGCAACGCTTTCAGCCGCGGCGAGCCCGAGCACGGCGCAGAATTCGCGGACGAATTGGAAGCGCGGATACTGACCCTGCACGATCCGTCCACCATCGCCGCCGTCATTGTCGAGCCGATGGCCGGTTCCACCGGCGTTCTAATTCCTCCCAAGGGCTATTTGCGGCGTTTGCGCGAAATCTGCGACCGCTACGGCATCCTGCTGATTTTCGACGAAGTGATCACCGGTTTCGGCCGTTTGGGCGCGGATTGGGCCGCCAACAAGTTCGGCGTGCTGCCGGACATCATCACCTGCGCCAAGGGCCTGACCAACGGCGTGGTGCCGATGGGCGCCTTGCTGGTGAAGCCGGAGATCCACGACGCCTTCATGGCCGCCGCCGGCGAGCGCATGATCGAGTTCCCGCACGGCTACACCTATTCCGCCCACCCGCTGGCTTGCGCCGTGGCGATCGCCTCGCTGGACCTGTACCGCGACGAGCAGTTGTTCGAGCGCGCCGCCGGCCTGTCCGCTTATTTCGAGGAGCGTGCGCACGCTTTGCGCGGCCAGCCCTACGTCAAGGACATCCGCAATTTGGGCCTGGTGGCCGGCATTGAACTGGACAGCCGGGCGGGCGCGGCTGGACAGCGCGGTTTCGATGTTTTCCTCAAGTGCTGGGAACAAGGCGTGCTGGTGCGTTTCACCGGCGACATCCTGGCGGTTTCGCCGCCGCTGATCATTGAGAAGCACGAGATCGACCGGCTGTTCGAGACCATTGCCTCCGCCTTGCGCGCCTGCGAATGAGCGCGGCGCCGAATACCCAACCTATACCCATCGGAACGAACATGCAGACCATTCCTCATTACATTGGCGGCGAACGCTGCGAAGGCCGCAGCGGCCGCTTTGGCGATGTCTATAACCCGGCGCTGGGCAGCGTCGCCGCCCGCGTGCCGCTGGCGAGCCCGGACGAGGTCCAGGCCGCGGTGGCTGCGGCGCGCAAGGCTTTCCCGGCCTGGGCGGAAACCTCGCCGCTGAAGCGGGCGCGGGTGATGTTCAAATTCAAGGAGTTGCTGGAGCAAAACCAGCAGCGGCTGGCGGCGCTGATTTCCAGCGAGCACGGCAAAGTAGTGTCCGACGCCATCGGCGAGGTTACCCGCGGCCTGGAAGTGGTGGAGTTCGCCTGCGGTATTCCGCAGCTGCTGAAAGGCGAGTTCACCGAGCAGGTGGGCGGCGGCATCGATAGCCATTCCATGCGTCAGCCGCTGGGCGTGGTGGCCGGCATCACCCCGTTCAACTTTCCGGCCATGGTGCCGTTGTGGATGTTCCCGGTGGCGCTGGCCTGCGGCAACTGCTTCATCCTCAAGCCGTCCGAGCGCGACCCGTCCGCCGCCTTGCTATTGGCCGAACTGCTGCAGCAGGCCGGCTTGCCGGCCGGAGTATTCAACGTGGTGCACGGCGACAAGCAGGCGGTGGACGCCTTGCTTGTCCATCCTGACATCGCCGCGCTCAGCTTCGTCGGCTCAACGCCCATTGCCCAGTACATCTACGAAACCGGCGCGCGCCATGGCAAGCGGGTGCAGGCGCTGGGCGGCGCCAAGAACCACCTGGTGGTGATGCCGGACGCGGATCTGGACGGCGCGGTGGAGGCGCTGATCGGTGCCGCCTACGGCTCGGCCGGCGAGCGCTGCATGGCGATCTCGGTGGTGCTGGCGGTGGGCGATATCGGCGACGCGCTGGTGGAGCGGCTGGCAGAGCGCGCGCGCAATCTGAAGATAGGCGTGGGCGACGACGCGGCGGCGGAAATGGGGCCGTTGGTGACGCGCCAGCATTTGGACAAGGTGACCGGCTATGTCGATCAGGGCGTGGCCGAAGGCGCGCAACTGGTGGTGGACGGCCGCGGCTACCGCCATCCCGGTCACGAGGACGGATTTTTCCTCGGCGGATGCCTGTTCGACCATGTGACGCCGGAGATGACCATCTACAAGGAGGAAATCTTCGGGCCGGTGCTGGCGGTGGTGCGGGTGCCGGACTTCGACAGCGCGGTCAGCCTGATCAACGCCCATCCCTTCGCCAACGGCACCAGCATCTTTACCCGTTCCGGAGGCGCCGCGCGCGAGTTCAGCCACCGCATTCAGGTGGGCATGGTGGGCATCAATGTGCCGATTCCGGTGCCGATGGCTTTCCACAGCTTTGGCGGTTGGAAAGCTTCGTTGTTCGGCGACCATCATATGCACGGCCCGGAAGGTGTGCGTTTTTATACTCGGATGAAGACGGTGACCAGCCGCTGGCCGGTCAAGATGACCGCCGAATTCGTGATGCCGACGATGAAGTGAGCATTGGCGAACTAAAAGCAGAGGAATGACGACTCTGGATGCGGGCATGCGTGCTCGCGTCCAGCTTAACCCGGAGCGATCCGGGTTTTTTATGCTATTGATGTTTTTCATCGAAATGCCTCAAACTGGGACTAATCGCATAAAAAGAGCGATAAGCACTGTCTAGAATAAGTTAACAAGGTGTGGGGAGATGGAGATGAATAAAACAACAATGAGCCTGCGCGGCCGGCTGCTTTTGCTATTAGTGGCGATGGCGCTGCTGGTGACGGCGATAGGTGTGCTCTCGGTGATGCGAGAGCGGGACACTATGTTGCAGGACCGCAAGGACAAGACGCGCAATCTGGTGGAGTCCGCAGCGGCGCTGGTGACGTCTTACGAGAAGATGGCGGCGGACGGCAAGATGAGCGAGCCGCAGGCCAAGCAACTGGCGGCGGCGGCCTTGAGCAGCATGCGCTACGACGAGCGCGAGTATTTCTTCGCCTTCGACAAGGGCCTGACCTACGTCGCACACGGCGTGAAGCCGGCTTTGATCGGCAAAAATCTGCATGGGGTCAAGGAGGGGAGCGGCCAGGACATGGGCCAGCTGTTCGACCAGGCCTTGAGCGCAGGAGGCGGCAAGGGCTATGCCGCTTATGTATGGGACAAGCCGGGTTTTGACGCGCCGCAGCCCAAGATCTCCTATTTGATGACCTCCCCCGGCTGGGGCTGGGTGCTGGGCACAGGCATTTATCTGGACGATGTGGCGGCCGCCTATCACAAATCGTTGTTCAACCTGGCGTTGGAGGTTGGCGTGATCCTGCTGCTGCTGGCTGGTCTGGGCGGCTACATCATGCGCAGCGTGCTGGGCCAGTTGGGCGGCGAGCCGGCGGTCACTGTGGACATCGTCAAGCGCATCGCTGCCGGCCAGCTGGATATGGCGGTGCCGGTGAAGGCTGGTGACCGCGATAGCCTGCTGGCCAATGTGGCCGGCATGCAGGGAGAGTTGCGGCAGCTGGTGGGCGAAATCGCCGCTGCGGCCAATCGGGTGTCGGAGATGAGCGCGGATGTCAGCAGCCATGCCAGCGAAGTGGCGAACGGCTCGGAACGGCAGAGCGAGGCGGCTACCTCGATGGCGGCGTCGATAGAAGAACTAACTGTCAGCATCAACCATATTTCCGACCGCGCGCAGGACGCCCGCAGCTTGTCCGAGCAGTCCGGTGAATCGTCGCAGCAGGGCAGCGAGGTGATTTCGCGCGCGGTGGCGGAAATGCGCCGCATTAATGAGTCAGTGGAGCTGGCCGCCGGCACCATCAACGAGCTGGTGGATAAGGCTCAGGTGATTTCCGGCATCATGCAAGTGATCAAGGACATCGCCGATCAAACCAATCTCCTGGCTCTGAACGCGGCGATCGAGGCTGCGCGCGCCGGCGAGCAGGGCCGCGGCTTCGCGGTGGTGGCGGACGAGGTGCGCAAGCTGTCCGAGCGCACCGCTCAGGCTACCGAAGAGATTGCCGGCATGATCGCCGAGATCCAGCAAAGCTCAACCCAATCGCACGGTTCGATGGAAGAGGCGGTGCGGCGCGCCAAGAACGGCCTGGAGCTAGCCGAGCAGGGCGGCGCGGCGGTGGGCGAGATCAGTCAGAGCGCCGGCGGGGTACTGGGCGTGGTCAACGATATTTCACACGCGCTGAAGGAGCAAGGCACCGCCAGCCAGGATATCGCCCAATACGTCGAGCAGATTGCGATGAGCTCCAGTAAGAACGCGCAGGCGGCGTCCACCGCCTCGGCGGCGCTGGCGGACATGCGCCAGCTGGCCGGCAATCTGCGCGGGCTGGTGTCGCGCTTCCGCTGTTGAGAGGAGACGCGGCGGCCTGGGCCGCCGCCGTTTCCCCCCGCCGCGTTAGCGGCCGATCTCGGTGCGCACGTCCAGCAACTCCGGGAAGAACGTCAGCTCCAGCGCCTGCTTGAGGAAGCGCACGCCGCTGGAGCCGCCGGTGCCCTGTTTGAAGCCGATGACCCGTTCCACCGTCTTCATGTGCCGGAAGCGCCACAGGTGGAAGTATTCCTCCACGTCCACCAGCTTTTCCGCCATCTCATAGGCTTCCCAGTGCTGCTGCGGGTGATCGTAAATGGTCTTGAACAGCGGGATCAGCTCCGGGTTGCGCTGATAGGGCTGCGACCAGTCGCGCTCCAGGCTGGAGACCGGCACCGGCAGGCCGCGGCGCGCCAGATGGCGCAGGAATTCGTCGTAGAGGCTGGGCGCTTCCAGGATGGCTTTTAGCGCGGCGTGCTTGTCCGGCTCGTGGGCGAACACGTTGAGCATCGCCTGGTTCTTGTTCCCCAGCAGGAATTCGATGGAACGGTATTGGTGGGATTGGAAACCGGAGGAGTTGCCCAGCACGTCGCGGAACTCCATGTATTCGGACGGCGTCAGCGTTTCCAGCACCGCCCATTGTTCAAACAGCAGACGTTGGATCTGCTTGACCCGCGCCAGGCATTTGAAGCTGGGCCCCAGCGTGTCCTGCTGAACGAAGCGCACCGCGGCCTGCAACTCGTGCAGCATCAGCTTCATCCACAATTCCGACGTCTGATGCTGGATCACGAACAGCAACTCGTCGTGGTGCGGCGGGTTGGACAGCGGCTTCTGGCAGGCCAGCAGTTCGTCCAGGCACAGATAGCCGCCGTAGCTCATGCGCTCGGAAAAGTTGGTGACGATCCCGGCTTCCAGTTTTCTCTCGTTCATGGTTTTTCCCTTGTAGAGGCGGCGCGTCTTTCTTGGTGTGGTTCCGGTGCGGGACCGGTTCGCGCCGCCGGCGAATGATGATCGGGAATCCGGGGCCGAATGTCAAAACGCGCGATGTTCCGGTGAGGAAACATCGCGCGTTTTCAAGGCGAAGGTAGCCAAGGCTCAGGGCCGGTGCTTGCGGCCCAGCAGCATGGCCAGCAGCAGCAGCGCCGCGCAGCCAATCAAGACCGGCGCATTGCCGTGGCGCATATAGGGGGTCAGCCCCTGGCGGCCCTGGGCGAAGCCCTGCAGCACCTGGCGGGTGTAGGGCGCCGCCACCGAGGCGATTTCGCCGTCCGGGCGGATGATGGCGGTCATGCCGTTATTGGTGGCGCGCAGCATGTAGCGGCCGTTTTCCAGCGCGCGCGCCTGGGATAGCTGCAGGTGCTGGCTCATCGCCACGCTCTTGCCGAACCAGGCCAGGTTGCTGACATTGGCCATGATGCTGGCTTGGGAAGCCGGGCCTATCAGCTCTTCGCCGAAGCTGTCTTCGTAGCAGACGTTGAAGGCGATTTTCTCGCCGGCCAGTGCCAGCGGCGGTTGATTGGCGCCACCGCTGCTGAAGCCCGACATTGGCATGTTCATGAACTGGTAGATCCAGCCTATCAGGCCGGGCACAGGAATGAATTCGCCAAACGGCACCAGATGGTCCTTGGCGAAATACGGTCGGCCCGGTGTGGTCAGCGCCACCACCGCGTTCAAATAACCGCGGCCGTCGTTGGTGCGGCGGGGCACGCCGGTGGCCAGCGCCATGCCGGCGCGCTGGGCCTGCCCTTCCATCATGCTCAGGTAGCCGGACGGCAGGTCGTCGAGGAACAGCGGCAGCGCGGTTTCCGGCAGCAGCATCAGGTCGGCGCGGGCGGTGGCCACTTGCTGGTAATACACGCGCAGGGATTCTTCCAGGTTTTCCGGCGACCATTTCAGTTCCTGGGCGATATTGCCTTGGGCCAGCGCCACGCTGATCGGCTTGCCCTGAGGCAAGGTCCATTCAATGCTTTTCAGCCAGAAGCCGTTGCCCCATACCGCCAGCGCGGCGATCAGCAGGCCTGCACGCATTTTCCAGCCGCTGTGAACCATCAGCGCCAGCGCGCCGGCGGACAACGCCACCAGGTAGGTGACCAGATGGGAACCGCCCAGCGGCGCGTAGCCGGCCAGCGGGCTTTCCGTGATTTGGGAGTAGCCGGCGGCTGCCCAGGGGAAACCGGTCAACACCCAGCCGCGCAGCCATTCCCCCAGTTCCCACAGGGCCGGAAAGGCCAGCAACCAGCGTTGCCAAGGCTTGGCGGTGACGCGAGCGCTCAGCCACATCGCGAGGCCCGGGTAGAGCGCCAGATAGGCCGGAAGCAACAGTACCAGCGGCAAGGCGATCCAGACCGGCAAGCCGGCCACGTCGTGCAGGCTGTTGTAGATCCAGTTGAAGTTGCTGGTGTAGGCGGCCAGGCCCCAGACATAGCCGATCCAGAACGCGCGTTGCGGGTGGCGCTGGGTCAGGTCAGCCAGCGCCGCAAGCGATAGCGGCATGATCCAGAACAAGCGGTAGGGGGCGAAGGCGAACAGCGTGAGGCTGCCAGCCAAGGCGGCTGCCAGCAGGACCAGTAAAGTGCGCATGGTAGGCATCAGGCGAAGCCGGCCGGAAAAAGCCGGCCGACGGATTGTCAAATAGCTGATATTCATCTTAGGAGCGGCAGGCGCGGGCACCAAGCCCAATCCGGTCTCATGTGCCTGGAGATGGTTTTCCAAGTCTGCCTTCGAGCCGGAGAGCGAGGGCGAAACAAGGCGAAAACGGCGGAGAAAGCGGAGTGTGCGCAGGGTACATGAGCACTTCTAAGGTGTACGCACCGTGTAATACTCCCCGACACGCGGCCGATTATAAACAGGGTCTTAGACCTCGCTGGTCTCGCCGGCCTGAATCCGCTCCACCAGCAGAGTGTCTACGCGGCGGTTGTCGGCGCGCAGCACGGTGAAGCGCAGGCCGGCGGCTTCCACCGCTTCGCCGCGCTTGGGCAGGTGGCCGGTCAGGGAGATCACCAGGCCGCCGACGGTGTCGACGTCGTCGTCTTCGAAATCGGTTTCAAAGTAATGGTTGAAGTCCTCGATCTCGGTCAGCGCCTTGACCCGGTAGCGCTGATGGCCGCGCACCGGCAGGATATCTTCCTCGTCGTCCTCGGTGTCGTATTCGTCCTCGATGTCGCCGACGATCTGCTCGATCACGTCTTCAATGGTCACCAGGCCGGACACGCCGCCGTATTCGTCCACCACTACCGCCATGTGGTTGTGGGTGGCGCGGAAATCCCGCAGCAGCACGTTCAGCGGCTTGGATTCCGGCACAAACACCGCCGGGCGCAGCACCGCTTTCAAATCGAAGCTGGCCGGCGCGTGGAAGTAGCGCAACAGTTCCTTGGCCAACAGAATGCCCAGCACGTCGTCCTTGCTGTCGCCTATCACCGGAAAGCGCGAGTGTCCGGAGTCGATCACCATCGGCAGGAAACGGGTGATCGGGTCGTCGCAGCTGATCACATTCATCTGGCTGCGCGGGATCATCACGTCGCGCACGGTCAGCTCGCTGACTTCCAGCACGCCTTCGATCATGCCGAGCGCTTCCGCGTCCAGCAGGTTGCGCTCGAATGCGTTGTGCAAGAGTTCGATCAACTCTTCGCGATCTTCCGGCTCGCGCAGCAACATGGTGGACAGGCGTTCCAGCCAAGTCGGCCGCGGTTTACTGGGGTCTTCCATTTCTTAGAACTGCTCCTCTTGATAGGGGTCGGGATATCCTAGCCTCTGCATGATGACGGTTTCAAGCGTTTCCATGGTTTCGGCTTCGTCGTCTTGCTCGTGGTCAAAGCCCTGCAGATGCAGCATGCCGTGCACCAGCAGGTGGGCATAATGGGCTTGCAGCGGCTTGTTTTGCTCGGCGGCCTCTTTTTCCACCACCGGCGCGCACAGCACCAGATCGCCGATCAGCGGCAGGCCCGGCACCGGGTCGCCCTCGTTGAGGGCGAAGCTCAGCACATTGGTGGCGTAGTCCTTGCCGCGGTAGTCGCGGTTCATTTGACGGCCTTCGTCCGCGTCCACGATCAGGATGCTGACCTGGGCCTGCTTGACGCTGGCTTGCAGCGCAGCCTGGCTCCAGCGGCGCAAATCCGCGGGCCGCGGCAGGGCGGCGGTTTGGCTGCGCACCTCCAGGCTCAGTTCCAGGCGCGCGGCCAGGCGCGTCAGCAGCGGGTTACGCTTGGCTCTTTTCATCTTGCTTGCTTTGGTATTGGTCGTAGGCGTCGACGATTTTCTGCACCAGCGGGTGGCGCACCACGTCGTCGCTCTGGAAATGATGGAAATGGATGCCGCGCACCTTGTCCAGAATGCGCTCCACTTCGACCAGGCCGCTTTTCTGATGGCGGGCCAGGTCGATCTGGGTCACGTCGCCGGTGATCACCGCCCTGGAGCCGAAGCCGATGCGGGTCAGGAACATCTTCATCTGTTCCGGCGTGGTGTTCTGCGCCTCGTCCAGGATAATGAAGGCGTTGTTCAGCGTGCGGCCGCGCATATAGGCCAGCGGCGCGATCTCGATCAGGTTCTTCTCGAACAGCCGGGTCACGCGATCAAAGCCCATCAGATCGTACAGCGCGTCGTACAGCGGCCGTAGATACGGATCCACCTTCTGCGCCAGGTCGCCGGGCAAGAAGCCCAGCTTCTCGCCGGCCTCCACCGCCGGGCGCACCAGCACGATGCGTTTGACCGTGTCGCGCTCCATCGCGTCCACCGCGCAGCCCACCGCCAGATAGGTTTTGCCGGTGCCGGCCGGGCCAATGCCGAAGGTGATGTCGTGTTGCTGAATGGCTTTGATGTAGCGGCTCTGGCGCGGCGTGCGGCCGCGCAGATCGCCGCGGCGGGTCACCAGCACCGGCGCGTCTTCGTCTTCGGCGGCAGCCGTTGCGCCGTTGGGCGCGTGACGGCGCAGTTCCACCAGGCACAGTTGCACGTCGTCTATCGACAGCTCCTGTTTTTCCGCCAGCAGATAGAGCCGGGTCAGCGCTTCCACCGCTGTCTTGGCCTGTTCGCCTTGCACGCGGAAGCTTTCTCCGCGGCGCTGCACGGTCACGTCCAGGCCGGTTTCTATCTGTTTCAGGTTTTCGTCCAGCGGGCCGCACAGGCGGGCCAGCCGTTCGTTGTCGACGGGATTGAAGCTGAGGGGTTCGGCGTGCGATGTAGTCATGCGGCTCGTAGTCTGGGTCGTTGTCGGAGGCCCGCGGCGGGGCGGGACGACCGATGGACAAGGGTTAAGGCTGCGGCGTTCATCAAATGTTCCGCAGACAATCCAGTTCCGGCGCGCTCATGCTGGCGTGGAACTCGGTGATCTCGTAGCGGGCAAGGCCGGCGATGGCGAACGGATCGCGCGCCAGCAGGGCTTCCAGCTCGGCGCGTTCGCCGCGCGCCAGGATCACGCCGCCGGTGCGCGGGCTTTTGCGGCCGGAGGCCAGCAGCAGGCCGGAGGCGTAGCCCTGCCGCAACCAGGCGACGTGCGCTTCCAGCTGCGCGTCGATGTCGGACAGCGGGGCGATATAGCTTAGCGAAACGATGAACATGGCGGCGTCAGCTCGGATGCAAAGCGCCAAGCATACGCCCGCCCGCGGCGGCCGGCGTAAAAAAATGGCGGGCGGACATCATGCTCAGACGGTTTCCGCGATCAGCGCCTCGCCCACAAGCGAGTGCGGACGCGCTTCGGTGATGCGCACGTCTATCATCTGATTGAGCAGGCGCGGGTGGCCTACGAAGTTGACCACGCGGTTGTTGGCGGTGCGTGCCGCCAGCATGGTGGCGTCTTTCTTGGACACGCTTTCCACCAGCACGCGTTGTACGGTGCCCACCATGGATTGATTGATGGCGAAGCCCTTGGCCTCAATCACCTCGTTCAGGGCCTCCAGGCGACGCACTTTTTCCGCGTGAGGGGTATCGTCCGGCAGATTGGACGCCGGCGTGCCCGGACGCGGGCTGTAGATGAACACGTAGCTGAAGTCGACTTCCATGTCTTTGACCAGCTTCAGCGTTTGTTCGAAGTCGGCCTCGGTTTCGCCGGGGAAGCCGACGATGAAGTCGGAGGACAGGCACAGGTCCGGCCGCAGCGCGCGCAGCTTGCGGATGATGGATTTGTACTCCAGGCCGGTATAGCCGCGCTTCATCGCCGCCAGTACGCGGTCGGCGCCGCTTTGCACCGGCAGGTGCAGATGGGACACCAGCTTGGGCAGCTTACCGTAGCAATCGATGATGCGCTGGCTGAATTCGCGCGGGTGGCTGGTGGTGAAACGGATGCGCTCCACGCCCGGCACCTCGTGCACGTATTCCAGCAGCAGCGCGAAGTCGGCGATTTCGCCATCGGACATCGCGCCGCGATAGGCGTTGACGTTTTGTCCCAGCAAGGTGATTTCCTTGACGCCCTGCGCGGCCAGGCCGGCGATTTCGGTCAGCACGTCGTCAAAGGGGCGGCTGACTTCCTCGCCGCGGGTGTAAGGCACCACGCAGAAAGAGCAATACTTGGAACAGCCTTCCATGATGGAAACGTAAGCCGCGCCGCCTTCCACCTTGGCCGGCGGGATGTGGTCGAACTTCTCGATTTCCGGGAAGGAGATGTCCACCTGGGAGCTGCCGCTGGATTGGCGCGACTTGATCAGGTCCGGCAGGCGGTGCAGGGTTTGCGGGCCAAACACCACATCGACGTAGGGCGCGCGTTTGACGATGGTCTCGCCCTCCTGCGACGCCACGCAGCCGCCGACGCCGATGATCAGATCGGGTTTGGCCTCTTTCAGCGGGCGGATGCGGCCCAGATCCGAAAACACTTTTTCTTGCGCCTTTTCGCGCACGCTACAGGTGTTGAACAGGATGATGTCGGCTTCTTCCGGATTGTCCGTTTTGACCATGCCTTCGGAGTCGGACAGCACATCCGCCATTTTGTCCGAGTCGTACTCGTTCATTTGGCAACCAAAAGTCTTGATGTATACCTTTTTCATTGCAGCTAGATTCCAGCGTGTTTCTGTCAATTCGCCGCGGGCCAGACCCGACAGGCGCCGCCATGGGCGGCTGAGTTTATTGGGACGGTTGGGCGGCTGCTTCGGCTTCCCTTTGCTTCAGCATCTCCACTTCCTCGGGGCGCAGCACCCAGATCCGATTGATCTGACCTTGCATATTGAAGGTGACGCCCACCGGGCGGCCTTCCAGGCTTTCCAGTTGGCCGCGCAGCAGGAAGCGGTTGTGCTCGTCGAAGATGCGCAGGCCGGGCGCCAATGGGAACTGGCGTTCGGAGCGGATGAAAATGCCGAGCAGGCTTTCCAGCAAGGAGCGGTCTTTCTTGACGAACTCGATGGTGGCGTCATCCGCGGCGCGGACGGTGCCGGCCTTCAGTTCCATCGGCAGCAAACGGCCGGCCAGGGCCGGGGCGGCGAGCCATGCCGCACACAGGGCGACTATGAGTATTTTCATAAGGAATTGAATACGTTGCGCGCGATTCTATCATAGCTTGGCCAAGGGGCTGGCCAAATCTTCCTTGCAGCATAGGCGTTTTGGCGCGCCGATGCGGCCGGCGTTCACAAGGCGCGTTGCATGCCGACCGCGCCTTCGCCATAGGCCTGGCGGGTGTAATCGTCGCGCGCGCAGGGCTGGTAGCCAAAGCGTTTCCAGTAGCGCGCGGCGCCCTGAACCGCCACCAACCGTGCCTGGCGCAGTCCGCGCCGTCGGCCCTGGCCCAGTACGGTTTGCACCAGGCGCGGTCCCAGACCATGGCCGCGCGCATCCGGGTGCAACGCCAGATCGTGGATGAACAAGGTGTCGACTGTTTCCGGCAACCGCTCCAGCGGGCGGTTCAGGCTGGGCGGACGGCCGCCGGCCCAGGGGTGGGCGAACACATAGCCCAGTACCTGTCCGGGGCGCTCCGCCACCCAGCAGGTGTCCGGGGATAGCCGGTGGCGCGAGGCCAGCGCGTCGCGGCTTTCTATCAGCGACGGGGGATAGCAGTGTTGCTGAACTTGCAGCACGGCGGGAAAATCTTGAACTTGCATCAGGCGCAGGACAATGGCGTCCTGCCGGCGACAGACTGCGGACATCGGGTGCGGGCCAATCCATGGAAGACAAAAAGCAAAGCGCGCGGCAAGAGCCGCGCCGCGTCGAAGGCGGCGATTATAGCCTCCGGGAGAGCGGGGGGCCAGCCGGCCTCGGGGAGGATTGCATGGGGGCGGTTCAGGCGCCTATACCACAGCAAGACGCGATGTCAGACGCGTGTGGGCGGGAGCATGATGCGATGACGATACCTGCGCCGGTGCGGCCGCTGGAGCAAGACTTCGACGCTTATCTGATCGATGCTTTTCAATGGCGCAGCCTGGGGTTCCAGGGGGTGGGGGTGTTGGGCGCGCTGGGCTTTCTGCTGGTGCGCCGCCTGTACGGCGGCATGGTGCCAGGGTGGCTGTTCCTGGCGGTGGGCCTGGGGCTGGGCGGCTTGATCCTTCTGCAGATCGTGGCGCGGAGCGGCCGTCTTTTGCTGTTATGGCAGGTGTTGTTCGCCATTGGGTATTGCCTGGCGATGAAGCGAGCGCTGGATGCCGGCGGCTACGGCGAGTACCTGTTGTTGCCAACGCTGGGCGTGTCGGCGTTGGTAATGTCGATCAGCATGTCCAATATATGGCACACCCTGAGTTTTTGGGGACTGTTGTTGTTGGTGTTCGATCCCGCGCGCGTTTTTTTGCGTTGGGGCGGCGAGCAGACGATTTACGGCTTCGGCTTTCTGGCCATCATCATCGGCGGCATGGTGTTGGTGCATCTGCAGGTAGTGCAAACCCTGCGCAGCAACCATCTCTTGTTGAACAAGCTGAGGCGGCAGGCTTTTTACGACTCGCTGAGCAGCCTGCCCAACCGGCGCTCCTTTCTGCAGCAGGCGGAGTACGCGCTTGGACATGAGGACATTGCGTTCTATCTGGCCATTATCGATATCGATCTATTCAAGCGCATCAATGATACCCATGGGCACGCGGTGGGGGATCAGACGATACGCGAGGTCAGCGCCTTGTTGGCCGAAACCTTTCACGACCAGATTTACGGCCGCATCGGCGGCGAGGAGTTCGGCGTGCTGCTGGCGGCGCGTAGCGACGCGGCGGGGCAGGCGCGGTTGGAGTGTTTCCGCCAACAGGTGCGTGCCGCCCCTTTCCCTCATGGGCGGGTGACGGTCAGCGCCGGTGTTTGTCAGGTGGGAAACGGCGGCTTGCAGCAGGCTTTCCACCGGGCGGACCAGGCGCTGTATCAAGCCAAGTCCGGCGGCCGTGATCGGGTGATCGCCTGGCAAGCGGCTTGAAAGGCCATTCACGGCTCAAAGCCCGCGAGGGTTTAGCTGGCTTTCGTCCGCGTTTGCCTTCCGGCGCGGCCGGCTGCCCCGTCACGAAGCCGGCATTGAATTTCTGACGGAAAAATGGTCTATTCCTCATCCGCCTTTTCATCGAGTCGTCCGCTATGTCGCATTGGCTGTCCCAGATCGCCCCCGATTCCGTTCGTCGCACCCCGCTGGGCGCGCGCGGCCATAATCTGCTGCTGACGCCGCTGGCCGCGCCGCGGCCCTTGCCGCTGAGCGCGGACGAGCAGGACATGGTGCGCGGCTGGCTCAAGACGCGGCGCGACCGCGCGCGCTGGAGCACGCTGCTGGCTCCGGCGGACAGCCCGGCTCTGGCGGAGAACCTGCTGCGCCGTTTGCTGGAGGCCGGCTGGTGCGAGGTAGAGCTGCACGCCGAAACCGGGCTGCGCTTCCAGCCTTTGCATCCGTTCTGGGTGCAGTGGCTGGACATGTACGGCCTGCGTCACTTATTGGGCATGGCCGACGCGCGGCCGCAGGCCGAAGTGGTGGAGCTGTGGCGCGGCTGGCAGCCGCGCCATCCGTGGCTGCTGGGTCTGGCGGAAAGCCTGAGTCCGCACTTGCAATCCTCTACGCTGGAACGCCGTCTGAAACTGGCCCAGGCGCTGGATCAATGGCTGCTGGACGGTTGTTGGGGCACTGAGCGTCAGTTCTCGCAGCGCGCGCTGGGGCGCAGCAAGGCTTTCGGCGCCGCGGACCGGCAGTGGCTGGCGGAGTTCGGCGTGGATCTGGAAGCTTGTGGTATCGCCGCCCACACTCCGCACGTTTTCTTGTCCGGGCCGCTGGGTTTGTGGGCCGGGCAGCAATGCCTGTTGTCCGCCGCCTTGCTGCAGCAAGGCGTGGCCTTGGGGCCGGAGGCGTTGATGAGCGTGAGCGCGGTGGAGGGCGCAATCCGCAGCGTGCGCATCGTGGAGAACCTCAGCGTGTTCCAGACGCTCAGCCAGCAAGCGCTGCCGGTGTTGACCGTCTGGGTGCCGGGCCAGCCGCATCAGCGTTGGCGCGAGGCGGTTCGTCACTTGTTAAGCCTGCTGCGGGTGCCGGTGCAGATCGCTTGCGATTTGGCTCCGTCCGGCATCGCCGTCGCCATGGCCGCCGGTCAGGTGGCGGAGCAGGCCGGGCGGCCATGGTCGCCGTGGCGGATGCAAGCGGAGCAATTGACGCTGGCCAACGGCGCCCAGCCTTTGAGCGAGGCGGAGCAGACGCAGTTGGCGCGTTTGATGGGCGGCGGCTTGCCGCCCTTGCTGCATGGCCTGGCGATGGAGATGCAGGAGAAGCAGTGCAAAGTGGAGCAAGAGGCGTTGTTCATCGAGGACTGGGGAGACTGAGCGTTCGTCGTCCGGCCCGCTGAAAACAGCCGCGCGAATCCGGCTTCGACGACGGGCGGCAAGCGGAAAAGACGGATGGGCGGCAACGCGCCGGCAATGACATTCGGGCAAATTGGGGCGGGTGTGAAAAAACTGCCCGGCAATGGGTACACAGCGAGAAAAAGCTGCGTTATCATCGCCCCCCAAACCCTTGATGGCAAAGCAAGATATCAAGGTTTTCAGGAATTGAGAGAGGCTGGCGGGGTGTCAGGTGCCCCCGCCGGCCTCTTGCTTTTGGGCCGCCGTTTGGGCGCGTGCGCGCGCCGCCTGAAGAGGAACATCATTCCCATGCTGATTGGCTTCGTCGTTGTTTATTTGTTGTTGTCCGTGGGCATCGGCCTGTACGCCGCCACCCGCGTGCGCAATGCCCGCGATTTCGCCGTGGCCGGCCGCAGCCTGCCGTTTCCCATTGTCACCGCGATGGTGTTCGCCACCTGGTTCGGTTCAGAAGCGGTGCTGGGCATTCCGGCCACCTTTATCGACAAGGGCTTCGCCGGCATCGTCGAAGACCCGTTCGGCTCCTCGATGTGCCTGGTGCTGGTGGGGCTGTTGTTCGCGCGGCCGTTGTACCGGCTCAATCTGCTGACCATAGGCGACTTCTACAAACAGCGCTTCGGCCGCAATGTGGAGCTGTTTGTGTCGCTGTGCATCATCGCCTCCTACCTGGGGTGGGTGGCGGCGCAGTTGACCGCGCTGGGCGTGGTGTTCAACGTGCTGTCCCAAGGCGCGATCAGCGCCAACGCCGGCATGCTGCTGGGCGCCGGCATCGTGCTGGTGTACACGCTGTTTGGCGGCATGTGGTCGGTGGCGCTGACCGATTTCTTCCAGATGACGGTGATTGTCGCTGGTCTGCTTTATCTGACCTGGTTGATTGGCGACATGGCTGGCGGCCCGGTCAAGGTGCTGCAGCACGCGGCGGCGCAGGACAAGTTCACCATGATTCCCAGCCTGTCGCCCAAAGATGTTGTCGGCTTTGTTGGCGCCTTGCTGACCATGATGCTGGGTTCGATTCCGCAGCAGGATATTTTCCAGCGGGTGATGTCGGCCAAGAACGAGAACGTCGCGGCGCGCGCGTCCATGGTTGGCGGCGGCCTGTACCTGACTTTCTGCATGCTGCCCATCTTCATCGGCTTTGCCGCCACCCTGATCGATCCAACCATGGTGAGCCGCTGGATGCAGCAGGACGCGCAGATGATTCTGCCCAGCCTGATCCTGGAGCGCACGCCGCTGTTCGCGCAGGTGATGTTCTTTGGCGCGCTGCTGTCCGCCATCATGTCCACCGCGTCCGGCACTTTGCTGGCGCCGTCGGTGACCTTTACCGAGAACGTGCTCAGCCGTTTTATCCCGGTGATGTCGGACCGCCAGTTCCTGCTGGCGATGCGGCTGACCGTGGTGGGCCTGGCCATTATTACCACGGTGTTCGCGCTCTTGTCCGACGCCACCATCTACGAGATGGTGGGCAATGCCTACAAGGTGACGCTGGTGTCGGCGGTGGCGCCGTTGTTCGCCGGCTTGTTCTGGAAGCGTTCGACGCCGCAGGGCGCCTTGCTGGCCATCGCGCTGGGCTTGGGCAGCTGGCTGGCGTTGGATTGGTTCGGCCCGGCGGACCCGTTCTGGCCGCCGCAACTGGCGGGCCTGGGCTTCAGCATTGTCGGCATGGTGGCCGGCAGCCTGCTGCCGCAGCGCCTGGGGCGCGGGGCGCTGGCTGCAGTGGGTCGCTTCTGACCTGACCTTAGAGCCTGTTCACAGTCTCGCGAGCCAGGGCGAGACAAGGCGAAAACGAGCGAAAAAGCTGAGTGTACGAGGGGTACATGAGCATTTCGAAGCGATTTTCAACGCCGTATCGCCAACGCGCAGCAGATCGTGAACAGGTTCTCAGAAGTTGGCTGGGGTGTTGGCGCTAATGATCTCCGCCTCGTCCGGCCCGATATTGCGGAATTTGTGCGGCAGGGTGCTGGGGAAGTAATAACCGTCGCCGGCGGAGAGGATGCTGATGTGGCCGTCCACGGTCAGCTCCACCGTGCCGCGCACCACCACGCCGCACTCCTCGCCCTCCGGATGGGTGATCATCTCTTTGCCGGTGTCCGCGCCCGGCGAATACAGCTCGCGCAGCATGCGCATCTGGCGGTTGGGGTTGGAGGCGCCGATGATCAGCAGCTTCAGGCCGTCGCGGCCCAGGTCCGGCTGTTGGTCGCGGCGGAAGGTGTAGGGGTCGCTGGGCGGCGGTTCGCCAAAGGTCAGGAATTCGGTCAGCGTCATCGGGAAACCCTGAATCAGCTTCAATAGCGAACTAATGGACGGGCTGACCCGGTTCTGCTCGATCAGCGAGATGGTGGCGTTGGCCATGCCGGCCCGTTTCGCCAGCTCGCGCTGCGACAGCGCGAAGTGCTCGCGCACTTGTTTGACGCGTAATCCAATATCCATACCTGTAACCTCGGTGGCGTGCCCTTGTCGGCCTCTGCTTAGTATTTTCGACAATTTTTCGAATAGCGTCACAGTATACTGATGTCGCCGCCGGCGATGCAGCGCAATTCGCGCTTTCTGGCCCGCCGCGGCGCATTTTCCAAGTCAGGCCTCATTTTGCTGCGTCCATCGGCCTTTCTCTCTCCCTGTCGCCCGTCCGTCAGGCCCGCCGCCTGCGTCTCTTGCCACAGTATTCTCCGCTTTGTGTTTGATTTTTTAGACAGCGTCGCCGGGCGGCCACAGTATGGAGCCATGCGCGCCTTCCGGCGCGCCGGAGGGACGCATTGAAAGCCTTATTGTGGATAGCGGGATTGGCGGCGCTGTGGCTGGCGCCGGTCAGCTGGGCGCTGAGCCTATCGACGGCGGAGCGGGACTGGCTGCGCCAGCACCCAGTGCTGCGGGTGGGGGTGGTGCCGCAAGCGCCGTACGCGGTGCTGGACGCGCGCCGGCAGGCGCTCAGCGGCGCGCATGTGGAACTGATGAACCGGCTGGCCGCCGAGCTGGGACTCAAACTGGCCTGGACCTTTTATCCGAACAAGATGCAATTGAGCGTGGCGGCGCGGGCGGGACGGGTGGATGTCGCGCCCGGCCTGGAGCAGACTCCGGCCGGCCTGCGCTACTGGCTGTTTTCCGATCCCTTCCTGCGGGTGCCTTACAAGCTGGTTGGCCGCGGCGAGCCGGCGGCGGCGCTGGAACTGGAGCAACTGCCGGGCAGCGCGCTGGTGGCGGTGCTTGAGCCGGGCGCGGCGGCGGCCTTCCTGGCCGCCAACTATCCGGCTTTGCGGCGTTGGCCGGCCGGCTCGGATCGCTCCGCGCTGCAGCAGGTGCTGCGCCAGCGGGCGGATTACGCGGTGGTGGACGAGGCGCAGCTGAACCAACTGCTGCGCGAGCCGGAGTTCTCGTCCTTGCGCGCGGTGGGCGACAGTGGAACCACCCGGCTGCTGCGGGTGGCGTCGCGACAGGATTGGCCGCAGTTGGCAACCTTGCTGGACCGGGCCTTGAGCGCGCTGCCGGCCGCGCAGCGCGGCCATCTTTACACACGCTGGGTGCAGGCCGAGCCGACGCCGCTGGGCGACAGCCTGCCGTTCTGGCGGCGGCTGAGCCAGGTCTCGGGGCTGCTGATCCTGCTCTTGGCCGGCGCGCTGCTGTGGCAGGGCCGGCAGCAGCGGCAGGTGCGACAGGCGCTGGCGGCGGCGCGGCAGGCGCTGGCGCAGCGGGAGGCCAGCGCCGAGGCTTTGCGGCTGACGCAGTTCTCGGTGGATCACAGCACGGTGGGCATTCTGTGGCTGAACTGGGACAGCCGGCTGCGTTACGCTAACCAGGCCGCGCTGGCGATGCTGGGCTGCACCGAGGCGCAGGCGGTGGGGCAGCCGCTGTCGCGCTTCCAGCCGGGCTTGGACATGGACGGCTGGCTGGATTTGTGGAGCCAGGCGCGCGGCCGCGGCTTGTTGCAGTTCGAAATCGATTGTCAGCGCGCCGACGGCGACAGCCTGCCGGTGGATGTCTCGCTCAGCTTTCTGCGCTTTGGCGGCGCCGACTACCTGGTGGCCTTCATGCACGATGTCAGCGAGAAGCGGCAGGCGCGCGCCGCCTTGCGGGAAAGCGAGGCGCGCTTCAAGGGGATAGCCGGCAATGTGCCGGGCCTGGTGTTCCGGCTGGAGCGCGGCGACGCGGCGGAAGACCCGCGGCTGGCCTTCGTCAGCGAGGCCAGCCTGGCGCTGACCGGTTATCCGGCGGCGGACTTGCTGGCGCGGCCGGAGGGTTTGCAGGCGCTGGCGCACCCGGAAGACGCCGCCGGGCTGCGCGACAGTTGGCGGGCGGCCTGGCGCGAGCAGCGCGATTGGAGCTGGCAGGGCCGGATTCTGACCCGCGACGGCGCGGAGCGCTGGGCCGATCTGCGCGCCAGCGCCCGCCGCCACGGCGCGACGGGCATGGTGTGGGATGGCATCCTGTGGGATATCAGCGCCGGCAAGCGCAATGAACTGGAACTGATCGCATCGCGCGCCATGCTGCGCGACCTGTCCGCCCACCTCGAAACCGTGCGCGAGGAGGAGAAAGCCCATATCGCGCGCGAGGTGCACGACGAACTGGGCCAGGTGCTGACCGTGCTCAAGCTGGAAACCTCAATGCTGGAACTGAGCCTGGCGCAGCCTGAGGGCGCGGCGGCGCAGCGGCTGGCCAGCATCAAGAAGCTGATCGCCCAGACTTTCGCCCTGGTCCGCGACGTGGCCACCGCGCTGCGGCCGCCCATCCTGGACGCGGGCCTGGCCTCGGCTGTGGAATGGCAGGCGCGCCGCTTCGAAGCGCGCAGCGGCATACCCTGCCTGGTGCTGGTGCCGGAAACGCCGCTGCGGCTGGACGACGCCAAGGCGGTGGGCCTGTTCCGGGTATTGCAGGAGGCGCTGACCAATGTGATGCGCCATGCCGAGGCTCACACGGTGACGCTGCATTTGCAGGCGCAGCCGGGCGAGCTGACACTGAGCATTGTCGATGACGGCAAGGGCTTCGAGCGGCGGCCGGGGGAGGCGGGCAGTTCCTACGGCCTGGTGGGCATGCGCGAGCGCCTGCTGATGTTCGGCGGCAGCCTGGAGATCGCCAGCGCGCCGGGGCAAGGCTGCAGTTTGACGGCCCGGCTGCCCTTGCGGCCGGATGAAGGGGAGGAGAAGACATGATTCGAGTGATTGTGGCGGAAGACCACACCATCGTGCGCGAAGGCATCAAGCAGCTGATCGGCCTGGCCGACGATTTGCAAGTGGTCGGCGAAGCCGCCAACGGCGGCGCGGTGTTCGACGCCTTGCGCGCCGCGGCCTGCGATGTGTTGCTGCTGGATATTTCGATGCCGGGCCTCAGCGGCCTGGACGTGATTCCGCGCTTGCGGGGGCTGGCGCAAGCGCCGGCCATCCTGGTGCTGTCCATGCACGACGAGGTGCAGATGGCGGCGCGCGCGCTCAAGGCCGGCGCCGCCGGCTACGCCACCAAGGACAGCGACCCGGCGCTGCTGCTGACCGCGATCCGCAAGGTGGCCGGCGGCGGCCGCTACATCGATCCGCAGCTGGCGGACCGGCTGGTGTTCGAGGTCAATCTCAGCGACGAGCGGCCGCCGCACGCCCAGCTGTCCGAGCGCGAGTTCCAGGTGTTCCAGCGGCTGGCGCAGGGCGCCAACGTCAACGAGGTGGCGCAGTTGCTGGCGATCAGCGCCAAGACCGTCAGCACCCACAAAGTCAGGCTGATGCAGAAGCTGCGCGCGCAGTCGCTGGCGGACCTGGTGCGTTACGCGATCGAGCACCAATTGTTTTAACGCCCGGCCTGCTGCGGCGCACTAAGAATTTCCCTACAGCGAGCGCCGTTTATCCCGACGGCAAAATCCGCTGCTCGCCGATAGCGAGCGCGCGCCGCGCTCCCTAGCATGGTTGGCGTACGCATTCACTTTCAGGTGCCGCCGCCATGTCCGCAGCCAACGATGTGCTTGTCCGCTTCCTCGACATCCAGAAAAGCTATGACGGCGAGAACCTCATCGTCAAAAACCTGAATCTGGATATCCGCCAAGGCGAATTCCTCACCCTGCTGGGGCCGTCCGGCTCCGGCAAGACCACCAGCCTGATGATGCTGGCCGGCTTCGAAACCCCTACCGGCGGCGAGATTCAGCTGGCCGGCCGTTCCATCAACCGCGTGCCGCCGCACAAGCGCAACATCGGCATGGTGTTCCAAAACTACGCCTTGTTTCCCCACATGACGGTGGCGGAAAACCTGGCCTTCCCACTGTCGGTGCGCGGCGTGTCCAAGGCGGACATTCAGGACAAGGTGAAGCGGGCGTTGGCCATGGTGCAGCTGGACGCTTTCGCCGGCCGCCATCCGGGCCAGATGTCGGGCGGCCAGCAGCAGCGGGTGGCGCTGGCGCGCGCCTTGGTGTTCGAGCCGCAGCTGGTGCTGATGGACGAGCCCTTGGGCGCGCTGGACAAGCAATTGCGCGAACACATGCAGATGGAGATCAAGCATCTGCACCAGCGCCTAGGCGTCACTGTGGTCTACGTCACCCATGACCAGGGAGAGGCCCTGACCATGTCGGACCGGGTGGCGGTGTTCCACCAGGGAGAAATCCAGCAGGTTGACGCGCCGGCCCAGCTTTACGAGCGGCCGGGCAACGCCTTCGTCGCCAACTTCATCGGAGAGAACAACCGCTTGCAAGGCACGTTGCTGAGCCAGGACGGCGAGCGCTGCCTGGTGGAGCTGGAGCGCGGCGAGCGGGTGGCGGCGCTGGCGGTGAAAGTGGGCGAGACCGGCAGCCGGGTGTCGTTGTCGGTGCGGCCGGAGCGCGTGCATCTGAACGCGCGCAGCGAGGCCTGCGCCAACCGTTTTTCCGGCCGGGTGGCGGAATTCATCTACCTGGGCGATCACGTGCGGGTGCGGCTGGAGGCCTGCGGCCGCGCCGATTTCTACGTCAAGCAGCCCATCGCCGACCTCGACCCGCAGCTGGCGGTGGGCGACGTGGTGCCGCTGGGCTGGCAAGTGGAGCACGCTCGGGCGCTGGACGCGCTGGCGCTGCAGGAATAAGCCGGCCTTCCTCGTCGGTTCTTAGAACGTGTTTACGATCTCGCGAGCTAAGGCGAGACAAGGCGAAAACGGCTGAGAAAGCGGAATGTACGAGTGGTACATGAGCATTTCGAAGGTGTTTTCAACGCCGTATCGCCAACGTGCAGCAGATCGTAAACAGGTTCTTATCGCGGCGGCGCCTTTCCTCCGTTCCGCCGCCCACGCGCAGGAGAGTGATGATGACACGCTGTAGTTACGCCTTGCCGGCCGCGGCCGTATTGATCGCCGGCCTGGCCGGCGCCGCCCAGGCCCGGGATTTGACCGTGATTTCCTTTGGCGGCGCCAGCAAGGTGGCGCAGGCCAAGGCCTATTACCAGCCGTTTCAGCAAGCCACCGGCATCAAAATCCTGGCCGGCGAGTACAACGGCGAAATGGCCAAGCTCAAGGCGATGGTGGACACCAAGAGCGTGTCCTGGGACGTGCTGGAAGTGGAGTCGCCGGAGCTGGCGCGCGGCTGCGACGAAGGGCTGTTCGAGCGGCTGGACTACGCGCGCATCGGCAATAAGGCGGATTTTCTGCCGGGCGCGGCCCAAGCCTGTGGCATCGGCACCCTGGTCTGGTCCACCGCCTTGGCCTACAACGCCGACAAGCTCAAGACCGCGCCGCGCAACTGGGCGGACTTCTGGGACGTGAAGCGCTACCCCGGCAAGCGCGGCATGCGCAAGGGCGCCAAATATACGCTGGAAATCGCGCTGCTGGCCGACGGCGTTGCCGCCAAGGACGTGTATCGCACCCTGGCCACGCCGGCCGGCGTGGAGCGCGCCTTCAAGAAGCTGGCCCAGCTCAAGCCGCACATCCAGTGGTGGGAGGCCGGCGCGCAGCCGCCGCAATACCTGGCCTCCGGCGATGTGGTGATGAGCTCGGCCTACAACGGCCGCATCGCCGCGGCGCAAAAAGAGGGCAAGAAGCTGACCATCGTCTGGGACGGCAGCCTGTACGACTTCGATTCCTGGGCCATTCCCAAAGGCTCGCCCAACAAGGACGCCGCTTACCGCTTCATCGCCTTCGCCAGCAAGCCGGAAAACCAGAAAGTCTATTCGCAAAATATCAGCTACGGCCCCAGCAACAAGAAGGCGTTGTCGCTGCTGGATAAGTCGGAATTGTCGGAGCTGCCTACCGCGCCGCAGAACCTGAAGAACGCGCTGAAGGTGGATATGGAGTTTTGGGCCGATCACGGCGAAAGCCTGGAGCAGCGCTTCAACGCTTGGGCCCTGCGCTGAGCGTCGGTTTTAAGAACCTGTTTGCGATCTGCTGCGCGTCGGCGATACGGCGTTGAAAACCTCTTCGAAATGCTCATGTACCACCTGTACATTCCGCTTTCTCAGCCGTTTTCGCCTTGTCTCACCTTAGCTCGCGAGATCGTAAACACGTTCTAAGAGCGGCTAACAAAAGTCAGTTTCACGTCTGAGGCAAGGCGCGCCGACGCAGGCAGTACTTGAGTACGGCAAGTCGGCGCAACGCAGCATCAGGAGTTTTGTTAGCAGCTCTAAAAGCCACGCCGGCCTGACCGGCGTCACGATGTAGTCAACAAGGAGAATGAGGATGGCAGTGAAACAAAAATTCATGATGCTGGGCGCGGCGCTGGCCTTGGCCGGCGCGGCTTCGGCCAAGGATTTGACGGTGATTTCCTACGGCGGCGCCAATAAGGACGCCCAGGCCAAGGCCTACTACGCGCCATTCCAGAAGAGCACCGGGCTCAAGCTGGTCAGCGGCGAGTACAACGGCGAAATGGCCAAGCTCAAGGCGATGGTGGACACCAAGAGCGTGTCCTGGGACGTGCTGGAAGTGGAATCGCCGGAACTGGTGCGCGGCTGCGACGAGGGCCTGCTGGAACGGCTGGACTACGCGCGCATCGGCAATAAGGCGGACTTCGTGCCCGGCGCGGCCCAGCCCTGCGGCATCGGCATCTTCGTCTGGTCCACCGCGCTGGCCTACAACGCCGACAAGCTGAAGACCGCGCCGGCCGGCTGGAAGGATTTCTGGGACGTGAAGAAATTCCCCGGCAAGCGCGGCTTGCGCAAGGGCGCCAAGGGCACGCTGGAGATCGCGCTGCTGGCTGACGGCGTGGCGGCCAAGGATGTCTATCCGGCGCTGGGCACCGCGGCCGGCGTGGACCGCGCCTTCAAGAAGCTGGACCAGATCAAGCCCTATCTGCAGTGGTGGGAGGCCGGCGCCCAGCCGCCGCAATACCTGGCCTCCGGCGACGTGGTGATGAGCTCCGCCTTCAACGGCCGCATCGCGGTGGCGCGCAAGGAGGGCAAGAATCTGAAAGTGGTGTGGAACGGCAACCTCTACGACTTCGACTACTGGTCGATTCCCAAGGGCACGCCCAAGCGCGATCAGGCCTACCAGTTCATCGTCTTCGCCAGCAAGCCGGAAAACCAGAAGGTCTATTCGCAGAACATCGCCTACGGCCCCAGCAACAAGCGGGCGATTCCGCTGCTGGACAAGAGCGAGCTGCCGGATCTGCCCACCGCGCCGCAGAACATCAAGGACGCGCTGAAGATCAATCTGGAATTCTGGGCCGATCACGCCGAGAGCCTGGAGCAGCGTTTCAACGCCTGGGCGGCTAAGTAAGCGCTCGTCCTTCATTTAGCGGAGGCCGCCTTTCGGCGGCCGTTTTGACGGAGTCCAAGCCATGACCGCTTCCTCGGTATCTCATTCCCGCGCGTCCGCGCCGGCCCCGCTGCCTCTGAAGGCACGGCTGGCCCGGGCGGAGCGGCTGGGCAAGCTCAAGTCGCTGGCGCTGGTGTCGCCGCTGCTGTTGTTCCTGTTGCTGACCTTCATCGTGCCCATCGGCGCGCTGCTGCTGCGTAGCGTCGACAATCCCGAGGTGGCGGGCACGCTGCCGCGGACGGTACAGGCGCTGGCGGCTTGGGACGGCAAGTCGCTGCCGCCGGAAGCGGCCTACCGCGCGCTCGTCGACGATGTGCGGCTGGCCGGCGAACAACAGACGCTGGGCGACTTGGGCAAGCGGCTGAACATGGAAGTGCCCGGCTATCGCAGCCTGTTGGGCAAAACCGCGCGCGCCTTGCCGCTGGAGCCGGCGCCGTCTTCGTTCAAGCAGGCGTTGACCGAGCTGGACGAGCGCTGGGGCGATCCGGCCTATTGGCTGGCGATACGCCGCAACCAGTCCGTCTACACCCCTTACTATCTGCTGGCGGCGCTGGATCACCGCATCGACGACCTGGGCGAGCTCAGCCGCGCGATGCCGGATCAGGGCATTTACCTGAGCGTGTTCGCCCGCACCTTCTGGATGAGCCTGGTGGTGACCGCGCTATGCCTGCTGCTGGCCTATCCGCTGGCTTATCTGCTGGCCAGCCTGCCCACGCGCCGCAGCAATCTGCTGATGATCATGGTGCTGCTGCCGTTCTGGACCTCGGTGCTGGTGCGGGTGGCGGCCTGGATCGTGCTGCTGCAGTCCGGAGGCCTGATCAACGCCGCCTTGCTGAGCCTGGGCCTGATCGAGCAGCCGCTGCAACTGGTGTTCAACCGCGTCGGCGTCTACATCGCCATGGTGCACATCCTGCTGCCCTTCATGATTCTGCCCATCTACAGCGTGATGAAGGGCATCTCGCCCAGCTATCTGCGCGCGGCGATCTCGCTGGGCTGCCATCCCTTCGCCAGCTTCTGGCGGGTGTACGCGCCGCAGACCGTGGCCGGCGTCGGCGCCGGCTGTCTGCTGGTGTTCATCCTGTCCATCGGCTACTACATCACCCCGGCCTTGCTGGGCAGCCCCAATGACCAGATGGTCAGCTATTTCGTCGCCTTCTACACCAACACCACCATCAACTGGGGCATGGCCACCGCGCTGGGCGGCTTGCTGCTGGCGGCCACCTTGCTGCTGTACGCGGTTTACCACCGCCTGGTGGGCAGCGAGCGGCTGCGGCTGGGCTGAAGCGCAGCCTGGATAGCCGCTTGGACCAAACCGATACTGGAGAGCCAAACCGATGCCAAGCCATCACACCTTGCCGGAAGAACGTTTGTGGTTTTACCTGCACCGCCTGCTGAGCGGCCTGACGCTGCTGTTCCTGGTGCTGCCGGTGCTGGTGATCATCCCGCTGTCCTTCAACGGCAGCGCCTTCCTGGTCTACCCGCTCAACGGCTTTTCCCTGCGCTGGTACCAGGAGTTCTTCTCCTCGGCGGAGTGGATGCGCGCCTTGCAGAACAGCCTGATCGTCGCGCCGCTGGCCACCGTGCTGGCGATGACGCTGGGCACGCTGGCCGCCATCGGCCTGACCCGCGCCGAGTTTCCCGGCAAGGGCCTGCTGATGGCGGTGCTGATCTCGCCGATGGTGGTGCCGGTGGTGATCGTCGGCGTGGCCGGCTATCTGTTCTTCGCGCCCTTGGGCATGGACAACAGCTATCTGACGCTGGTGTTGATGCACGCGGCGCTGGGCGTGCCCTTCGTGGTGATCACCGTCAGCGCCACGCTGCAGGGCTTCAACCGCAACCTGGTGCGCGCCGCCGCCAGCCTGGGCGCGTCGCCGCTGCGGGTTTTCTTCAAGGTGACCCTGCCGCTGATCGCGCCGGGGGTGATCTCCGGCGCGCTGTTCGCCTTCGGCACGTCCTTTGACGAGGTGGTGGTGACGCTGTTCGTCGCCGGGCCGGGCCAGACGACGCTGCCGCGGGCGATGTTCAGCGGCATCCGCGAAAACCTCAGCCCCGCCATCGCCGCGGCGGCCACGCTGTTGATCGGTTTCTCGGTGCTGATGCTGCTGACGCTGGAGTGGTTGCGCGGCCGTTCCGAGCGCTTGCGCAGCCGGCCGGCCGGTTGAGATGGGCTTGGCCCTACTTTGGGAGGGGTTGAAATTCGGCCAGTGTGCCGCACACTAGCGGAGTCACTCACCCCTGAACCCAAATAAGGAATTCCCACATGGCTACCGTTACTCTGCGCGGCAATCCGGTTGAAGTGGCCGGCGCGCTGCCGGCCAAGGGCCAGCAAGCTCCGGCGCTGACCCTGACCTCCGCCGACCTGGCCGAAGTCAAACTGGACAACTACGCCGGCAAGAACAAGGTGCTGAACATTTTCCCGAGCGTGGACACCCCCACCTGCGCGATGTCGGTGCGCAAGTTCAACGAACGCGCCGCCAAGCTGGCCGACACCGTGGTGCTGTGCGTGTCCGCCGACCTGCCGTTCGCGCAGAAGCGCTTCTGCGGCGCCGAGGGCATCGACAATGTGGTGACCCTGTCCACCTTCCGCAATCCGCAGTTCGCCGCCGACTACGGCGTCAAGCTGGCCTCCGGCCCGCTGGCCGGCCTGACCGCCCGCGCGGTGGTGGTGCTGGACAAGGACAACAAGGTGCTGCACAGCGAGCTGGTGGCCGAGATCGGCGAAGAGCCGAACTACGACGCCGCGCTGGCCGCGCTGTAAGCTGCGTCCGCAAATCAAACCCGCCGGTGCGAACCGGCGGGTTTTTTTGCGCCCGGCGCGGACGCCGAAGCCGGCCGGCGGGCGCGGGCTTGCCCCGCAAGGCAAGCCCTTCCAGGGCATGCGCAACTCAGCGGCTCGACGCGCCGCCGCCAGGGCAAAATAATCCTATAGTGGAGCCATCACCGCGGCTTTGACGTTTATTTTCAAAAGATTCGACCTTGAGCCCTACGACGCGGGCGCGGCTTAACGGCCAAGCTGTCATGCCGCCGCATGCTCACACCAGATAGCGCCATGCTCGCACGACGGAACCCGGCTGGAGGACATATGGCTAAGCGGCTGCTCTTTACCCTCTTATTGCTGGGGGGCGCGCCAAGTTGCTTGGCGGAGCAGGCCCTGTCCTTGCAGTATCGAGACAAACCGCCCTACAGCTATAGCCAAAATGGAAAACCGGCCGGTTTTTTATTGGAGCGGACCATTGAAATCTTGCACCGCGCGGCCGTGCCGGCGGAGTTTGAAGAAGTGCCCGCCAAGCGCATTCTCAGCAATATCCAAGCCAATAAGAAACTGATTTGCTCCCCAGGCTGGTATAAAACGCCGGAGCGCGAGGCCTTTGCGCTGTTTTCCTCGGCCATTCACCAAGACAAGCCGCACCTGGTGTTGGCCAATATCAAATCCGCAAAAAATATCCAAAAATTCAGCACGCTAAAAGCGCTGTTCGCCAGCCCTGAATTCAAGCTGGGCAAAGTGGCGGGCGTTTCCTATGGCCCTGAATTGGATGCGATGATTGATCATGCGACTGCCGCGGTGATGGATTCGACGGTGACGCCGGGCGAGCTGGCCCAGATGATCGTCTCTCAGCGCGCCGACTATATGCTGATTGACGTCGAGGACTATAAATACCTGCTGCAGAAAAAAGAACTCGATGCAAAAAGATTGGCGATCTTGTCTTTCAAAGACATTCCCGAGGGGCTCAAGCGCTACATCATGTGTAGCAAGCAAGCCAGTCCCGAACTGATGCAGCGCATCAATCAATCCATACTGCTTGCTCCCTGATCGAGCCTAGCGTTGACGCGCGGCTATCCCGCCATCCCCAATGCCTTGACGCCCTCCGCCAGCCTGTTTAGGCTTGGTTCCGCGTCGTGCCCAATACACGACGCAGGGCTGGCAAGCCCATAACTGACTTTCCCGCAGACACAACGGTCCGCTTTGGCACCGTTACGTCTGCTGCCACGCCGTACCCATTCGGGGCGGGCCGTGGCAGGGAATCCGAAAGGATTGCCGGTCACTGGAAAGTCAGCCGGTCTTGCCACCTTGTCACGTGCCTGTCCTAGCCTCGCCTGGGCAGGTTTCCAAAGCTGACATGGAGACCACGATGACCTTTTCTACTTTTCCCCCCGCCATGCCGCCGCCCGCCTGTCCCCATTGCGCAGGCCAACAATCCACGCCCGCCGCAGTGCCGGTGATGGAGCAGCTGCACCTT